>NZ_PEIG01000001.1:0-365393 GCF_002749975.1 Gloeocapsopsis sp. IPPAS B-1203 | reverse complement strand
GTAGCGCCAACAACCTTGCCAAGCGTTCAGAGTAAAGTAATGCAACTGACTTAGGACACAGTTCTCCCAAAACAATTTGGAGATATGCTACCAGAAAAAAAGCTAAGGGAATTGATAGCGAGTGCGCTATTCTGATCCGCATAACGTCAGATAAGGGTAACTGTGTCAGCCCAGTAGCAACGAGTACAGCCATAGTACTTTCTCCAATCCAGCCAAGCGCCAAACTCGATAAAGTAATTCCTAATTGAGTTGTAGATAGTAAGCGATCAATACTATGTTGCAGGGCTTGAAGTGTAATAGCAGGAGCATCTCCAGCTTCGACTAATTGGTGAATGCGCGATCGCCGTACAGACACCATAGAAAACTCGGCTGTCACAAAAAAGGCATTAATTGCAATGAGCAATAACACCGATAGTAGACGTAACCAAATGTCTGAGATAAACAACGGTGATACAGCCAACAGCGGAACAATACAGAAAACTATCGGCAAGTGAGACATCAGTTTGATTCCAGATGATGCCTTTTGGCATCGCGGTCTACCTTGCTCGAATTAAGATACTACACTACCTAAATTTTGACAGGAATTTCGGACACTTGCAGTTTAAGTTGCTGCTCCGGATAATCTGTCAATCGTAGAGACAGTTTTTCAACATCATCTAGAGCAGTTGAGGGGATACTGAGAATGCCAGAAATTGGTTTACCATCTGGCGGTAACTTCTCCGGTAAACCTTCAGCATTTGCAATTAATGGGCGTCCGTGGTTATCAGTGATATCCATAAAACTATACAAAAAGCGCACTGTGCGATCGCTTTCATTTTTAAGATTCAATCTTAGCTGTAAAGTTCCCCCAGAATATTGCGCTGAGATCACCTCTAGCATGACACCGCGATCGCGATTGACTAAAGGAAATCCAGGTTGATTTGCGGCTACTACTAACTGTGCTTTTGGTTTGGCACTAGACTGAGTATCATTTTTTTGTTGCTGTGGTTCAGGCTTGGCATTTTTGCCTTTTCCTTCTATTCTTGCCCGAACGTTGGTGAGAATATCTTGCTCTTTCAACATTACTACTGCCCGTTGTTGCGAGCCTCCTGAAGGAGCTTTAGCTTTACTTGTGGGACGAGTATCGGGTTGTGTCACGCTTTCAAGTGCTTCGCTACCGATGGTAAACCCCCATACTGCACTGACGTAACCTGCTATTGCCATGAGGACTAATAAGAGCAAACTAAGCGCTACAGTAGAATTTATTTTCATGGGTTATTTAATATACAAGTTGCTGCTCAACATGTTGTTTGCTGTGTCTATTTAATTATCTTATTGTTAGAACGATAGCATTGAGCAATAACTAAACTGCATTGCATGAGCAATAATAGTATAAAGATGATATGCTAATATGTCAGCTACAATAAGCTATTTAAGTAGTTAATTGTGCAAAAAAATTACGGCAGTTGGCCGAGCGGTTGAGGCAGCGAACTCATAATTCGCCTTAGGCAGGTTCAACTCCTGCACTGCCGATTTTAATATTTTTAAAAACTTCTACTCGAAGGGAACAATTCCAGGAGTCTCCGTTTCGCTTTCAAAATCATTTTCTATAGGGCTGTCTTCAGTTGGTTCCGCATCAGATGGAACATCAATGTCGTTCTGATCCGAGTTTTCTGCATCATCTGGATCGGGTGTAGTGGGCGTATTATTTTCATCTTGAGTAGTGACTGCGGGCGGCTGTGAAAAAAGTGACGAGTCGTAAGGATTTTGTAAATCAGGGGTACGAATAGTTGTGCTACCTGCCTGTTGTTGAAGTATATCTTGGTACAAAATGTTAATTAGCCGAGCATCACGAGCGTATTCGTTTTCAGGAAAACTGTTGCGAGTCAAAGAACCAATTCCAAAAAATGTGTTAAGTTGCCGCAGTAAAGAGCGATCGCGATAGAAGTCAGGCGCATTTGTAAAGAAGGCTCTGTAATATGCCTCTGGTACTGTTTCGCTACTTGTTGACTCTACAATTGGAGGTGTTTGGGCGATCGCCGCAGTAGGAACAGCAAGAATTATTAAACTACTCAACAAGTATTTGTATGAGAAACGCATGAATCAACCTCACTTTCTAACGCAATCTTCATTTATGCTGGAATTTAAACTCTTTTTAGCTTAACTTTTGCTTAGCTACCACCGTTGACACACTGATGATTGATCAAACCGCGTCGCAGCCAGCATCTGATAATTGGGCAACTACTACTAGTTTGTCTATTCTTCGCCAGCAACTACTAGATTTGTTTTGTCGGCTAGCTTATCGCGAAGGAGATTTTGTGCTTTCTTCTGGGCAATACAGTTCTTACTACATTAATGGTAAGGAAGTTACGTTACATCCCCAAGGAGCATTAGCCATTGGGCGGATCATTCTTTCTCTACTACCAACTAATACTCAGGCTGTAGCAGGTTTAACTTTAGGTGCTGATCCGATTGTTACAGCAGTCAGTGTTGTTTCTGCTTATGAAAATCGCCCCATACCAGCGTTGATTGTCCGCAAAGAAGCGAAGGGACATGGCACAAGAGCATATATTGAAGGTCCCAATTTGCCAGAAAATGCGAGTGTGGTGGTGTTGGAAGATGTAGTGACAACAGGAGGATCGGCATTAAAAGCCGTAGAAAGGCTTAAAGCGGCGGGCTACAACGTTCATTATGTTATTTCCTTAGTTGATCGCTTGCAAGGAGGTGCTGAATTATATGCATCAGCTGGTTTGCAATTTCAATCGGTGTTTACAATTGAAGATCTGCAGAAACATTTCCGACAACTGGGAACTAGTTCCCATTCCTAGTCCCAGTCTTTAGTTTAAGCGTTTCTAGATACAGTTTCTTTTGCCAAGAACTTTTCTAACTCTGTTAATGCATCTGCATCAACTTTTGTTTGCATGGGACAGAACTTGGGACCACACATCGAGCAGAATTCTGCAGTTTTGTAAATATCTGCAGGTAAAGTTTCGTCGTGGTATTCTCTGGCGCGTTCTGGATCGAGCGATAACTCAAACTGTCGGTTCCAATCAAAGTTATAACGAGCGCGGGACAGTTCGTCGTCGCGATCTCTAGCACCAGGACGGTGACGTGCAATATCAGCGGCGTGAGCCGCGATTTTATAGGCAATTAATCCATTCCGCACGTCTTCAGCATTAGGCAGTCCTAAATGCTCTTTAGGCGTCACATAGCACAACATTGCAGTACCATACCATCCTGCCATTGCTGCGCCGATCGCTGATGTAATATGGTCATAACCAGGAGCAATATCTGTTACTAATGGTCCTAGAACGTAGAAGGGTGCTTCGGAACACTCTTCCATTTGTTTTTTGACATTAAATTCAATTTGATCCATCGGTACGTGACCTGGACCTTCTACCATAACCTGAACGTCTTGTTCCCACGCTTTGCGCGTCAGTTGTCCCAAGGTTTTGAGTTCGGCGAGTTGTGCCGCATCAGATGCATCGTGCGTACATCCAGGGCGAAGTGAATCGCCTAAGCTGAAGGAAACGTCGTATTTTTTGAAGATTTCAATAATGTCACGAAAGTGCGTATACAGTGGGTTTTGTTTGTGGTGATGCAGCATCCAACGTGCAAGAATTCCACCACCGCGTGAAACAATTCCGGTTAGGCGATCGCGCACCAAAGGCAAATGCTCGATGAGTATTCCGGCATGAATTGTTTGGTAGTCTACTCCTTGCTGTGCATGTTTTTCAATCACATGAAGAAAGTCATCAGGAGTGAGTTTTTCAATTGTGCCATGAACAGATTCTAGTGCTTGATAAACCGGCACTGTGCCAATTGGTACGGGGGAAGCTTTGATAATCGCGCTGCGAATTTCATCCAAGTTCCCGCCACCAGTGGATAAATCCATGACGGTATCTGCGCCGTATTTCACCGCTAGGTTGAGTTTGGCAACTTCTTCATCAAGATCCGATGAATTGGGACTCGCACCAATATTTGCGTTCACCTTACACTTTGAGGCAATGCCGATGCACATTGGCTCTAAGTTCGTGTGGTTAATATTGGCGGGGATAATCATCCGTCCCCGTGCAACTTCTTCGCGGATGAGTGATGCTGGCAGATTTTCTCGTTGAGCAACATAGTGCATCTCTTCGGTAATTGTGCCTTGACGCGCGTAATGCAGCTGTGTCACGTTACTTTGTCCGCGACGCTTCGCGATCCATTCTGTACGCATTATTTCAGTTCCTCTAGTAACAGCTTCCCTCCGCCGGTATGAGCCGGTCTCAGGTTCTCAGGGTTTGATCTCAGCCTGGACATCCAGACACCCCTAGCTTTGGTTGCTAATTATATCACTTCAGTTCGCGGCGTGGGCAATTAGGGAAATAATTCTTGATACGGCAGCCGTTAAATTTCTTTAGCTTGACAACTGTTGCCGCTAAGTTGCCTCATAATCTGGCATCAAAGCTTCTGCGTCTCGTAGTCGTCGTACTTTAAAACTCGCGATTCCTACCAATACCATGCAGCAAGAATTAAGTATGTACAGCAATGCAATTCCGCTACCAGCCCCAGCACCAACTAGGGGAGTCAAAAGTGAGAAAACCCATCCGCCGGATCGCATCGCAGGTTCAAAAACTTGGTCAGCTAAAAGTCCCGCAGTCAAACTAGCTGTTGATTCAATCACTAATCCAATTAAATAATCAGCAGCGAACACCCGTCCTTGCAAGTCAGGGGCAACTTTGGCATACCAAACTGCCATATAAGAGCTAAAAATGAGTGGGCTGTGAAGTGATGCCGCGAACCGAGCGATCGCCCAAATCACAGGAAGCCCGATCCCTAATCCCAGGTTACTCAAGCCAGCACCAATAAATCCGAAAAGCATACCAAAGATGCGACGGTGAAAACCACCCCAAATACTGAGCAAGATTCCCCCAACAACTCCTCCAACACCGGATGCTGCTACGACTGTTCCTAGTATTTGTGAATTACCATCCGTTCTTGCCAGAATCATTGGCTGATAAAGCGTTTCGCTGATTTGATTAAGAAACGCAAACGATGACATCGCGATCGCCATTGAGAATAAACTGCGCTGCGAAGCAATGTAGCGCAATCCAAACGTTGCTTCTTGCCAAATTCTTTTTCCCGTTTTGACTTCTGGCGACTTATCGATTTCGACACGCAGTGTTTGCGGAATTGGTACGATGAGTAACGTGAAAACGGCGATCGCAAATGTCCCCATATCGATCGCTGTAATGCCTAAAAGTCCTATCTTGGGATACAACACTCCGGCAAATGCGGGCGAGAGAATTCCCGCAGCATAGCCCACCATTGCGCCCATACTACTGGCACGAGTGTAATGTTGTTTCGACACCAACAGCGGAATCATTGTCGAATAGGTGAGGGCTTGAATGTTACCAAAACAACCGATAATTGCGGCAATGAAGTAAATATGCCAGGTTTGTAGAACCTGAGTTGCTGCCAAAATCCCTACTGAGAAGGTACAGCAGGCGGAGGCAGTATCGCTGACAATCAAAAGAGATTTGCGCGAGACGCGATCAACCAAAATACCGGATAAGACTGAGATCGCAACTTGAGGGAGTTGATAGAACACTAAAATGAGGGCGATCGCGGTAGCTGACTGGGTTTGCTGCCAGATCCACAAAGTGAGGGCAAAGTATGTCATGCTGCTGCCGATAGAGGAGGCAAGCTGTCCTAGCCAGAGGATGATGAAAGTACGCATAGGGATAGGATTTAGAGCATCAACAAGTGTATTTCGGGTTACACTGAAGTTAAATTTGAGATATTGCTCGCAGCAGGTGCGATCGCTATGTTCACAACCCAACGCCTGACGCTTGAGGAATATCTAAACTACGACAATGGCGGGGACACTCAATACGAATTAGTGGCTGGAGAATTAGTTGAGATGCCGCCGGAAAGTCCCCTAAATGTGCAGATTGCACTTTTTTTGCTGGTTCGATTTCTTCAATTTGTTCCAATTGCCAAACTCAGCAATAAAGCCGAGATTGTGATTAGCGGCGTGCGTGCGACGACTCGTATTCCTGATTTGATGGTTCTCACCGATGAGCTTGTTGAGGCAATGCAGCAGACGACGCGCTCGACGATTACGCTAGATATGCCACCGCCACTGTTGGTAGTTGAAGTAGTTTCCCCTGGAAAAATCAACCAAGATAGAGATTATCGCTACAAAAGGTCTGAGTACGCCGCTAGAGGAATTGCCGAATATTGGATTGTCGATCCACAACAGGCTCAAATCATAGTGTTAACGCTTGTTGATGGACTGTATGAGGAAGTCATTTTTAAAGGAAATGAGAGGCTTCAGTCTGGGGTATTTTCGCAATTAGGTCTGAGTGTTGACCAAGTGTTAAATGCCAATTTATAAGTAGTTAGTTTGATAACAGCAACTTTTGTAGTTCTTCTATATACAGTTTTGTGCCGATTGGACCTGGTAAACCTAGACACATATAAGCAGGAATAAAGTAAACCCGTCCGACTTGGCTAGCATCTAGCGATTGGGCGATCGCATTTTTTTTCCAACCTTGCTTCAGATTATTTAACTGATGATCGTCAAATGCCTTCATATCTGTAAACTGACGAGTATCCCAGTTGTATCCTAGAAGAATCACTAAATCGGCATTGTTGAATCGGGGTAATGTCTCCACAGAAATAGGAAGTGTAGAAGACCTGAGCGTATTTTTATCAATTTCAGGTGGGTAGACGAGTTGAAAGCCTAACTCGCTAACCAGAGAACCGCAAAAGTTATTCTCAGCAACGAGTAAATTCAATTCTTGACCATCTCCAGATGTCATCATCAATACTCGTGGATGCGTTGAGACGACTGGCGCTAAGGCTTTGCGAGCCGTTTCAATAAGTTGTTGAGATTCTGCTAGCAATTGTTCTGCGCGTTGAGGTTGGTTCACAGCTTGAGCGATCGCGCGTAAGTTAGTTTCTGTATCAAACCACTCGAATAACAGTGTTGGTGCGACTTGAGACAACTGCTCGTACTGGCTTTTATTCATTCGTGTCGTTCCTAAAATTAAGTCAGGCTGAACTCTGACGATTGCTTCAAGTGATGGCGTATAAGTAAGCCCGACATTAATAGGCTGACTGGTGATGCGATCGCCAATATAAGGAATCTGCTGCTGAGGATTGTCATAGTCTCCTTGGTGAAATGCCATATGGTCGGCAAATCCGGCAGGCTGTATTCCTAAAGCAAGTACCAACTCTAAAAGATTGGGACCTAGTACCACAATGTTTTTCGGTTGTCCGCAGACTTCGGCTTTACCCATTTGATGCTCAATCGTGCGGCAGTCTGCGCTTGTCGTTGACAAAGGAGTGTTGCGAATCGCATGATTTGTCACGCCACAAGACCCGATCGCAACAGTTAGGAACGTAACCAGCAATTGAATGCTGCCAAGTTTAACCATAAATGTGGCTTTTAGTATTTTTTGATTTACACCCTTAAAAGCTGATTGAAATTGAGCCGATTATAGATAAAGGCTCTCCTGGTCGAATGCCACTATTACGGTTAAAGGTATTCGTGCTAGTGATATATCCAACATCAAATAGATTGTTAACATTAAGCGCCACCCGCCAGTTGTCGCGCCGATAAAACAAAGCCGCATTGGTGAGGAAGTAGTCACCAATTTCAAAGTCATTGTCCAAATTGCCAAAGCGGTTGCTGACATAGTTCACTCCCAACCCAAAACCTAAGCCCTGCAAATTGCCGTGCTGAATTTCATAAGTTGTCCAAAGTCCGGCGCTATGGCGTGGTGCATTAGGAAGGCGATTGCCAATCGGAATCACATTATCTTCTGTCACTCTGGCATCGGTGTAGGCGTAGAAACCGATGATATTCCAACCTGGTAAAATCTCACCCAATACGTCTAGTTCAATGCCCTGACTGCGCTGCGCTCCTGTCGCGACTGATGCCCCTGTCAGTGGGTCAGCTACCGTCGCCACATTGCGTTTTGTAATATCGAAATAAGCTAGAGTTGCCAGTAATCCATCGAGAAGGTCAACTTTAACTCCGATTTCAAATCCTTCTGATGTTTCAGGTTCCAGAAAATCTCCATCGATTCCTCTGGCAAATGAGGGGACAAATGACTGAGAATAGCTGGCGTAGAGCGATAGATTTTCAAGCGGTTGATACACCACTCCTAGGCGTGGACTCCAAGCTGAATCTGAGCGACTTGTCGCTTCTGCGGTGTTGCGAAAATCAACGCTGTCGTAGCGTAGGCTACCAACTATAATGAAATGATTGCCGATTGAAATTTGATCCTGCAAGAACACGCCAACTCGGTCATACTCGGTATCAAATGGTGTTGTCGCAGCAATTGTCGAAAAGTCAGGACGAGGAATGACTCCATAAGTTGGGTCAAAGACATTGAGCGGTACAAGATTAGCAAAGTCTACTTTGGTAAAGCGTTCGTCAAAGCGATTCCAGTTCAAATCAACCCCTGCGAGAAGGGTATGCTCAAGTGCGCCAGTCGTAAATTGACCGACAATATTGGTTTGCACCGAGTGATCATCTGAACGATACTCCCGAATTGCATAGGCACGGTTTAAGATGCCTGTGGCTTCATCAAATGATATTGGTAAAGCAACTTGAATGTTGTAGTCTTGCCCGACGTAGCGAAAGGCATTTCGCAGTGTCCAATTATCACTCAACTGATGTTCTAGATTGTAGCCAAGGTTTAGAGATTGGCTGCGGCGAAAGTCGTCTGGTTCATTGAAGTTACGGTCAAAAGGCACGTCAATCACGCGATCGCCTGAGGCAATTAGACCTGTATCAAAGGGAGCTTCATCATCTAAGTATTCGAGCGCTAAAGAAAATCTAGTGCGATCGCTGTTCCAACTCAATACAGGTGCAACAAAGAAGCGTTCGCTGAGCGTGTTAAAGTCACGAAACCCATCTTGTCGCTGGTAAGCCGCATTGAGCCGATAGCGTAATGAAGCGTCCTCATTCAATGGCTCAGAAAAATCCAAGCTAGGGCGAATTAATCCAAAACTACCCGCTTGCAACTGAAATTTGTACAAGGGTGCTAATAAAGGTTGTTTAGTGACAAGATTAATAATTCCACCTGGATCATTTTGACCAAATAAAACCGAGGATGGGCCTCTAATGATTTCAATTTGTTCTAGATTCGCAGTTTCCTGTACCCCCAGGTTGTCATATACTCGAAAGCCATCGCGCACAATCGGACCATTTGAAAAACTATCGGTTGTAAATCCGCGCAGCGTTAAGGTAGCCCCTGCTCCAAAAGCATCGTAGCTGCCAATCACACCACTGACGTTCCGCAGCGCATCATCGATCTGTAAAATCTGCTGATCTTCCAATATCTGTTGAGGGATGACCTGAATTGACTGCGGTATATCTAGAATCAGCGTGTCGGTTCGGGTTGCGGTACTGGCATTGGGTATAAAGTAATCACTACCTTCTTCCTCGCCTATCACTACAATCTCGATGGTATCGTCATCGGTTCCAGTAGCGGTTCTCGGTGTCACGCTAAAGGCTAGCCTAGAAGCTTCAGCGATAATTTCTGCTGTGGGTGGAGCCTCTGTTCCAGTAATAACAACTCGCACTCGGTTGTTGGGCAAATTTGTGATATTGATGAGGGTGATACCGTCTGCGGGTTCAGCAGCTGAGAACTCGTCGCCTTCTGGCAATACCAATGCCGCATTAGGAATATCCGCAATTAGGGCGTTACCTACGACAGAAGTTGTAGGAGTTGCTAACTCACCCGTTGTTTGCAATGTCAGTGTCATTTCTCCATCGGTGGAGTCGAGTTGCACTTGTGTGATTTGTACAATCGAAGTTTGAGCAATTTGCGTTAGCCACTCATCAATTGTTGTTGCAGGTTGTTTGATGTCGCTTAGGGATAGCGATGATGCGATCGCACAGGAAGCTACATCTACCTCGATTGCACCTGCTGATTGAACCGACAATATTGTAAAAATAGTCACGAGCGGCGCGACAGTTCCCATGTCAAGCATCAACCGTTTCATTTCCCGTTTTTCACCCACTGCGCGATCGCCATTCAGAAAAAACATCCTAATGACAACTAAGAATTGTTTGCAAAAAGTAATAGGGAAATCTTAGTTGGTTGAGCCTCTGCTTTTCTTTGCGTAACGGAGTTTTTTTCTTTGTGCGACGGAGAGCAGAATCTAACGTATCAGTAACAATTTCCGAGTTGATAGGCTTTAGGACTGACAGCAAACTTTCTCCGAAACGCGGTGCTAAAGGCTTCAGGATTGCGATAGCCAACCCTTGCCGCAACACCTGCGACTGACAGATTCGAGTTAAGGAGGAGGTGCCGTGCCTGCTGCATTCGATAGTCGTGCAAATAGCCGAATAGGGTAGTGCCGTAGAGATGACGAAACCCTTGCTTCAATTTATGGTCATTCAAGCCAACTTGTTGGGCAATTTCAAGTAATGAGGGGGGATTGTCAAAGTGTTCGAGCAAGATTTCTCTAGCATGATGCAGTCGCTCAACGTCATTTGATGAGAATGCTAATTGAGGAGATGAGCGATCGCGATTAGCCCAGTGAGCAAATTGTAATGTAAACAATTCCAGAGCTTTGCTTTCTAAATAAAGCTGCTGCATAACACCCTGGTAAGGACAGTGCAAAATTTGTTGAATCACTTGCTTCATTGCAGGCGGTGTCTTGCCTAGTGATTGATGAAAGCGTTCAGTTAGATTCCCTTCTAGTAGCTTTTGTAATGGCTTGGGTAAAGTCATGTCTCCCTGACCAAGTGAGCTAAAATATTCGGGCTTGACAACAAGCATCACGACATACAGCGCCTTATTGGCAGGCCATTGTTCAACTTCAGTAAGATTAGGAAGGTAATAGAGGTAGTTGAAGCTGTTAATTTCTTCATAGTCGGCTGCAACGTCTTTAACATTCGGAGTTTGCACCCTGGAGAAGCCTGACAGATAAAATTTGGCAACTAGAGGAAACGAGTAGTCGTGTTGCTGTACAAGATTGATTGGCTGCACGAGTGTCCCATTGCGGATTTGAATAGTTAACCCGTTACGGAGATTAATGTCGTGTTGTCCACCAGTCCCAAGCATTTGCGGAAGAGCAATCTGAGTTCCTAATGTTGGCTGGTAAATCGTCTCACCCTGCTGCTGAGCTTGCACTTGAAGTTCTTGGAAATCTGTGTTCGTGAGTACGATCATGAGTTTGACAGTCAAATTGCTCTAATGAAATTTATTCTCATTAAAACTGAAACAGATGTCAAGGCGATCGCGTTAATGTTACTAATACCAAGTCTTCACAAATATCCAGTCTGTATTAGATAGATTCACAAATACTCTTCAACACCAATTTTTACTTACGTTTCTAATATAAAATATGCTGTAGAGTTTGGAGTAATTCTTGTTCATTAAAAGGTTTAGAAAAATAAGCTGCTGCGCCTAAATTTGTTGCAAGTTGCCGCTCTCGCTGTCCTTGGCGCGAAGTTAATATAATGAAGGGTAGTTGTTTGAGATTAGCAATTGATTTAACTTGTGCTAATAAACTGTAACCATCAAGGCGAGGCATATCAACATCAGAAATCACAGCTTTTACTGGTAAGCCACTAAAAAGTTTTTCAATTGCATCTTGACCATCAATAGCTTCTTCAACACGATACCCAGCTTTTTCTAAAGCTAAACTTAAAAAACGACGTACATTAATTGAGTCGTCTACTACTAATATTGTATCTTTATGACTGTGAAATTGAATATTAGCTAATGTCTCTGTTTGTACTAATGCCGACTGCTGACTACTTGCAATCCACTGTAGTAAAGCAGATGGATTGACTAACGGAACAACTCGACCATCACCCAAAATGGTACAGCTAGAAAATCCAGGAGGCATAGCGATCGCCCCTTCTACTTGACGAATGGCGACTTCTTGTTCGCCCCAGCAGCGATCTACTTGAACAGCTACTAATTCATGACCTTGGACAACTTTTAGCACTGTCGGAACGCCCATAGTAGCTACTGTTGCTGCGTCTGACTTTTTGTATGCACCACGAAATGTTAGCCATTGTCCTAAGCGAATTAGAGGTATTATGCTTTCTTCCCAACTGAATTTTTCCTTGCCCTCAATTGTAGTAATATATTCAGAATTAAGTAAGCGCATTTCCTCAATCGTATCTGTAGGAAATGCCATGAGCATACTATTACTTTCAACTAAAATAACTTTAGCAATAGAGAGGGTTATAGGTACATTGAGATGAAAAGTTGTACCGCTACCTAACTGTGTATCTACTTTAATATCACCACGAATTTTTCTTAAGTTAGTGCAGACAATATCAAGTCCTACACCTCTACCAGATAAGTTTGTTACCTGCTCAGCTGTGCTAAAACCTGGTTCAAAAATGAGTGATAAAAGTTCTTGTTCACTAGCCTTGGCGAGGGCTGGTGCATTTAAACCTAACTGCTGTGCTTTAGCACGAATTTTAGTCAAATCAATACCTTGACCATCGTCACTAACACTAATGAAAGTTTGATTTCCGCGTGTGGTGGCTTTAATCTCAATTGTGCCTTGTTCTGGTTTATCATGCGATCGCCGTGTGTGCAGATCTTCAATTCCGTGATCAAAGGCATTACGTAGAAGATGTGTCAAAGGATCATTTAATGCTGCTAAAATATTCCGTTCAATTAAAGTTTCACCGCCTTGGATTTTTAATTCAACTTTTTTGTTGTACTGCAATGAAAGCTCGCGTAAAAATCTGGGAAAGCGATCGAGTAAATCTGATAACGGACGCATTCGCACTTGTGTTAAGTTGGTTTGCATCTGTTTTGCTGTGCGATTGAGTTCGCCCACAGTTTGTGCAGTGTCTTCAATACTAATACTAATGTCATTAGCAACTTCTTGAATCCGGAAAATACTTTCCATAACCTCATCAGTTAAAGCTCGCAGATCGTGGCTTTCATCGGTAAATCG
This sequence comes from Gloeocapsopsis sp. IPPAS B-1203, assembly GCF_002749975.1. NCBI lineage: Bacteria > Bacillati > Cyanobacteriota > Cyanophyceae > Chroococcidiopsidales > Chroococcidiopsidaceae > Gloeocapsopsis > Gloeocapsopsis sp. IPPAS B-1203. Next base: position 352,475 of record NZ_PEIG01000001.1, on the reverse strand, counting down.
GTTAGCAAAGTTATTTTCTTCTATAGTGTTATTAAACGTATGCGCAGTAGTGCCATGCGAGTAGTGATTTTCATAGGCTGTCAACAAGCGAGTATCAAAATTTTTGAGAGTGTGAACTCGACCATCTAAAATTTTGACTAAGTTTCTGAGACGATCTATATATAAATTGATACCATTTCGCTCAATTGTGAGTTCTCCAAATAAGTCATTTATTTGTTCAAGAAGATCAACAGAAACACGAACTGTTTTATCTTGTTCAATTGAATTTAAAGTTGATTCTGAAGCGAGATGAAGAGATTTTTTTTCTGTTGTTTGTGAGTGTTGTTGCGGATCAATTGGCGCTAAAGTTGGATTGAATTCTAGTTGAGAGTTGTCCTCAGTTAATTCTGGTGAAAGCAAATCGAGAAGAGCTTCAATTTCGGCTTGTGCTGTTGCTAATGAGTCGCTCTGATTAATATTAGTAGGAAGTGTTGATGGTACGCCTTGGTTCAACAATATTGCTGCTTGCGATCGCCGCCATTCTTGTAATGCTAAGCTAGCAATTTCTACAACACGTTCTGGAAATTCTGCTAAATTTTGACTAATTGATTCACACAAGCTTTGAAACGCCGGAATTTGAAACATTTGCCCTAAACTGGCAAAATCCTGAGCGATCGCCGTTGTTTCTTCTAATAATCCAGGATGTTGTGGATCTGCTAAAATACTCTCTAGCCGCTGCAGATATTCTTCTACTTCGGTTTCAAAGACTAAGGTTTGCATTTGCCTATCTTCAGGCAACATCAACTCAGGACTATCAATAGATGAAGCATTTCCTAAGCGTTGCTGTAGTTGGGAAAAAATCGGTGTAACGTGATTTTCTTGCCACCGTTCATCAATAGATTTGCCTTGATGATAAATTGCGATCGCTTGTCTTAAGCAACCTACGCTTGCTAGTAGTAAACTTTCTAACTCTACGTCAAGCGATAGTTGCTGTGTTTTTAAGACTTTAAAAAAATCTTCTAGTCGATGAGCCAGATCGCTTAATACAGGAAATCCCATCATTGCCGCACCACCTTTAATGGAATGTGCAGCACGTAGTACTGCATCCATTTGTTGGCGATCTTGCTGTGCTGTCGCAACCATAACTCCGGTTTCAATCGTATTTAAATAGTCTTGAGCTTCCTCAAGAAACGAAAGCCGGATTTCTAGTTCTTTATCCTTTACCATGTGATTAACATTAATGAAAGTTTAACTTTCATCATCAACTTTAAAGACACCAACGGAAGCTTGTAACTGTTGTGTTACAGTAGTCGTCTCTTGTAAAGAGCTTGAAACTTGTCTTGCAGAATCTGCTGTTTGTTCAGAAATTATGGCAATTTCTTTAATTAATTGCGTGACTTGTTGTGAAGTCTGAGCTTGAGCAATTGTGGCGTGAGAAATTGATTGTACTAATTGGTCGATTTGGCGCGAACCATCAAAGATTTTCCTCAGGTTTTTCTTTGTATCTTCAACTAAGTTAGTTCCTTCAATTACTTGATTTGTGCCAAGTTCCATAGCATGGGCGACTTCAACAGTTTCACGTTGAATATTTTCCACAATTTGTTCAATTTCTTTTGTTGCTGCGCTTGATTGCGATGCCAGTTCGCCAATTTCTTCTGCTACCAAAGCAAAGCCTCTACCTTCTTCACCTGCACGATTTGCTTCTATGCTAGCGTTAATAGCTAAAACGTTAGTTTGCAATGCAATTTGGTTAATTAAAGAAACAACTTTGGAAATTTGTTGCGAAGACTCACTTAACTGTCGGACTTTACCTGCAGTAGTAGCAACGGTTTGGCGTAGGTTTAGAATACTGTCTACCGTGTGGTTCATTGCGACTCCTCCTACTTGGGCAGTAAGAGAAGCAGTGCGGGTGACTTCTGCGGCTTGGTGCGCGCTAGCAGCGACTGCTTGAATCGAATCTGTCATATGCGCCAAAGAATCAAGGCTATGGGCGATCGCTTCGGCTTGTTGTGAGGCTTGATCTGCTAGTTGATGCATTGCCCCTTGGTTTTCGGCAACAGCAAAGTTGACTTGACTTGCCGCTGTTTTGACATTTGTCGCCAGTTGTCGCAAACTTTCGATAATTGAGTTAAAAAAGTCAGCAACTGTACCAATCTCTCCTGCGGTAACTTCTGCACGTACCGTCAGATTTCCTTGAGCTGCTTGTTCAACATCGCTGAGTAATCCGATTAACTGTTGCTGGAGTGATTCTTTTTGCTGTCGCTGATCTCCAGAGACTTCTTCGGCAACTGCACGAGCTTTTTCAACTTGCTCTAGGAGATATGCTTGATCTAATGCAAATCCAATCTGAGTTGCTAACTGAGTAAATAAATCAATTTCAGCCTGTTGCCAAGCACGAGTTGTGGCACATTGATGAGCAATCAGCAACCCTAATAATTGATTGTCTTTTAAGATCGGTGCGACTAAATTAGCTTTAACTTCAAATCGTTCTAAAGTCTTGATGTGACAATCAGTTAAACCAGCTTGATGAATGTTATCAATTGCTCGAACGCGACCATTTTTGTATTGCTGAATGTGTCGATCTTTGAAACAAGGATCGTCTATGGTGTCTGATAGAGCTTGTGTCCATCCTGGTGCTACTGCTTCAGCGACGATAGTGCCACTTAAGTCAGAGTTGAACTGATAAATAACAACGCGATCGCTTTTAAGAACTTTTCTAACTTCTTTAACTGCTGTTTTAAGAATATCGTCTACGTTCAAGGAACGGCGAATCCGAAAAGTGACATCAGCAAACAATTGGGCTTGTTCTGTCACTTCTTCTTGCTGTCGCAGCAAACTTTGCAGTTGGTTCGCCATAACGTTGATATTAGAACCTAGCACTGCTAATTCGTCTTTGCCTTGGACGCTAAGTCTTGTGTTGAGGTTTCCTTCTCCGAGTTTTTGGACAGCTAGTGATGCATTGACGACTGGACGTAAGGCGCGGTTGACTAAATAAGCAGCGATCGCACCTACAAGAATAGTAAATACTGTTGTTCCTAGAAAGAAGGGTAAAAATAGTCCCTGGCGGGCTGCGAATACTTGTGCTGTCGGTAGTGCAACCATTGCACTCCAATTTAATGCAGTTTGACTTTCAATTTGCCGAATGGGAGTATAAGCAACTAAGTACTGCTGGCGCTCAACGCGATCTCGATCGATGAGACTACCTACTGAAGTATTGTTGATTAAGCGTGGAGCAACACGGGGAAATACTGCTTGAGCATCTTCGCCAATGTAGTCCAAATGCTCTGTTGGCGCAACAACAACTTTGCCCAAATCATTAACTGCAAAATATTCTTCAACTCCAAAACGATTGCCACTTTGAGCTAAGTTTTTTGCTTCAGCGTGTAAGATTTCATTAAAATATTGTACTGGAGTTCGCGATCGCACAACGGCGAATACCTCTCCTGTTGTTGTATTAATTACAGGTGCAGCTGCATAGATTGAATACTCGCCTGTTAATAAAGACTTTCTTGGCGGCGTCACAACTGGACGCTTGGTTTGAATACTTTGCTGAAAGTAATCTACATTACTATAGTTGGAGATTCCTTCTCCAGCAGTTTGCAGAATAACTTGACCCGCAGGATTAATAACAACAATATTGTCGTAGCCAGGGTTATTTTTTATATATTGCTCTAAACTTAATTCTTTTGATTGAGTAGGAAATAATGTGCGAACTGTGGGATCATTTAGTAAATTCGATTGTGCTAAGTTTTGAATGTCTAAATAGCGTTGTGAGATAAAATTATCGAACTGATCCGCCAAAGCAATTGCACGGGCTTGTTGTTGCTGAGTGACATTATTTGTAATAGTTTTACTTGTAATGTAGTAAGCTGTCGCCCCAAGAACTACAATTGGAAGTGTGCTGAGTGCGATCGCTAGTGTAGTTGCTTTAGTCTTTAAGCTCAACCGCCGCCAAAAAGATAAACCTAACTGATCGAAAACTGAGTTTTGATTCGACTGCTGAGTTGGAATCTGATGATTATCTAACCCTGACAGGGAATGCTGAACACTGCTACTAGGCATTTGAGGAGTGTTGTGCGTAGAATTATTGAGATGACTTGCTTTCTTGTGCTTGTGTCTGCTTGTTGGTTCCTGTTTAAATCGGGTTGCCATATCAGCTCCAATCAGTATTTGCTCGACTACTATAAAACTAGTAGTTGTATAAACTGGGCGAGTGTACAATTGCTTCAGCATTTAATACAAGCAATTTCTCTTGGTGTTGCCAAATATATCCTTGCAGGTAAGGTTGTATTGTGGCAGTACCCTCCTCTAAAGGCTGTAAATCTGACACTAGCCTAATTGTTCCTTTAATTTCTCGTACAATTAAGCTGAGTGGAATCTCCCCAACTCGAATTATCATAACGTGGTACTGCTGACTACTAGCGTCAACAGGTTGTGAAGTTAACATAGATGCCAAGTCGATTGCCCAGAAAATGCGATTGCGTCGATTAAATAAACCTAATATGCATTCAGGCATATTAGGTATAGGCGTTATGCGCCCATTTGAAATAATTAAGACTTCTTGAACGTACTTCATTAAAAGGACAGCTGGAGTATTCTCATTAAGTTGAAATCTTAGATAAGATTCACCTACACTTGTTTTATGCTGATGCAATTGCGGTGTCAGGATAGGAATATCCATAAGATTAAGCTACGACAGATTTTACAGCACGAACCAACTCTTCTCGGGTAAAAGGTTTAGTGACATAGACAGCTGCTCCTTGTTTCATACCCCAAAAACGATCAATTTCTTGATCTTTAGAACTACAAATAATTATTGGTAATTGTTCTGTATCTGGATTGTTTTTAAGCTTACGGCATAATTCAAAACCACTCATCCCTGGCATGACAATATCTGTGACTATTGCATCGATTTTTTGTTCTATCGCTTTATTCAAAGCTTCTTTAGCACTAGTAACACCAATGACAGTGAAACCACTCTCTCGTAAATAATTACTAATTAGTTCTAGTTCTGATAAAGTATCTTCAACTACCAAAATTGTAGCCACTTTCAATTTCCCTCAACGCTTGATAATACAATTATTTAAAAGCTGCTCAAGATAAGTGCCGAAAGATGATTTTAAAGAGTTCTGACTGAGTAAAAGGTTTAGTTAAATATCCAGACGCGCCTACAATTCTAGCTTTTACTCGATCAATAATTCCTGTATTACCTGTCACCATAATAATGGGAGTACTCTTAAATAAAAAATGATTACGAAGAAGACGACATAACTCATATCCATCTATACCAGCCATTCTCACGTCCAATAGAATTAAGTCAGGCTTAATCCTTACAACTTGCATAAGAGCTTTAACAGGATCGTTGATTGTAAAAACATCAAAATTTTCATCATCTAAGAAATGATTTAGCTCTTGTAGCATTGCTTGACTATCATCAATACAGACAACTTTAAATTTATTTTTGTTTGGATAAGGATTAGTAATTTTTTCTGGGGGTGTAGCTGATTTTTCAACAGAGTTGTTTTGAGATACTACGAATTTCTCAATAGGTTGAGTAGGGCGACGACTAACAACTGGTTGTTGTGAATTGGGTGTAATTTTAGTTAAAGAAACTGTATTTTTGTCATCATCACGATTGTGATTTTTGATAGATGCTACTGGAGGTGCAATGTCAACTGTAGCAGGAGTTTGTATTTGTTGCACAGCTTGACTTTCTGTAGGTGATTCATAGGTTTTCGGTAGCTGCTCAAATGGTGGTTGGGGATCTTGCAAGATAATATTCCCCATTTTGATATAAGGATACAAACTTCGTGCTAGTTGTAATTCATCTTGATTCAGCAAAACAGCTAAATGCCGAATACTAAAACCTTTAAGAATTGCACTCAATTTATGTTGGATTTCTGGAGAAAGTTGCTCTTTTATTCCTGACTGATGGCATAAATAAGGACGTTGATAAGGAGACCAAATATAAGGTGCAAAAGACTGCCAAACTTGTAATTTATTCTGGCAGTGTTTAACTATATCTTGAAGATCAAGATGACACAATTCAGATGATAGTGGACTATAGTTTTCATTTATTTCGTATGTGCTTTCTTTAATTAAGAGAAATGATTCTATAACCTCTTTAACAAGATATTCAATCAAAGCTGCTGCTTGAGCTTGATTCAAATATTGATTATTCACGAGCCAACAAATTGCTTGGTATTCAGGATGTAGTGTCGACTCTTCGTCAAACATCAAACGAAGTTTGGTGCGGATTTCACTGTTGAGTGTAGCGGTGTGATAACTGAATCGTCGCAGATAACAATCGAGACGATCGAGAGGATCAACTGTTTGAGAGGCATAAATAATTTTGCCTTGTTTTACATAAATCAACCAAGAAACAGTATTGCTATTTACTTTTAAACAAGCACTATCGTAACTACTACATAAATGTGCTAGTAAGCTTAAAGGGCGTAGGGTTTGAAACTTGCCATAAATAGCCATTTATAACTGAAACCTTATAACTTTATAAAAGTACCCTAATATGAGATATTCTTTTAAACTATTGTTTTGTAACTGAATTTAAGTTTATTAAATCAATTATTTTTATTCTTTCTTTGAAATGGAAATTGAAACAGACGAGAGCAGTAACAATATTTTTTCATTATTTAGAAGCTATCCTACTACCTCAATAGTATTGACTTGTTAAGTTATATGAATTTTACATTAGAGATACAGTTCTTGTGAACTGGAAATGATATTAACTACATATATTAACAGTCCACAGTCTACGTATCATTTATCTAATCGAGATTGCTTTTAGCACAAGGAACAAAATACTAGTCCTAGAGAGCCACTTAGTCTCTATAAGAAGCTGTCTGACAACTTCGTAGTAAGGCAGAAGCATACATAATTGCAAGAAGACTATTACTGCAGAACACTTTCGCTGGAAAAGTGCTGAGTAGCTGTCACATGAGCGTTCTTCTTATGATGCTACACAAACTTACCTACTTAGTGCTTCCGTCATGTTTGGGTCAAAAGCAAGGAAGAACTTGATAAGGTTGGCTGAGAACTCTGAATAGGTAGAATGCGTTTAACCATGTATTGACAGCCAAATGACTGACCTAGCAATGCAGTATAGTAGTAAACCTTAGACTGAATAGGTTGGAGTGATTATGGCACAAAACACCTGAGTTTATGTCTACTGAACAAGAGTAAACCCATTAAGATAGCACGTGTCCTGAGTAACTTGCATAAATTTAAGTAAATTATTGATGAAGTACTTATGAAAAAAGTTTAAAACATTGGATGACAAATCCTTGAACGGCAGATTCTGATTACTATATAAGAGGTTAGATTTCTAATTTAAGGGAAAGGCAGGAACAATTCTTAGCTGTTTGCCTATCCGAGTTATCTATGTTAATGATGTGGTGTTTTTAGTGAGATCAAATGAACGTGAATGACTTCTTCAGACAAAAGAATACGGTTGAAGAAGTTAGCTGGCGTGTGGCAGCAGCGTCAGTACGTGGTAGAGGTCACGAGAAAGTAGGGCAACTGTGCCAAGATGCACATTTTTGGGAAAAGTTACCTGAAGGAATTTTAGTAGCTGCCGTGGCTGATGGTGCGGGTTCTGCAAATTTAGGGAAAGTTGGTGCAATTGTTGCGGCACAAACAGCCGTGAAAACAGTTCGCGATCGCTTAGCAATACCGCCACTACCTAACAATGATAGTGAATGGCGCGTACTATTAAACGAAGCTCTCACCGTAGCCAGGACAACTGTAGAAGCAGAGGCTGTTGCCTGTCAGCTATCCGCCCGCGAACTTGCAACAACATTAATTCTTGTCGTTGCAACACCTAGCCTTGTCGTTGCAGCCCAAGTTGGTGATGGTGTCGCAGTTGCCAGCGATCAGCAAGGTAATTTAATTTCTTTAACTACGCCTCAATTTGGGGAATACATTAATGAAACAACTTTCCTCGTCTCGCCACAAGCACTTGATACGGCACAAATTACTCTCTGGCAAGGGAAAACAGCTAAGATTGCATTGTTATCTGATGGATTGCAAATGCTCGCTTTGGAATTAGATCAAGGAAAACCCTATGCACCTTTTTTCTCTCCCTTGTTTCATTTTGTTGCCCAGATCCAAGATGAAACAGCAGCAAAAGACCAATTAGTATCTTTTTTGCGTTCTCCGAGGATCGCTGAACGAACAGACGATGATTTAACACTTTTGTTGGCAACACTAAGTTAATAATTTTGGGCTATGCGGTTGCAACGTCAATCGAACAAACAAATTATCACCATTGAACCCAAGTTGACTGTAGGACATGGGGGTGAAGCGCGAGTTTTTGTCTTGCCGCAAGACGAGCAGTTGGTGGCAAAAGTTTATCACAAGCCAACCAAGGCTCACGCGCAAAAACTCATGGCAATGCTTGCTAATCCGCCAGAAAATCCTACAGCAGCAAAAGGGCATATTTCGATTGCTTGGCCTACTGATTTGTTGTATCCAGGAGATGGTAGCGATCGCGTTATCGGCTTTTTGATGCCTCGCGTTCACAAGATGCACTCGGTCTTAGAGTTCTATAACCCCAAAACCCGCCGCCAAACCTGCCCCTTCTTTAACTATCTTTACTTACACCGCACAGCACGTAACCTTGTCACCGCAATGGGAGCACTGCACTCCCGAGGTTATTGTATTGGAGATATCAACGAATCAAATATTCTTGTGAGTGATACTGCCTTAATTACTTTGGTAGACACTGACTCATTTCAAGTGCCAGATCCTAAAAGTGGCTATGTGTATCGCTGTGGAGTTGGGAAAGCAGAATTTACTCCGCCTGAATTACAAGGCAAAAACTTCGCCCACTTCGAGCGCAAACCAGAACACGACCTTTTTGGATTAGCAGTGCTGTTATTTCAACTCTTGATGGAAGGAACGCACCCGTTTGCTGGCATCTATCAAGGAATTGGCGATCCCCCTTCATTTTCAGCACGCATTAATGCTGGACATTTTGTCTACAGTAAAAGCAAGCGCGTCCCCTACAATCCTACGCCGATCGCACCCCCTTTTGAACTCCTTTATCCTTCCTTACAGCAGCTTTTCTTACGTTGTTTTGAAGAAGGGCATCACAATCCTAAATTGCGACCGAATGCCCAAGCATGGCAAACTGCTTTAATTGAAGCAGAAAAATCGCTGATAACTTGCACATCAAATAACCAACACCGCTACAGCAACCACCTTAGTTCTTGTCCTTGGTGCGAGCGTGCAGTCAGACTAGGAGGACGCGATCAGTTTCCTTCACTACAAGCTGTTCGTGCAGGTCAACACCTCCAACCAGTGAAGCGCAAGCGTGTCACACTACCAAAAAAAGACTATCAGCAGCAAGTACTATCAGCTTTTAATTCCGCTGCAGCTAACCCAACTGCAAAACTAGTTGTTGGGAAACATAAAAAGAGATTTAATCCTTTGATGTGGGGTTTGATTGGCACAGGAGCACTAGTTTGTCTAGAGATTATTGTAATTGTTCACGATCTGCAAATTTCTCCACAAACTATCGCCAATCTTTTTCCTGATAGAAGTGAGGCAAAACCTGCAATACCACAACCTTCACTAAATGGTAATCAAATTTCGATTGCTTACTACGATCAAGGCAATTTTCATTACAAATTAGGTGACTACAAAGGAGCAATTGAAAATTTCAATCGCGCTTTACTTTATAATCCTAACGATGCTAATGCTTATGTCAACCGTGGTAATGCTCGTTATGAGATAGCCCAACATAGTAGTAATCCTGTGATGGAATATCAAGCTGCGATCGCTGATTTTGATCAAGCGTTGCAACTTAACCCATCAGCTGAGGAAGCTTACCTGAGTCGCGGTATTGTCCGCCATGACACTGCTAAATTCAGTAAAGATACAGATAAAAATTATTTGGCAGCTATTAGTGACTTCAACCAAACTGTGATGCTGAACCCAAGCAATGCTAAAGCATACGTAAAAAGAGGCATTTCTTACTATAAATTAGCGCAAAATAGTAAAAATATTCAGCATCCAGGCTATCAAGAAGCCATCAATGACTTCAATCAAGCTTTGCGACTTAACAATCAAGAAGCTGAAGCATATATTAAGCGGGGTATTGTTCGCTACGAAATTGCTCAAAGTGACAAAACTCAGAACCAAGACCATTCCAGTGCGTTGACAGATTTAAAGCAAGCCGCGAAACTTTTTTTGGCACAAGGAGATGTGGAAAGTTATCAAGAAGCTTTAAGTAACATTTGTGTAGTGCTAGAAAATAAATGCCAATCGTTCTTACAAAATCCAGAAAAGTTTATTACCTCCAAAGTACACTTGATGACTCCCAAGCCGCAGCAGAGTAACTAGTGACTAGAAAAACAACTAACCACTAGTTACCAGCCACTAGCCACTAAACTAGCGTGGTTGACTAGAGCTAATTGCACGTTGTAGTCTTGCCAAAGCACGGTTGTAGTCCAAGATTGCAGTAACTCGATTGCCTTCAGCATTAGTCAAAGCATTTTCAGCATCAATGACTTCAGTTTGTGTACCTACTCCGGCTTGGAAGCGTAGCCGCGCTAAGCGTAGTGCTTCTCTTGCTTGTTCTAAGGCAACAGAAGCTGTTTGAATATTAGCTAAGTTTGCCTGCAAAGTGTTGTAGGATTCTTCAACCTCAAAGCGCACTTGGTTACGAGTATCCGCGAAATTAGTCTCTGCGATCGCAATATTTGCTTCTTCTTGTCGTGCTCTTGCTCTTGCGGCTCCACCATCGTACAAGTTAAGCGACACGTTAGCCCCCAAAGAATAATTATCGGTAATTCCTGAACCATCATTAAAAGTGTCATTCACATCGTAACTTGTTAAGACATTGACACGCGGCCCAAGTTGTGATAAAGCTATCCGTCGCTGTGCTTCACTGATATTACGTTGGGCTAATTGCTGCTGAAGTTCTGAACGGTTACGAAATGCGAGTACGATACTATCTTCGAGCGGTAAGTTCCATAGCCCTGCAATTTGAACTGGCTCTGCTGCTGCAAGACTTACTGACTGTGCTAAACTTAGCCGTGCGGCTAATTGACGGCGACTATTTTGCTGCTGACTTAGAGCATTTGTTAATTCTTGTGTGGCATTAGCAAGTTGTACTTCAGATTGCAGTACATCAAATCGCGTTCCTACGCCAGCCTGTTCTAATGCTTGAGCGTCACGTAAACTTGCTTGAGCGTTTGTTACAGCAGACTGGTTAATGCGGACTAACTCATCTGACGCTTGCAAATTATAGTAATCGTTGGCAACGTCTAATCGAAGTTGTTGTGCTGTTTGCTCTAGCTGTAATTCATTTAAACGGATTTGTTCTTCTGCTGCACGAATGCGAGAGCTTCTCTCTCCAGAGGTATAAATACTGTAGCTCAGTTGTGCTTGACCAGAGAAAGATGTCCTAGCTCCAGTTTGTTGCTGAAACGGGTTTTGATTGCCAGACGAAGATGAAGAACGAGTTAGCCCTGCACTCAAACCAACATTAGGAAGCAAAGCAGCTTGGGCTTCGCGTAAAGTATCACGGCTTCGCTCTAAATTGAGCCTAGCTACTTGAAGTTGGCGATTATTCCGCTGTGCGAGTTCTAGTGCTTGTTGAAATGTAATCGGCTGAGTTCCTTGAATACGGACTTCTTCTGGTCGAGTAGGAAATTGCAGTGGATTAGGGCTGGGATTAAGATAATCTGGTATCTCTGCTGGAGGACGCACGTCAGGGGCAGCAGGTATAGCAGTTCCTGGCGTTGCTGGAGTAGGAACCGTGGGCACAACAATGTTTCGATTATCTGTCGGAGTATTATTCTGGGACAAAACTCCAGCTGTCGATCTACCTTTTTGAGAAAGGCTAGGGATAACACCTTTATCTGCAGCATTGGTAGGTATCGCGCTTAGCAATAAACTATTATGACTGCTATTGTGCTGTTTTAAAAATGTATTCTTATCAATTAGATTACCTGGCAAGGTATCAGCATCAGCAGTCTGAGATACTGCCACCATCATAGAAAGGCTCAACCACAAGCTGTGACGTAATTGTTTCACCACGATTCCTCACACAAAAATCAACTTGACTGCAGCAGGAGTGACTAGATATCTACATATCGAGATGCTTCTTAAACCATTCATACTTTAAGCTACACTGCTTACCATGCTGAAAAATGCTGCTTTTACTCTAGATTTATGAATGACTTACTGTAGTCTACGCACAAGTTATGATATCGGTAAATTCTGTTTTATAGCTTACTCACACTAAATTTTAGGATTAGCCTATTATTGTGACAATCAACACATACAATAAAATATTTATAAGTATATATAATTATGCGTTGAAACAAGCATTGTTGCGCTAGTGTCAACATATTAAAGTAGCAAGCTAGACGCCTTTTTGCAATCCATAGCAAATTAGCTACAGTTTTATCGATTGTAAAATTTTACCGGCTGAGTCACTCAACGCAGTACTGCTGTAGCACACATAGCAAAAGTCCTACTAAAAATTTTTGTGCTGAGAATTCTATCAATAAAACATTCTTGCTCTTACGCATCATACTATCTAGGTTATGTAGAGTACAAGTGTAGATGCTCCTCTGGTTGCTCGATATCCTAATCCTACTCGCGTTTCGTAGTTGCCTTGTCATTATCCTAATTCATTGTTAGTAGAAAGGTGGATTAAAACCTACTTAGTATCTTGTCTCAGCTACCTAGGCGGCATCGAGGGATAGCGTGTTATTAGATAATGTTCCATCTTCCATATGAACAATTCGATCTGCAATATCTAAAATCCGATTGTCGTGAGTCACCATCAGGATGGTGCAACCTTGTTCTTGGGCTAACTGCTGCATTAGATTAACGACATTTCGCCCCGATTTACTGTCAAGTGCTGCTGTAGGTTCATCAGCGAGAACAATTTTAGGGTGACTTACCAAAGCACGAGCAATTGCTACTCGTTGTTTCTGCCCACCAGAGAGATTGTCAGGGTAGTAGTGTAGGCGATCGCCTAATCCAACCTCGGTTAATATTTGAGCAGCTCGATATTGCATTTTGGTGCGGGATAAATTGCCATGAACTTCTAAACCCATACACACATTTTGGAGTGCTGTCAGACTGCGATGCAGATTATGAGCTTGAAAAATGTAGCCATTATGTCTGCGTGCTTGAACTAATTGCTGAGAAGTCGCTTGGCAAAGTTCTTGTCCTAATACTTTTAAACTACCAGAGTGTGCCGATCGCAATCCTCCGACTAAAGTCAAAATCGTTGTTTTGCCTGAGCCAGAGGGTCCGGTCATAATCACAATTTCACCGGCAAAAATCTCTAGATTAATGTCGAATAGGACTTGCTTGCGTAACTCACCTTCACCAAAGTAGTGATTGAGATGTTGAATATGAATAACAGGTTGCTGCATGATGCTGATTGCGAGTAAATCAAGAATATTCAAAATTAAAAAATGTCTGCTGGATCTGCAGAGCGCAATTGACGAGTCGCAACGATTCCCGACAGACTGCACATAACAACAGTCAGAGTAAATACCAAAACCAACCGCAATAACGGCATATATATCGGCAAAGCTCCCACCTGGCGCAGCAAGCTATATAGTCCTAAAGACACTCCAACACCAGGTATAAAACCGATGGCAGCGAGAATTAGTGCTTCTTCAAAGATTGCCCCTAATAAGTAGCGATCGCGGTAGCCCATTGCTTTAAAGGTGGCGTACTCGGCTAAGTGATCGTTGACGTCGGTAGAAAGGATTTGGTAAACAATGACAATCCCTACAATAAAACCAATCGTCGTTGCTAATCCAAAGACAAAAGCGATCGGCTGATTTTGGTCAATGTAAGCTTTTTCAAAATCTACAAACCCCTGCTTCGTCATAGCTTTAACATCTTGAGGCAAATACGCATTTAAATCCTCAACGACGGCTTCTGGATCTGATCCAGGTTGCACCTGAACTAATCCCAAGCTCACCTGTCCAGCTTGGCGGCTAGGAAACAGCCTCAGAAAGCTTTGATCGCTCGTCAGCAAAATACCATCAGTTGTGAAGGATGCACCCAGTTCAAACAGCCCTGCTATGGTAATTGTGCGTCGTTCTATTTCTGTCGTGACTGTGCGTTTTTGCTCAACTTGGTCGATAACCCATTGGTAGTTACCTCGCGCAGCGCGATCAAACAAGACTGTATCTGGCAACTTGATTTTATCTAAGCTTTGGTTAACCGCTGGCAGGTCAAATGCTTTTGTGTCAGGATTTACGCCGACAACTAACATTGCAGTTTTCTGGCGAGTTTCAGGATGTTTCCAGTCAATGAAGTTGATATACAAAGCTTGCGCTGATGCAACACCACGTACGTCCATTGCTTGATAAAGTCGCCGTCGGGGAAAAGATAACAAATTTGTCAATTGACGCGCTTGAGTACTGACTAACACAATATCAGCTTGTAATTGGCGATGCGGTGCTGTATTGCTGTCGTACAAGCCATTAAGAATTCCCAGTTGCATGAACATCAAGATATCAGCAAAGGCAATGCCTCCAATTGAGACTAAAAGGCGTGTTTTGTTGTGACGCAGTTGAATCCAACCTAAAGGAGTTCTCCGGCGAAGTTGTTGAAGTATCATGTTTCAATCACTGTTTGAACTTGAAGGTTAGTGAAGTTAGCAACTTTTTGACTCGATGGTGCATCTAGCTGCACCTTGACCTCGATAATTCTGCTGTCAATATTGTCTGAAGGGTCGCTGTTAATAACTTCTTGTCGCTGCACCTGTAAACCAATGCTTTCTACAGTTCCATATAGTTCTGTATTAGGTAATGATTCGCTCGTAAGCTTCACCGACTGTCCGACTCGTACCTGATGAATATCACTTTGATAAACCTCTGCAACTGCATACATTTGCTCGGTTTGTCCAATTTCAGCAAGTCCTACTTCACTGGAAATGAGTTCGCCAGGGCGGGCATGAATTTTGAGGATTCGACCAGATTGAGGAGTGCGGATATAAGCTTGATCTAAATTTTTCTCTGCTTGTTTGGCAGCGGCGATCGCCTGACTTACTCTTGCCTCGGCTGTCTGCACGTCAACTGGACGTACTTCGGCAATCTGTGCTAGTGTGGCACGCGCTGCAGCGACTTGCTCTTGAGTGGCTTTTGTAATCCGCTCTAAAGCCGCTTGTGCTTCCTGGAGTTGTTTTTGAGTCGTCGTCAAAGCTAACTGCTGGCGATCGCGTTCTGATGCTGAAATTGCTCCGTTTTGATATAGAGATTCGTAACGCTGATACTCAGTTTGTGCATTTTGCACTTCTGCTGCTAGACGTGTAACTGTTGCCGTTTGAGCGTTCAAATTTCCGACTCTCTCAGCTTCTAAACGCGCAATCTCAAAACGCTGTGCTTGAATTTCGCCGCGCTTTGCTCCTGCTAGTACCTGCGCCAACTCAGATTGGGCAACTCGTACTTGCTCTTGTGCCTCTTCTAATGCTGCTTGAAGGCGATCGCGGTTATCTAAAATTGCAATGACTTGATTAACTTTGATTGGATCTCCTTCTTTCACAAGCAGTTGTTCTACGCGACTTCCTTGAGCTGATGTAGGAGCTGAAAGCTTGATGACTTCGCCTGCAGGCTCTAGCCGCCCTAAGGCAGTGATCGTTTTGACCTCAGGCTGCTTAATTGGAGGTGGCGAATTCCTCGATTGAAATGACTGGAATTGCCAGTAGATGAAGGGCGTTAGACATCCAACGGCTAAAAGTACTGCAATTGATCGCCTAATGGGACGACGAACAAGGGTTTTGGAAACTGCAATCTCAGTAGATGTTGTCATCGATTACTTTCCTACTTATTTGGCTTTGCATATTAATTAGCCTCTACATATTTCACCTAATTTTAATCAAGCGAATAATTCAATCGATTGATTTTAATGTAAGTCAGTCGATTGATTTTGTCAATCGACTACAATTAAGTTGTGCTGGTAATAGTAAAGTGACATCATAATGGTTCAACCAAAATCTCCTCAACCTAATGTGCAGCAGCGTGGTGAGGATGCTCGTCATCGTTTAATTGAGGCGGGAATTGAAGTTTTTGGCATTTCAGGCTTTGAAGCAGCGAGTACCCGCCACATTGCAGACAAAGCAGGCGTTAATCTTGCTGCTATTCCCTACTATTTTGGTAGCAAAGAGGGACTGTACCGTGCGGTTGCAGAGCATATCGCTAGTGATGATGAACCAGCAGCCTCTACAGCCCGACGCATTGAGGTATTACTTCAAGATACCCAGCTTTCGCATGAGGAAGCCCTCGAGCTATTGCAAGAGTTATTGGATACACTTGCGATTACTGTTATTGCTTCTGACGGTAAAGATCATTACAACCGCTTCATTATGCGGGAATTTCTCGATCCTTCGTCTGCATTTGATATCCTCTACGAAAACTTTCTGCAGCGAATTCTACGCCCCTGCACCATTTTAATTGCTCAGCTAACCGACAAAACAGCCAACGATCCAGAATGTGCAGTTCGGGCATTTGCACTCATAGGACAAATTCTAGTCTTTCGCACTGCACGAGCAGCAGTCTCAAAGCGACTTGATTGGCAAGATTTTACTCAGGAACGTGTTGATCTAGTCCGTTCAGTTATGCGACAACATCTTGAAAGCTATTTCTGAGATTTAAGTATTAGCTATAACTTCTGTTCAGGTTAAGCAGCAGGGAGGAAAAAGTCACCTAAATGCACAGAGGGTTTCCTATGCTGATAGCAACAAGCAAGCCAGACAACCAAATTTGACCAGAAAATTGAATGGCCTACGCTAGCGAGAATGCTCAACTAGAGAAATATTCTTCACTTCTAAGCCGCATCTCAACTATCCATCAATCCGATTGCCAACGGCAATGGCTGGGCGAAGACTACGCAATTGTGTAGCATCTACTCAAGAGGGTCAAGCTTGTTATTGCCATCACTGTCCGGATTGTACCAGCGGTAGTCTATAACCCAAAACTCTCCAGTGCTGGTGTTAAGGTTTAAGCAACTAATTAACCCCATGCAACGAACAGTGCATGATTCGTTGCCATTCTATTGCCGCCTGACCAGTTCCATCAACTTATTGCCTCTGCGCAAGCCTGATTTTGTCACTCTGTTTCTTTTGCTCATGCCAGTTGTACGCCACTTGCTACAACGGGGGACACCCCCAAGGGCGCAGTGGCTCACGCGGAGTTCTACAGGGCGCGGCAACCTCCGCAACGAATCCGCTCCTCAACGGAGGACACCTCCGCACGACACTGGCTCCTCTGCTTTTTTTGTAGTGGGTAATTTTACTTTTGAACCAAACAGGATAAGCTGGTAGCTAATTAGAAACCAACGTCAATTTAGACAAGTCTGGTTTCAAAATGGGTAACAACAAATGCCCATTCTAGTATTACCTCCTATGCTTAAGGTTATGCACTCTAGCGCACAGTTGCCAACTCCAACTTCAAGATGGGAAGAGCTTACTAAAATCCAGCCCAACCCAGCCCAATTAGACAACATCAAAGCTCAACTGGACTTGGTATTATTGGCGCTGGAAGCTTTGGCAGGGATTGGTTCAGAAGCAATGCTCCAAGCTGCAGCCCAACTTAATTTAGAGTCCAAAATCCCAGACCGCGTGGCATTATGGCGACTGCGCCAATCAAATCCGCTACGCAAAGGTGAAGGAGGACGGAAAAAGCTCGACGTTGAAGAAGCGCGATCGCTTGTGTTGATCAGCTGCTACCTTGCAAAACAACACCAAGAAGTTATTCGCCGTGCTGTTGCTTTGCTCGAACAAGTCACACAAAACAATGAAGCTCCTTACAAAGCCGCTCTTTTAGGAGATTACATTGATGCTTTCAGTAATACCTACCAGGAACGCATGGAGGAAGATGAAAACGTCTCCACCGATGTTCTGACTCAGTTAGCTCTTAAACTCTTAATTGATTTGTTATTCTATAGTTCTCCTGGCGGTCATCGCCGCCTCTGGTTAGCACTTCTAGACCGCTCAAAATAATAGCTGAGGGGCGAGTTTCTTCTCGAAGAGTGGAGCGAGTGATTAGTCAATAGAGTATCACCTTAGTTGTCTCCCCTGACCCCTGACCCCTGACCTCTGCTCAAATTCTCACCTATGTCTTTGTCAAATTCCCAGGTTCTCCGTAGGTATACTCCGCCCACTTGTACATTAGAAATTGTGGCTCCTCGCTCGCCATTATCACGCTGGGCTGGGCGTACAGTAGCCACACAGTTACAATTCCACCTGCATCTTGACGATCCACGGCTACCAGAACAACGCATTCATCTTACTGGCGATCGCGAACAACTTGAAGCTTTACAGCAGGCGGTGACAACTTATGTACAAGAGCTACTTAATCAATCTCCAGCACAATTTACGGCACAGCTAACTCCAACAAATACTGCAACAGACTCTACGACTGTTGCTGATTCTCAAATAGTGATTTCGCCAGCAAATTCTCCTGATTCATCGCCTTCTGGCTTACAACAAATTTTTCTCAAACCCAGTACAGGATTGTCTCACACATTGAGTTTAGGTTCTCTAGCAACTCCTGTGACAGGACCTATAGTGCAGTTGAGCGTACTGCAGTTATTTGATTTAGCAACTGCTTTAGATGAATACGAAGCTGATATCGTTGCTTTACCAAGTCTCAACCGCCGTTCTAGAGTGAGTACCACTCCCCCCGCATGGGCTACAATTGCCGCTGGATTAACACTTGCTGTTGGTCTATTTGCTGTACTACAGCAGCTCAATCGTCCTGCTCAACAGCAAATAACCAGTAATCAAATCCCTGAAGATCCGCAGCAAGTCGCGGTTCAACCTTCACCGCTACCACCCTTGTCATCAATAGATACATTGCCACCTCCCCCGCCTGTAGGTTCTCCTGTACCAGTGCCTGCTACTCCACTACCTGCGATTCCCGTACCGAACGCTGTCCCACCCACTCCTACTGTTCCTGGAGCAACAGCACCACAACCAGGTTCGCAGCAGCAAGCGTCACCACCAACAGGGTCTTCAAATGCTCCCACGATCGCAGTACCGAGTCCTTTGGCGCAACTCAACACTCCTAATCCTCGTTCTCAAGCAACTATTCAAGCTCAACCTACAGCCCCAGCACAGTCAGCTAGCCCAGCACCAGCACCGCCACAACAACAAGCTGCGAATAACACTACTACTGCCGCAGTGCGATCGCCTAGTGCTTCTCCAGCTCCTAGCGAACCTGCGCCACTAGACAACATTAGCCAAGTAGGAGAGGCTAGACAATTTTTTCAGCGCCGCTGGGAACCTACAGCCGCAGTCAAGCAAACCTTAGAATATAGTTTGCTCCTAGACGTTGATGGAACAATTCAACGCATTGAACCTTTAAATCAAGCTGCGAGAGACCAAATTGACCGTACTGGAATGCCTTTGATTGGCGAACCTTTTGTGTCTCCTATCAGCGATGGCAAAGTTGCTAGAATTCGAGTTGTTTTGACGCCTGACGGCAAAGTTCAAACCTTTTTGGAAGATCGTGAAGCCCCGCAAGTCACGCGAGATCCTCGTGAAAATGCTCAGTAACGGTGAAGTTGTGCGGCGGCAGATAACCTTTGAATTCTCACCAATAACCTCTGTTCCGTCCGCACCAACGCAGTGTTAGGCTGACCTTAACTTTCCAACTTCCTCAAAAAATCTGCAAGAAGGGTTTTATTTTGAAAAGTTGCTCGGATTGTATCATTGTTGCTGTAGTCGATGATGACCTCAAATCGTTCAAACTCACCACTTGGTTTAGCGATGTCAATTGTATCTAGCTGAGTGAGCGCATCATCAATATTCTCAAACTCATATTTTGCGCCAAAGAGAGGAATAAGAATTATTTTTGCAATATAACGCTCAAGAGAATTTCTAAGCGTATTCATAAAACTATCTACTTCTTGCTTTGAAACTTGCATCAAAGCTTGTCGGAGCCTCTCTTTATCAGAACTAGTAAGACTAGCTAATTTTTTCGAGGCTACAGCATAGATTTCGTCAGGTGTTTCTTCGTCAAATGCAACATTAAAATCAATCCCTTTAAATGCTGCTACTACATCTTTATAGGGGATGTAAATAATTGCAAATCCATTATTCCTCAGTTGATCCAAAGCTGGTTTAGTGAAATCCCCAGCCAATACTGCACCATAAAATGGTGCTGACAACTGATGAAGTTCAATAATAGGTAATATAGCTCCTTGAATCTCTTGAGCCTTATTCTTCGAGTGCTTCGTATACCTGCGCCATGCAGACTCAATAAATGCAACAGGTCTACCAATCTGATCATCTGTACCGCCTATCTCAATCACAAAGTCTAAATCATGTTTGTTGCCATATTTATCTTCCCAAGTTACTTTTTTGCCACTTCGCGCTGGACGTGGACGTTGCCAATCAAGATAATAGTTTTTGCTTTGTGCAAACTGTTGCAGTCGAGGCTTGAGAATGTCGTCGAGGACAATATCCTCAAGAAGTTTGCCTAGATCCTGTCCAAACTTGTGTGATGGAGATTGTGCCATAGATTCACCTTCTATCCAGAGTCGTCCTTCATGAAGTGGAACATTATGCTTCCTGTTTTTCCACTTGATGTTACGCTGTCTAATTTGTTCAAAAGACCAAACATCAAATCCTGCTGCAATAGCTAGTTTGCCAAGCCACTGCTCAACTGGAACATACACTCCATAGGGAGCTGAATCTCCTACAACAAAGCAAACTTTACAACTAGACGTTGTGACTCGGCGAAGAGCATAGAAAACAATTCCCAGATCATTGAAATAAGCGGCAACCATTGTGTGATATGCCTTATTGCCGCCTTTAGTTCCTCGGATTTTTTCTAGCTCTTGACAGACAAGAACTAGTTCATCCCGAATCGGATCAACAATTGGCGTACTGATCAAGGCATCTAAACTCAGTCGATCCTTTGACACATGTTGAGAACTTGAGCGGATTAGAAATTGACGAACTGTCTTGTGCAAATCTCCCCAAGAATCGACCTCACCCCAAAAAGTCATTTCAAGACGTGTAGCATCTGCATAGTCATAGTTATTTGCATAAGGAGGTGATGTTATTACTAAGTCTATCAATTTATCAGGGATACTTTTTAAGCTTCTAGCATCTTCGTTTATGAATGTAGCTTGGCTCGATCTAGCAAGAGATTGTAGATAACACATATCTTCCTGCATTAAAGAAACCTGTTTTTCTAATGCATCAAATGGCTCATAAGCTTTAACCTTTCGCTTGTTAGGAAGGATATATTGCCATTGTGCTGTTCCTACATGGCTGGACATGCGTAAGATAGCGGAAATCGCTAGAAAGATGAGAAACTGCAATTCTTCCGATAAAGATGAGGCTATTTCACAATAAGCTTGTCTAAGTCTAAAGAGGTCGATCAACGCTTCACTTGTATAGCATTTTCCTAATAAGGCTGGAAGCTGTTCTGGAAGATTAGGCTGAAGGCTGATAGCAAAACGCTTAACTTCGGCAACTGCTTCTACAAATGTATGGACATTAGCTCCCCATGAAAGTTTACCTTTTGCAAGCTTGTAAACGAAAGGATGCGCCTCAATGCCAAAAGAATTTATGCCAAGCTTGTCCGCAGCTAAACAGACAGTACCGGAGCCTGCAAAAGGATCAAGGATAGTTTGAGGTTCTAAATCTGTAATTACTTTTTCAACCCAAGCTGCTGAAAAGCCCGCAGAATAGCGAAACCACCTATGAATAGGCAATTTCATATTGTCAGTGAAAGTACCTACTCGCTCTTGAATGACTCGTGATTGAGCATCTTTATGCGATTCAGGTACTAAACCAAAAAGCTGAAGCTGCGAAGGCTTAGTCATCAAGCTTTACGAGTCCTATACTCCTACAGAGAACTAAGACATCTTAACTCTAATTGCTTCGTTTCAGGACTTTGCCATCATCAAGAGGCTCCATCAAACCCCCAACCGCAGCCAACTATCAGCCTAACTATATATTTGGACTGAAAGTTTCTGCCTAAGATCCCAGTTTGAGGCGCTTAGCCCGAATCTTTCTGCCTAAGTCCGCACCAGGCAACTTAGCCCGACGCAATTTCCGTATAATACTCCTCGACAGGGATCTTAGCCCGAAATCTGCCGTATTTCTTCCAACAGAGAACACAGCGCTGTCCACCTAAGATCCTGAATAACAACATTACAGCGCTGGAGATCACCACAATGGAGCCATGACCGAGAAAACTGCTTGAACAGGTCTCTGACTTGCTCCGAGTCAAGCACTATTCGTATCGCACTGAACAAACTTACATCCAATGGATTCGACGCTACATTCTGTTTCATAACAAGACCCATCCCAAAGACATGGGAAGTGCAGAAATTGAAGCATTTTTAACGCATCTTGCCGTGCAAGAGCAGGTCGCAGCTTCAACTCAGAACCAAGCCTTGAGTGCGATTTTATTTCTGTACCGCGAAGTGTTGCGGCAAGAACTCGATGCGTCGATCGATGCTGTTCGAGCCAAGCAACCGCGCTACTTGCCTACCGTCCTGACAAAAGATGAAGTTAGAGGCGTGATTGGCAATCTCAGTGACGTGTATCAACTGGTGGTGCAAGTTCTTTATGGTAGTGGTGTGCGACTGAATGAAGGACTAAACATTCGGATCAAAGACCTCGATTTTGCTCAACAGCAGATCATCGTTCGCACACCGAAAGGGATCGAGAGTCGAGTCACGATGCTGCCTACCAGTCTAAATGACCCGCTAAATGAGCATCTGCAACGAGTCCGCCGATTGCATCAGCAAGATTTAGCGCAGGGCTATGGAGCCGTGCATTTACCATATGCACTGGCTCGGAAGTATCCGAATGCAGAACGATCGTGGGTGGGGCAATTTGTGTTTCCATCCAACCGTCGTTGCCGTGACCCTCGAACCGAGCAAATCAATCGCTACCACCTGCATGAAAGCGGAGTGCAAAAAGCCCTCAAGCAAGCAGTGTTTGCAGCAAGAATTCAAAAGCGAGTCGGGTGTCACACTTTTTGTCATAGTTTTGCCACGCATTTGCTGGAAGCGGGGTACGACATTCGCACAGTGCAAGAACTGTTAGGACACAAGGATGTGAAGACAACGATGATTTACACGCATGTGCTGAATCGGGGTGGAAAAGGGGTGCGAAGTCCGCTTGATTCATAGCGATCGCCTTCATCATCAATCGTGAATTACAAACAGAGGTGAAAGTCACTGCTCATAATCCCATATTCGCAGCCACAATTGCTCAAGCGCGACACTGATTCTCCTACCAGATGATGATTTAGTTTAAAACTTTAGCACCGCGAGCACGTTCGACTGTCAATCATTACCTACCCTCTACAAAGCCAAAAAAGGCTGTTACAACAGCCTTTTGTAAGGATAAAACACTTCTTCCAATTAATAGCGAGCTTTTTTCTGTGCCTGACGTTTTTTGCGCCGTCGATGAGCAGCAACAACAGCTTCTTCTACTGGATAACCTGCGATAGGAATCACCTGGTATTGTCGTTCTTCCTCAAGTTTTTTGAGTTCTGTGTAATCAACCCAATGAATACAATCGACTGGACAAGTATCAATTGCTTCCTGGATTAACTCTTCTGAATCTCCGTCTTGACGGACAACACGCGAGCGACCATAGTCTGGTTCAATGTAGAAAGTATTGCGGGCAACGTGAGCGCAGTGCTTGCAACCAATACAAGTGACTTCATCAACGTAGACACCTTTCTGCCGCACTACACCGCCTAACTCAGGTTCTAAACCAGAACGTTCGGGTGCATCGCGAAAGATACCACCTAACTCAGGTTCAAGCTGCGATCGCATTGCTCCAGATTGTGCTGTCTGCTCGATCGGCGGCATAAAATCAGACATTACGCACTCCAGCGCTGTACTAATAGTCGAATTGATCCGTCTTTATTTTGTTGCTGTTCTGCTACTTGGAATCCTAAACGCGAGGTTTCACTTAACACTGTGTGGTAAGCATAACGCTGGGTGATTTTCTTCAGGAAACCTTCAACTGACAAATCTTGCTGCCAATACTGCAAATCGGCAACGAGTTCGTATTCTTTACCGTTCCAACTAAAGCCGACATCGTAACCATTTTCCTGCTCGATGGTGATTTCGGCATTACGAGTTTGACCGCGATATCCTCTTACTGCTCTAGAACCAGATTTCCAACTGATGCCTAAGTCAGTGAGAGCAGCTTGTAGAGATGAAAGATTACGGATTTGTGTTTTGATTTGGCTAAAGTGTGACATTGTATTAGTTGTGAATTGAATCAAGCTGGACTAGTTAGTAAAATTACCACTCGCTAAAACTAGCTTGTGTCGTTGCAACTGTAGACTGGTGTTGTACTGCATTATAAAATTCTGAGCTTGGCTGGTGACTGACGACTTGCCCCAGTTCTGCTTCGATTGCCGCTGTAACTTCGGTACAAGTAGCTCCTACTATACCGGAGACTGTTTCCTGGACGCGACCATCAGGATAAATCACAAACTCTAGCGTTTCCATACTTCTAGCTAATCACCATAGCTTTATTTATAATTTTGCAGCTACACTGTATCGGCTGCTTGTTGCTATTTGTAAGCGTTTATGCCTACTATGTGCTCTCCTCACTATCACTATTGCTAAATAATGTTTCATCTATCGAATTATAGAGAATAAAAAGTTAACAAAATTTAGCAATACATGAAGCCTGACATCAATTATTGTCAGTTTCGCTTAACTAACCTCAGCAGTCAAGTCAGAATTGAGTGGCTAGGGAAGAGTGATTAGTGGCTAGAAAGACTAAATTATGTTCTATTTGCTTGTTTTTCGGGATTATTCATAGCTTTTTTTACTCAAGAACTTGATTTTTTTTATGAGCAGCATCGAAGAAATTTATGATTCTCCGATTTGGCAACCATTTACCCAAATGAAAACCGCGCCAATGCCTTTGAAGGTAGTCAAGGGGAAAGGAGTGATGCTCGAATTGGAAGACGGACGCCAAATTGTGGATTGTATTTCTAGTTGGTGGGTAACAATTCATGGACATGGACATCCTGTACTTGCTGAAGCACTTTACAAACAAGCCCAAGCATTGGAACACGTCATTTTTACAGGTTTTACTCACGAACCAGCCGAACAGTTAGCCAGAAAATTGCTGAAGCATCTGCCAAAATTGCTCACAAGAGTATTTTTTTCAGATAACGGTTCAACAGCGATGGAAGTAGCGCTGAAAATGGCTTGCCAATATTGGTTCAACCAAGGAGAGACTGAACGCACTACGTTTATTAGCTTTGAAGGTGGGTATCACGGTGATACGATAGGAGCAATGTCAATTGCAGGTAGTTCTCCGTGGGAGCAGCCTTTTCGACGCTTGATGTTCTCGACAGAGCTTGTGCCTTTTCCTGCTACGTTTGATGATGATGGCGATGTAGTAATCCGTGAAGCACATACTCTAGATATACTGACACGGCTTCTCCAGCAAAATTCCACGCGCTACGCAGGTATTTTTATCGAGCCACTTGTACAAGGTGCAGGGGGAATGCGAGTATGTCGCCCGCAATTTTTACAAGCATTGGGAAACCTAGCACAGTCTTTTGGCATACTTGTAATTTATGACGAGGTAATGACGGGCTTTGGACGTACTGGAGAATTGTTTGCTTGCTTAAAAGCAGAAACCGCACCGGATATTATTTGTTTATCAAAAGGTTTATCTGGCGGCTGCTTACCTTTAGCTGTCACCGTTGCGACAGAAGACATTTATCGTGTGTTTTACAGTGATGATGTCAGTAAAACGTTTTTTCACGGTCATTCATACACAGGAAATCCGTTAGCCTGTGCTACGGGTGTTGCGTCTTTGGAACTACTGGAAGCAAATCCTCATTTTCGCCATTTAGAACAGCAGCATCGCCACTGTCTAGAAAAATGGTTGAAAGAGCATCCTAAAATAGAGAAAATACGTACTTGCGGAACGATCGCCGCGATGGATATTGTCACCGATGGTCAAAGTGGATATTTTAATGCGATCGCACCAATCCTCAAACAAAGGTTTCTAGCGGAAGGATTTCTCTTACGTCCTCTGGGTAATACGCTCTACTTAATGCCACCTTATTGCATTACCTTAGAGCAACTCGAATCAATTTATCAAGCAATCCGCTGCGTGCTTGATACTATCATATAGCAATGGTCAATCAGAATTATTGCTCCAGTGATGGGTAAGGCAGTGCCTTACCCCTGTTTTAACCATAATTTCTGACCTCTGACCTCCGACCTCTGACCTCTTCTTATGTTGAAATCTTCTGCTCTTAACTGGAACGAACTTGCCGATCGCGCTTTGGCTGGAGAACTACTGACACGCGAAGCCGCACGGGCGGTACTCAATGCACCTGATAGTGTCCTGCTTGAGCAACTTGCTGCTGCCTATCGCGTGCGCTATCATTACTGGGAAAATCGCGTCCGGTTGCATTTTCTCCTTAACGCTCAAAGTGGGCTTTGTCCAGAAGATTGTCACTATTGTTCGCAATCGAAGATTTCTACTGCTGAAATTGAGAAGTATCCCCTCTTAGCTCAAGAAAAAATTCTAGACGCTGCTGCACAGGCAAAGAAATTGCAAGCTGGAACTTTTTGTCTGGTTATTTCGGGGCGTTCTCCCAGTGAGCGAGTGTTTACGCAGGTTCTGGACGCTGTACAAGCGGTTAAAGCAAACTATGATTTAAAAATTTGTGCGTGTCTTGGGTTGTTGAGTCAAGAGCAAACGCTGCGTTTGGCAGAAGTCGGGGTAGATCGCGTCAATCATAATTTGAATACTTCGGATGATTATCACTCGCAAATTTGCACAACACATACGTTTAATGACCGAACTGCTACGCTAGAAAATGTCAAAGCCGCAGGAATCACAACCTGTTCTGGTGGAATTATTGGCATGGGCGAGTCGGATGATGATGTCATCGACTTAGCATTCTCGTTGCGGGAATTGAATGCTACTAGTGTTCCCCTAAATTTCTTGATTCCAATTCCAGGAACGCCGTTTGAGAAGATCAAAGACTTGAACCCGCGCTATTGTCTGCGAGTGTTATGCTTATTTCGCTTTGTGCTTCCTACACAGGAAATTAGAATCGCTGGCGGTAGAGAAGTTCATTTGCGATCGCTGCAACCTTTAGGACTTTATCCAGCAAACTCAATCTTTATTGGTGATTATTTGACAACTCCTGGACAAGCAACACACAGCGATTTAAAAATGATTTGCGATGCTGGATTTGTGATTGAATCTCCTGACGGTTCTCCGATAGAAGTTAGCTCACGCGCTACAGTCGTTTCATCGCCATAGCACGAGATGTGCCTATTATACAGACCAATCGCTTTTTAGCTGCTCTAAGCGATTTTCCAATTGATCTGTTAACTGCTCGACTAGACTAGCATGGCTGAGGGAAGGACAAGCAACTTGAGTAATCCGCAGTAACTGAGTTGCCCACAATGAGCGTTGAGATACCATTTGACATAACGCCAGCCACGGTTCCTGTTGCCAACAATTTTTCCAATATGCGATCGCACTGCGGCGACGCGCAAAGCGAGGATAGGCACTCACTAGAGGCGGAATATAGTAAGGATGATACTCTAACTTTAACGACGAGCACCAGTCATGCCACTTAAATGTGAGGATGCGAGGACTCGTCAATACCGGAATCCACGGGATGCGTAAGGCATCAGCAACAATGGCACCATGCATCGCTTCGGCTAAGAGAACCTCGGTTTGGCTAATTGATGTCAAGACTTTCTTTACTGACCACCGTGGGTCAATATAACCTAAGCCCACTTGAGTGCAAATATCTTGCAATAGAGTACCAGCATAAGTCGCATGATGCACGTGTGGCATAAAAGCGAAGCGGCTTGTTTTTTGACTCGTTGGCTGGAACAAACGTCGAACTAATAAAGCTGCATCCGTAATTGCTAACTCTTCTGCAAGACCGAGTTTTTGCGCAGATAACCTGCCACGAAGGCAATAAATTTGCCATTGATGAGCAACCGCAGTGAATGGATTGCCGTAACCTGCACCAGTACCAAAGATGACAAGCCGTTGAGCTTGTGGTACGCGTTGTGGAAGTAGATGATTCAACAACGTACCGATACCAATAAAGGCAATGGTTGGATCTTCGTCAAAAAAACCTGGCAGTAGCTGGGACCACAGCCACGAATTGAGGTCGTCGCCAAAATTGCTGTTGCCATCACGTCGTTGATAATAATATAGTTTCATTTATGTCGAGTCGCTAAGATTGCGTTTAAGATGTGGCGCGTTCTAGTCTGGAATTGAAGTTTTTGACTCGGCTGAAAAGTTGTCGCTCGTTGCGTTGACAACGGGCTTGCCAAGCAGGAATCGCGACATTAATCAGAAACTGACACCAGTTCTCAGTAATTTGTTCGGGCAGAAACTGTAATGCCGACAGCGCACCGTTGCCGACTAACCTCTGGCGTGCTGTAGCAGATGACTTTAGTCTGATGAGGGTAGCGAGCAACTCACTATAGGAAGACACTTCTAAGTAATTCATATTTGCTTGCCCGATCGCGCGATACGCCGATTCTGCTCCAAGCAGCGCGGGGACTCCAGCAAGCCAAGCATTGTAGAGTTTCGTAGCGGGCTTATAAAGATAGGTTTGCTCAGAGTGAAAACTGCGGATAGCAACAATGGCATCAATGTTGCTGTAGTCATTCCAGCGACAGTCAAGCTGGCGGAAATCGTGCCAGGAGTTGTGATTGATAATTGGTTGCCAGCGTAAACCCAAGGCGGCTAATTGGTATTGCCACGCGGGTGCTTTGAGTTCGGGAGCTAAACTGCACGCATGACCGAAATAAGCAATTGTCTCGAAGCGATCGCCGCGTTCTGGATTACGGGGAATTAACCCAGGTTGGGGCCAGTGGGGTAGATAGTAGCTATGTGGAATTCGGGAATCAGTGGGATTTTGAACCACATGCAGGTGAGCGACAGGGCAGGGTTGTTTGTCAGCTTGAAGACAAATCAGGAGTAATCGGGGTTGCGGCTGGAGCGGACGAAATTGCAACGCTTGGCGATGAAATAGCACAATTCCTTCCTTCGGCGGCGAACTGACCAACTGACAGGGAAAACCAACCGCTTGCAGCCGGAAGTAAGTTTGGAGCGTCCAGGTATAAATGCCCAGCCCATATCCTGCCCAATTCTCCGCAGCAGTTGCGGGCAGAGTGTGAGGAAAGTAGGGTTGGGGTAAGTAGAAATAAATAGGTGGTAGTGTCATAACGTTTCAGAATTAGACAAGAGTAAAGTCCGTCGCGGTTAAGTTGCTCGCCGCCACACCCGTTAGCAGTGCAAGTTGCTCGCTGCCCAAGCGAATCAGGGCATTGTTAGCACCACTAGCGCTAATCGTCAATTGCTCGAAACTCAAACCGCCTGCCAAGCCAATCAAGTCAATGCCATCTTCAAAGTCACGGATAGTGTCGCGCCCTTCGCCTGCTGCCAAGACAAAAGTATCGCTACCTTGACCACCAGAGAAGTCATCGCCAATCAGCGTGTCATTGCCTGCACCACCACGTAACAAATCATCGCCATCATCGCCGTAGAGCGTATCATTACCTTGTTCGCCAAACAGTTGGTCGTCACCCCCCTTGCCACCGAGTTGGTCATTACCGAGTCCACCAAACAGCGTATCGTTGCCACCGACGCTGCCTTGAGGCGAGCGGTTATTCAAGTCGCCGCGTAGCACGTCATTGCCTGCACCACCGAGAAGCGTGTCGTCTCCCAACCCTCCCGCCACGGTGTCGTTGCCATCGAGTCCTGAGAGGCAGTCGCGCGTGTTGCTACCGAGGAGAACGTCGTTACCAGCAGTGCCAAACAACGAGCGAAAGCCAAACACGATGTAGCTCTCTCCCGCCCTAGAGTTGCTGTTGGGGTTAGCATCAACAGCACCAATAATTAGATCGTCAAGTCCATCGCCATCAACATCGCCGGCGGCACTCACCGAGTTACCAGAGAAGTCGCCCGCAGCAACACCATTGAGGACAAAGCCATTGCTACCATTAAGACTTGCTAAGTTGATGCTGGCAGGAAAGCCACTGCCCGAACCAAACACGACGTAGCTCTCTCCCGCGCCAGAGTTGCCGTTGGGGTCAGCAAAGATGGCACCGATAATCAGATCGTCAAAGCCATCGCCGTTGACGTCTCCTGCACCACTGACGGATTCGCCTGAGCTGTCATTTGCAGCAATGCCATTGAGGACAAAGCCATTGCTACCGTCGAGGTTGGCTAAGTCGATACTCGCGGCAAAGCCACTACTTGAGCCAAATACGACGTAGCTCTCTCCGGCGCCAGAGTTGCCGTTGGGGTCAGCACCAGGGGCACCGATAATCACATCATCAAAGCCATCGCCGTTGACGTCTCCTGCACTACTAACGGATTCGCCTGAGCTGTCATTTGCAGCAATGCCATTGAGGACAAAGCCATTGCTGCCATCGAGGTTGGCTAAGTCCACGCTTGCCGCAAAGCCACTACTTGAGCCAAACACGACGTAGCTCTCTCCGGCATCAGCGTTGCCGTTGGGATCAGCATTAGCGGCACCGATAATCACATCGTCAAAGCCATCGCCGTTGACGTCTCCTGCACTACTAACGGATTCGCCTGAGCTGTCATCTTCATCAATACCATTGAGGACAAAGCCATTGCTACCGTCAAGGTTGGCTAAGTCAATGCTGGCTGGAAAGCCACTGCTTGAGCCAAATACGACGTAGCTCTCTCCGGCGCTAGAGTTGCCGTTGGGGTCAGCATAGATGGCACCGATAATCACATCGTCAAAGCCATCGCCGTTGACGTCTCCCGCACTACTAACGGATTCGCCTGAGAAGTCATCTTCATCAATACCATTGAGGACAAAGCCGTTGCTGCCATCAAGACTTGCTAAGTCCACGCTTGCCGCAAAGCCACTACCCGAACCAAACACGACATAGCTCTCTCCCGCGAATGAGTTGCCGTTGGGGTCAGCATTGGGAGCGCCGATAATCACGTCGTCAAAGCCATCGCCGTTGACGTCTCCTGCACTACTGACGGATCTGCCTGATCTGTCATTTACATCAATACCATTGAGAACAAAGCCGTTGCTACCGTCGAGGTTGGCTAAGTCGATGCTGGCAGGAAAGCCACTGCCGGAACCAAACACGACGTAGCTCTCTCCGGCGGTAGAGTTGCCGTTGGAGTCAGCATTAGCGGCACCGATAATCACATCGTCAAAGCCATCGCCGTTGACGTCTCCTGCACTACTGACGGAATAGCCTGAGAAGTCATTTGCCTCAATACCATTGAGGACAAAGCCGTTTCTACCGTTGAGGTTTGCTAATTCAATTGTTGTCACTGCCATGGTTGTTGCTCCTTGTTGTTACTGGATGTTGACTGACAAGGGATATCATTTCGTCAGTTGATTCTTGGCTGACATCTCCAGCTGATTGCCTCATGCAACTGGTGGTAGTGTCATAACGTCTCAAAATTAGACAAGAGTAAAGTCCGTCGCGGTTAAGTTGCTCGCCGCCACACCCGTTAGCAGTGCAAGTTGCTCGCTGCCCAAGCGAATCAGGGCATTGTTAGCACCACTAGCGCTAATCGTCAATTGCTCGAAACTCAAACCGCCTGCCAAGCCAATCAAGTCAATGCCATCTTCAAAGTCACGGATAGTGTCGCGCCCTTCGCCTGCTGCCAAGACAAAAGTATCGCTACCTTGACCACCAGAGAAGTCATCGCCAATCAGCGTGTCATTGCCTGCACCACCACGTAACAAATCATCGCCATCATCGCCGTAGAGCGTATCATTACCTTGTTCGCCAAACAGTTGGTCGTCACCCCCCTTGCCACCGAGTTGGTCATTACCGAGTCCACCAAACAGCGTATCGTTGCCACCGACGCTGCCTTGAGGCGAGCGGTTATTCAAGTCGCCGCGTAGCACGTCATTGCCTGCACCACCGAGAAGCGTGTCGTCTCCTAACAGTCCGGCGAGGGTGTCGTTGCCATCGAGTCCTGAGATGCAGTCGCGCGTGTTGCTACCGAGGAGAACGTCGTTACCAGCAGTGCCAAACAACGAGCGAAAGCCAAATACGATGTAGCTCTCTCCCGCGTTAGAGTTGCTGTTGGGGTCAGCACCAGGAGCACCAATAATTAGATCGTCAAGTCCATCGCCATCAACATCGCCAGCAGCACTGACGGAAATGCCTGATCTATCATCTTCATCAATACCATTGAGGACAAAGCCATTGCTACCGTCAAGACTTGCTAAGTTGATGCTGGCAGGGAATCCACTGCTTGAGCCAAATACGACATAGCTCTCTCCGGCAGCATCAGTACCGCTGGGGTCAGCAAAGCGAGCGCCAATAATCACATCATCAAAGCCATCGCCGTTGAAGTCTCCCGCCCCACTGACGAAAGCACCTGATGCGTCAAATACATCAACACCATTAAGGACAAAGCCGTTGCTACCGTCGAGACTTGCTAAATCAACGCTTGCCGGAAAACTATTGCCCGAACCAAACACGACGTAGCTCTTTCCGGCCTCAATATTGCCATCGGGAGCAGCACCAAAAGCACCAATAATCACATCGTCAAAGCCATCGCCGTTGACGTCTCCTGCACTACTGACAGAAGAGCCTGATTCGTCATCTTCATCAACACCATTAAGGACAAAGCCGTTGCTGCCATCGAGACTGGCTAAGTCAATGCTTGCCGGGAAACTATTGCCCGAACCAAACACGACGTAGCTCTCTCCTGCGAGTGAGTTGCCGTTGGGGTTAGCATCAGGGGCACCGATAATCACATCGTCAAAGCCATCGCCGTTGATGTCTCCTGCACTACTGACAGAATCGCCTGAGAAGTCAAATGTATCAACACCATTGAGAACAAAGCCGTTGCTACCGTTAAGGTTGGCTAAATCGATGCTTGCCGGGAAACTATTGCCCGAACCAAACACGACGTAGCTCTCTCCTGCGAGTGAGTTGCCATTGGGGTCAGCATTGGGGGCGCCGATAATCATATCGTCAAAGCCATCACCGTTGACATCTCCCGCACTACTGACGGATTCGCCTGAGCTATCGCCTCTATCAATACCATTGAGGACAAAGCCGTTTCTACCGTTGAGGTTCGCTAATTCAATCGTTGTGACTGCCATTGTTATTGCTCCTTGTTGCTACTGGATATTGACTGACAAGGGATATCATTTCGTCAGTTGATTCTTGGCTGACATCTCCAGCTGATTGCTTCATGCTTCTTAGTAAACAATTGATGGCTGTAGTATCAGAGGCTTTTGCTCCTGAGTTACGAATTCCCATCGCTTTTGGCAACTAATGTAGGATTTAGAGCGATTTGACTAAAGCAAAGTACTACAGCGACACAACTCCTACTGAGTGCGACATAGTATGTTAATTACCGTTCAAAACAGAATTTTGCCAATCCCGAAAAGTTCAGAAGTGAACGACGTTTTCTATGTTGCAAATTTGCCCGTAATACACTCAGCGTAGAAATGCTTTTTCTAGATTTGTGCTAGAAAACCCTGGTTTTGAATTATGCCTCATCTCACACGATGCTTGAGAAGTATCAAATTGCCCTGTCGAGAGCCTTCGTTACGCTCTGCTCGACTTTGGATGACTTTGACCTTGAAGACATCTACTTACTTCTCTCACTGCACATCTTTACAAACAATCGAGAAAAGCTGTTTGCCCCTACTTTATTCAAGCTAAGATATGCCTAAATTTTTTTCAGTGTGAAAAAGTGACAATATAGGTAAGAAAAAGTAGGAGAAATCGTGGTTGGTTAAAATATACCAAGTAAGCGTAAGACTTAATTTACATCCAACATTTTTGTAACATTGTTTAAAACCAAGAGCGTTGAGTAAGTCAGCAATATTGAACTAGCATTCGCTCAACCCAACTGCAATCAAAGATTAACTTATAAATCTGATTAGAAACTTCGAGATATCCGTGCTGCTTAACTACCAAACCAGACAAAAGTAACTCTGTTTGTTCTGGAGTATCGACTGCAACACTCTTTCCTTGCTCTAAAATTTGCTGATACATAAGTAACAGAGCCTGCTGTTTACTATGCCAAACGCGGTTATGCTCCACTTGTCGGCAAAGGCGATCGCGAATTGTTTTTAAATGCTCTGGTTCATCCTGCAGTTCCCAATTCTCAATCACTTGCTGGCGTACCAAGTTTTCTACCCATTCTGCTTCATGGTTAGTAGGAACAGGAGATGAAGAAGCGCAGATTAGCTTACAAAGCTTTTGTGTGAGAAAAGGCTGACCATTAGTCCAAAACAAAACTTCTTTGAGTACAGCTTGAGGATTGCTAACTTTTCCTATCAAACCTTGTAGTAAAGGTTGGGCTTCATGTAACTGAAAACCTTGCAGTTGAATTGCCTGACCAATATTAAAGGGTGTACGGCTTTTGTCTTGAATAAATTGACCAGGAGTTGCTACTCCCAGTAAAACAAAGCTAAGTCTTTTAAACTTGACATGGTCAGCTCGCTTATTATAGCAATTACGTATAAGAAGGAAAAAATCATCAAGTTCAATTTTAAGACTTAAAATACTGTCAATTTCATCTACAAAAACTACGATATTCTGGGAAATTTGTTCTAGTAATACTTTTGTAATAAACTCTCCTAAACGTTGTACTGGAGACAAAAATTCGTGCTCATGCCACCAAGTACGTATATTAAATTTATCTGTAAGATTAAAGCTATTCACTAATACATAAATAAAGCCTGCATACCACTGTTCCAAAGTAATCTGCCGATGCCCAATTTCTGAAATATCAACAGTAGCACAGGCAAAACCTTCGGTTTGAAGCTGTTGCATGATTTGCACCCGCAAACTAGACTTTCCCATCTGTCGTGAATTGAGGATGTGACAAAACCTACCAGATTTCAAAGCTTTATAGAGTTCGCGATCTGCCTGACGTACTATGTAAGTCGGTGTTCCTAACGGCAAACTGCCTCCTACATGGTACTCATAAACTAAGTTTTGTTCTGCATTCCTCAGCAATGCATTTTCAATAGAAATAGCTGCTTGAGCCGAAAGTAGTCTGAGAATTTCTAGCCTCTTAGGTGTAAACGCTCCTGTTGCCAGGTTATTTTCTAGAAAAATAATTCCTATAAGTCTTCCTTGGTTAATAATTGGCGTACATAATATAGACTTTGCTTGACTTTTTATAATGTATGGATCGTTAGTAAATCTGCCTTCAAAAAGTGCATTATTTAAAACAACAGTTTCTCTTGTCCTATTTACATAATTAATAATAGCTGCTGATATATCCGGATTTGTCTCTATAGAAGTAGATTGCATGACAGATACATTATTTTGCTCGACTGAGCCGGAAGCTTCTATGAAGAGTTGCTCATTCTTTGCTAATATGAGAAAGCCAGTTTTTGCTCCGGCGTTTTCAATCACTATTCTTATTAATTGTTCTAGTAACTTAGTTAAGTCAGTTTCAGTTGCTAGAGCTTGTGATGCTTTCGTTACGGTTGCTAAGTCTAACGCTTGTGTATTATCGCTAGTTAAAGAAATGATGCTACTAGTTTCATTTCCTGTTTGATTCATAGTCTGATGAGAAAAGAATTCAGGATAGTTTTTTTCTAAATCTCTAACTTTAGCGATCGCTCCCCAGCGAAAGTAGTTATAGTATGCATCGATCATATACATACGAGCAATTTTCTTTCTTCCCAATGAAAGGTAAAATTCTGCTGCTCGTTCGCAGGCAATTGCCTCTACTTGAATGTATCCTTGTTCTTTAGCACCAGCTATAGCGCGATCGTAGTACTCCATTGCAGTCAAAGTTTCCTCTAGAAAACGAGCTTTCTCGGCTACTATCAAATCGTACTTATGCTGATAATTCATTGGCGCATAGTGTGCCCAGTGTTCTATCTTTTCCTGATTGTCTACAACAATGGCTAGGTATTTTTTTTGCTCTCTAATATTAACAAATGAATAGTGAGCCAGTAGTGCTAGAGAATAATAAAACTTGTATTCAATGAAAACGATCATTGTCAAAGTGTGTCCTATATATTTTTCTGCTTCTCTAGCATTTTTTATAGCCTTTTGATATTCTTTAAATAGATATGCAAGTAAAATTTTGGCAAAATAAACAAAAAATATAGCAATTATGTTATTTGTTTTTTTAAAAAAGGGAAGCGTTTTCAATTCGTTAAAGCTTTTGCCAACTAAAGAGTTTTTATGTTCAGATTCTTCTATTAAATTTATTACAATTTGTTTATTTATTTGCGCTAGATAAAGTTGGTGTCTTTGGTCATATTTAATAATCAAATCAATATATTCAGAGTGTTTCCGAACAACAGATTGTAATGTCTCACCAGTAAAAAATAAATGTTGGCAATAGTACATGGCTGCATGACAGGCAAATTCTATATCACCTACTTCTAGCCCTTTTTGAACAGCCTGCCGCAATACTTCTAAAGTATTTCTAGTATGCTCTTTTCTATGGATGACATTGAGGCATAATGCTACGATCGCCTTACATTCAAAGGCTCTCGCCTGAAATTTATCCAATACTTGTAGCGCCAGTTGACCATATTGATATGCAGTATCTATATTGAGCGATCGCGCACATAAAATAACACTGTACATTGCATAAACATACGCTGAAGAATGAGAGTTTCCGTAGCGAACGCAAAGTTCCAACATTGTATATATAATGGGCAGTGACAATGAAGTATCTCCAAAACTTGAAGGAGGTTGTATCGTTATTAAAATTTGCATTGCTGCAATTTTATAAACATCTTTCATCTCTGGTAGATTAATTAAATCCTCAATAATAAGTGTTTGTTGAGGAGCTTCATATAGAGAAATATTAAGGAGTGCCAAAACCTGTAAACCAGTGTTTAAAGCTTTTTGAACTTCATTTTTAGCAATATTAATTTTGATTTTTAAGTTGTAGAAAGGAATTTTATCAAGAATTGTTTTTCCTTGATTTAAAGCAATGTCACAAAGCTGCACTGCTTGCTGGAAATTAGTGGTAATATATTCTGTTTCTGCGGCTTCTTGATAAAGTGCGAGGGTCAAACTATATTGAGTTTTCCAAGTATTTGATTCCAATATTTTTAAACCAAAATTTAAGTAGGCGATCGCAGACTTGTATGCTGTTGCTGCCTTAGCTTTCTGACCAGCTATCAAGTTTAATTCAGCTAATTTGTTTCTAATAGATTCGTCACAAATTAAATTAGCACCAATATTTAAATGATTAACAATATCAAATATTTTGTTTTCTTGTTCTTCTGAACTTGTATTCTCTAGTAGCAATTGACCTATCTTTAAATGGACTTTTTGTTTTTGATCGTCTGAGATGAGTGAGTATGCTGCTTGTTGTACTCTGTCATGCAAAAACTCATACGCGATCGCATCAGATGATACAATCGAATTGTCTGTGCTTTTTTGGTCTAAAGTTAGAGGAATTTTATAAGAATCGCTCAGCGGTGTAAGTAGACCAACTTGTAAGGCTTCCCAAAGCTCAAATGCTGTGGCTTGTTGGGATTTTTGATTCACAAAAGAGAGTGTTGCTAAATCAAATCGACTTCCAATACAAGCAGCTAACTTCAATATATGCTGCGTACTCTGATTGAGTTTTTTGAGTTTACATACCATCAATTCAACAACATTATCAGTTATTTTCAAGTTCTGAATCTGTTTGATATTCCATTCCCAACACAGTAATTGATCATTTAAGAATATTAATTTTTCTTGATGCATCTCCTGAAGTAATTGAATCGAGAAAAAAGGATTGCCATGAGTTTTTTCAAAAACTAATTTAGCTAGAGGAAGAGAATATTCTTTTTGACATTTTAATATGTCAGCAAGCAGTTGATTGAGGAAGGTGATATTTAACTCCCTAACATCAATATGACTAATAATGGCATTGCCTTGAATATCTTCAATAATTCGGTTTAGAGGATGCGTTGCATCCATCTCATTATTTCGATAAGCACCAATAAGCAATAAAGACTGAATATTAGAATTGTCTATTAATATCTGAATTAATTTTAAGGACTCCAAATCTGCCCACTGTAAATCATCTAAAAATAGAACAAGTGGATGCTCTTTTTGAGTAAAAACTTGGATAAAATTATTAAATGTAAAGTGAAATCGATTTTGTATTTCTGTTAATCCTACTGATGAAACTATTGGCTGTGAGCCAATGATATATTCCAGTTCAGGAATGACATCAATAAGTATTTGACCATTAAAACCTACAGCATTCAAGATCTTCTGCTTCCACACATGTAGCTGTTGAGGAGTTTCTGTTAATAGTTGTCGTATCAACTCTTGAAAAGCATTAATAAACGCTGCATAAGGAACATTTCGCTGCAATTGGTCAAATTTACCAGAGATAAAGTATCCTCGTCGTTGTGCAATAGATTTATGAATTTCATTCACTAATGCAGATTTACCACAACCCGAACAACCAGTAACGAGGATTAACTCATGCGCGCCAGAACTTACTCGCTCAAACGCAGCTAAAAGTTGAGCAACTTCCGCCTCACGACCATAGAGTTGCTGTGGAATAAGAAGGTGACTCGATAAATCGTGCACACCTAGAGGAAAATTTGGAATGTTGCCAGTTTTCCAAGCCGCTAGACACTGTTCCAAATCAGCTTTCAGTCCAAATGCGCTTTGGTATCTGTCTTCTGCTGTCTTAGCAAGTAACTTCATCACAATAGATGAAATCATTGGGGGAATGTCTGGTACTAGTATGACTGGAGGTACTGCTTGTTTAGCAATATGGCAATGAACTAACTCCATCGCTTCTGTTGTTTGATATGGCAATTGACCAGTAAGAATTTCGTAAAAAGTAACACCTAATGAATAAAAATCAGTGCGATAGTCAATTGACCGATTCATTCGACCTGTCTGTTCTGGAGCCATATAAGCAAGCGTGCCCTCTAGTAAGCTAGGATCGCTAATAGTTGGTTTCTCTTTCGATAGAAGTGACGCACTACTAAAGTCGATTATCTTTACTTGCTCTTTGATACTATTAATAATGATATTTGCTGGCTTAATATCTTTGTGAATGATATTATTGTGATGTAAATCATTTAAAATTTCTGAAAGCTGAACTGCTATTTTTAGAAAAAAGT
Organism: Gloeocapsopsis sp. IPPAS B-1203; assembly: GCF_002749975.1. Lineage (NCBI taxonomy): Bacteria > Bacillati > Cyanobacteriota > Cyanophyceae > Chroococcidiopsidales > Chroococcidiopsidaceae > Gloeocapsopsis > Gloeocapsopsis sp. IPPAS B-1203. The sequence goes on along the minus strand of NZ_PEIG01000001.1, from coordinate 313,383 downwards.
CTAAATTTCCATAGGTTTTAGGAATAACATTTTTTAAACATTCAAACTTGTCATCTTCCATAATTAGAGCAAGCTTGTTCTCATATTTTTCTATTCCTAAATATTTGACAACTCCGTTAATTTCTAAGTTTTTAATAATTTCATATTGATGCTTAAATTTAGCAAGATACGTTGGTGTAGGGTATTTGTCCTTTGTTACTTTGATAACAACAGCTTTTTTATCGTAATTTCTATTTCCTCGATAAACAATGCTTTTTGCGCCAGTGTAAATTAACTCTGAAATTGTGTATTCTGGAATAAACAGCATATTTCTTAGTTTTACAGAACAATTGTTTGTTTAAGTTTAGAAAATGTGTAATTGCCATTCTTACTAAAGTTATTTTTTTGAATTTTAAGTATTCTATTTATTAGTAATCAGCGAAAAGTAAAGCTAACAGCTAATTATTTACTACTCATTTTTAAAAATGTATAACACTTTTATCTAATAGTAGTTTAGCTCCCTATCTTAAACAGAAAATATTTAAGTAATAGCATGAGCTTTATGCGAAGTGTGGGTACACTTCATTCTCAAACATCTGTTGAATTTCTTGTGGTTGCTGCTTAACTAAATCCTTGTAATCCTGACGTACAGAAATGTAGTAATTAGCTGTGCGAAGTCCAATGCTTGGCAGCCATGCTGTATGCAACGTATAGCCAAATTTAAGTAAAGGATGACTTAGCTTGCAGACTGCACCTGCCTTCAAATTGTTAGCATCAAAAACCCAAATTTCATTGCTGTCGTCGAAGACAACAGCGCATACAATGTAACCGTCAGTTGATCCGTCATTTCCATCAAGATAAGGTACAAACTGCGGTGAACTTACCATATAACCTTCAGGAAACTGAAAGCTGTCAGCGATATATAGCGATTCATCTGAGGTGTGCAGTCGAAATAAGCTTGCTGGTATACCTTGTTCTGCGAGGTGAAGAACTTCTGACACAGGCACTGCTCGGTATTTATAATCCTTGTATAGATCGCAGATAAACTTTGTTAGTAGTTCTCTCCATAGCCCAAACGAAGTCCAGTAGATATCTTTAATTTGCCCTAGAGGCATACCGGAAGAGAGTCTATCAAGATACGCATATAATCCTACACCCCAAGTAAGATTTAAATCTGAGATAACTTGAGATTTAATAATTTGTCCACTTTCTCCGTCAATTACATAGCGTCCCATGCGGCTGATGTCCATTTCATCTTGTTCCATTCCATTGAGGCGAGACGGTACAGGATTATGAGGTTTGTATGCCGAGCTATTATAGTCACGAAGCCACTCAGCTACATCCCAGGCACAGATATGTGATGCGTGGAGCGTAATTTGTCCGTGTGGATTTTCGTAATCTACTAAAAAATGCGCGGCTTCTAATGGAATCACAACTCGATGCACTAGGACTTCAACTTCCTGCTGAGCAGACGCTGGGCATTGTCCAACTTTCAGGTCAGCGCGACGCACGATGTAAATAGTAGAGTCAGGCGATACGGGTCGTGTGAGTATATTCCTCAAACATCTTTCAACTCCTTTATTTTCTGGAAAAGGGTTATTGATTATCTGCTCTAATCCAGTTTTAAAAGCCGTATCCATCAAGACGACATAATCTTGAGTTACCCCAATTTGATGCATGGTTTGCTCAATCCTAACTGGCGAGCCATCGGGGAGTATCAACTTCCATCGCTCTAAGTTCCCAACACCATCCCAGCAAACTAAATAAACAAAATCCTCAATATCTATGCTTGTAATTCGCTCAATTATCCTTATATATAATTGCCAAATATTTTGAGAAAACTGGGAAAAAAGCTTGATGAAATCTTTGATTAAATCTTGTGTTTCGATAAACTCCCCAACAATATCTAAAAGTTCATCAATCTCATGTGGAAGTTTATCTAATCCGTAAATAAAAGGTAACGTTTCTAAAAAATTGCCTGCTGATCTACCATAATTGACTGTGAACATCCTGTTAGTGTGAGCATCAAAAGCGGGATGTGCAGTGCTAAAAATAGGTTGAAAGGGAAACTTTAACTGTGTTTCTGCTCGCCACTCAAGATTAGCTCCCACAGGAGTGACAACTTCAAGCGTTTGTGTATCAATTTCATAAGGACGACCAGCATCGTAAGTTACTAACAGACGCTCCTCTGAGTCATCACGGAACCTTATGGGTAGAAAAGCTGTATTCAGATCATTGCGAGCGCCGAGCGATAATGAAAAACGCAGAAGTCCATGATTACGAAACCGATACTTAGCATACATTGATCCTAGTCGAGTTGCCTTGTCAGCAAAGTAACAAGGTGGTTTAACAATGCGAGACTTCAGCCCTACTTCGCCTTGGCAATCAAAATCAAGTCGATAAATCATACCATCGCCATTTAGAACCGAGTCACCGTTAGGGTAGGGAAGTCCTCCAGAATTAACATCTCCTACAGGTCCGACAATGAAAACATGACCTTGTAAGTCGTCTGGTAATTTTCCAGAAATGTGTAGTTTGACGTCAGTCAGTTCACAACGACCTGCAGTCATAACAGACTCTGGCACTGATGAGCAATTAGTATTTTTTGCTTCAGTAGTTGATGATTGAGTTGTTTCTTTCATGGTTATTTCCTATATTTCAAGATAATTTGTAGATGTTTTTAAGGTGTCAGTTTTAACTCAGTATTACTAAAGTTGCTTTAACTGAATATTAAATTTTTAGCAATAAAGCTGCATTGCTCTATCAAACTTTATCAATGTACCTACTCTGGAAATATTTTTTATAGCATGAGATGCTAGTAGTAGTATTTCACACAGATAAAATTATCATTTCATCCCTCTAACTTATTTAGGTAAAGTTTGCCTAAAAATTGAATTAGTCTATCTACTTGCAGTTTACAATTTCTGTACTACTTAGTAGTACTTATTCTATTGATAATCTGTTAATCCTTGATAGGTATAATAAATTAGTTTATTATGCCCTTAGATTTAAATAAATGGTCGTTTTTTTCAAAAAATGAGGGTATTAAAAAGGTTTCACTATTTATTTTGGCGAAATTATATTTGGTTTTATTGAGAAGCAACTCATTAAGAGTAATATTAAGAATTGATCGATTTATTTACTGGTCTTAATAAAAAAAATGTTATTGTTTGTGGCAAAAGTTAGGAAAAAATAAGCGACTTAACTTAGATGTTTTAATATTTCGCAAAAACGTGATAAGAATCATATCTCATGAATATTAGTTCCTGTAGTCTACTATTAATAGCAATTAGCTATCTAAACCAACCAAACCAAAGTCTGAATCAAAGCTTGAGTTGACCGATGGACGTTGAAGAGGCACTAGCGTTTACCGATGCTTTGATATTTACCAAAACAGGTAAGCACTTGAATACTCTACAAGCTGCTGTATTTCGTGGTACATGGCTAAGTCAGAAGTATGAACAAATTGCACAAACCTGCTACTGCTCAGAAGACTATGTGAAAACAGTTGGTGCTACATTATGGAAATTACTTTCTGAAGGATTAGAAGAAAAAGTCAGTAAAAAGACCTTTCGTGCTGCATTAGAGCGAAGAAAAAGATACTCTACCTCCATTACAGGAAGCTTATTACCCGAAACTCAATCATTTCGAGTGCAAAGCGCAGGAATAGAGCATAATACTGATAGTGAAGTGGCTCCGTTACTCCACTCAAAAGTTTTTGTCTATCATGGCAGCCAAGAGTCAGACCTCAACATAGCGAGAGAGTTTGAGCAAGCTTTGAGAGCCTCTGGTCATCAAACATTGATGGCTCAGGAGATTATGCGATCGCAAGAAAACTGGTCGCAGTTCGATACAGAATTAAAGCGTTGTGATTACTGGGTTTTGCTGTTATCCGAGCAATCTGCAATTAGCGAAATAGTTACCGAAATCGTTCGTTGGACTAAAACACAAATATCTCACTCGCAGCAAAAGTCCCCTGTAATTATTCCAATCTGGGTTGACTCTCAAAGCTCATCCTTGAACTACGATCTCTACGGCTATCTCAATCAGATTCCACAGCACGAGTGGCGATCGCCTGCTGATACACCAACAACTTTGCAAAAAGTTCTTAGCAGAATAGCAGAACATCAATTACCTACCAGTGAATTTACAGTAGCAGTTCCCACTACGTTACAAAAAATTATAATTGATAGTCCTCCCTCACCAGTAGCTGCACCAGAATTACCAGCAGGACAAGTCGAGCTAGCTTCTCTTTTTTACATCGAGCGTCCCCCAATTGAATCCCGCAGCTACGAAATGATTTCGCATCGGGGAGCTTTGATCCGAATTAAAGCTCCTCGACAAATGGGCAAAACATCACTGATGGCTAGAATTTTGCACCATGCAACCAAGCAAGGCTACCACACATTACCTTTAAGCTTTCAATTCGCAGATAGTAGTGTTTTTCAAGATTTGGATCGATTTTTACGCTGGTTCTGTGTCAATGTTGGACTAGGATTAGAATTACCTAATCGATTAGCTGAATACTGGGATGAGATGTTTGGCAGCAAGATCAGCTGCAAAGTTTATTTTGAAAAGTACATTTTGGCTCAGCTGTCCCAGCCCTTGGTTTTAGGTTTGGATGAAGTGGATCGTATCTTTCTATATCCTGAGATCGCCGATGACTTTTTTGGGCTGTTGCGTGCTTGGCATGAAGAAGCAAAAAATCGTGAAATTTGGCATAAACTGCGCTTGGTAATTGCACACTCAACAGAAGTTTATATCCCATTAAATATCCATCAATCGCCATTTAATGTAGGGCTATCAATTGAGTTACCTGAATTTACAAGCGAGCAAGTGCAGGATTTAGCGCGAAGACATGGACTTCATTGGGATATCATACAGGTTGCTCAACTGATGGCAATGGTAGGAGGACACCCGTATTTAGTGCGGGTAGCGCTTTATTATATTGCGCAGCAAGATCTGACACTTACTCAACTTTTGCGAACAGCACCTTCAGAAACTGGACCTTATAGCGATCATCTGCGACGACACTTGTGGAATCTACAACAACAACCCGAGCTAGCAGCAGCAATAAAATCAACCGTTACTGCGTCGCATCCTATACGGTTAGCTGCACTGCAAGCATTTAAGCTATACAGTATGGGATTAGTACATCAGCAAGGAAATGAGGTAACACCACGCTGTAACTTGTATCGCCAATATTTCCACAAGCATTTGGTATCGACAAATGAGATTTATCAAGAATTTTGAGTAGTTTAGACATGTCCCATCATATAGAAGCTACCGTCTACTCCTGCTACGGTTACGTCTAACGGCTCGGTATCTGTCCACTGAATTGAATGCGGTGGGTTTTTCGCAAGCGACAAAGCTTGGCCGGCAAAATTATCCAATGACTCAGCAATCCCATCCGCGATCGCTTCTACCACAGCATCAACAATCGGCTTAACTAAAAGTCCTAAAAACCAATAATACCAAGGAATATCAGCATGGTGACTGCTTTGAGGTTTTGGGTCAGGTAAAAATGCGATCGCTTTGTCGATTGGGTAGAACTGTGCTTTGTTATGAGTTCTAATTTTGTACGTCATTGAAATTCCAGCGTATAGCGAACACGAGCCTTCAATCGTTGTCCCCAGCCCATCAGTGGTTGTCACAATTAATAACTGATCGATTTGCGGATAATAAGTAATCGCACCTTCCTTAACTGCAAGAGTTGTAAATGAGTGTCTGTTGCGGATTGCGTGGCTTTGTACGTCAAAATAGAAGCTGTCGGGTGTTGTCTGGTAGGCAGCCGCTAAGTAGGGCAGGATAACATTCTTGAGAAACAAGTCCTGAGAAATCACAAAGCTTGCCGTTTGACTAGCGGCGATCACATCAGGGTCAGGCGTATGGTGCAGGTGCGTGATATCCCGTGCATCTGTGACACTCAAGATCGCAAGATAACCGTTTCCAGTACCCGTTTTGTCTAGGTAGGCATAGTCTGATGAGACAGGAGCAAGCCAGCTATTTGAATGTGGTGGCACTAGATTGATTGTGGCGAATACATAACTGATCTGGTTCGCATTCTCGACGAGAAAATTAGCGAGCAAGCTTGAAAGCAGCGCCTTGTCAGCCACACTGAGTCTCCCCGATGGGTCTATGACTGTTACAGGCGTGATCAGACCAGGAGCGGGGGGAATCTGCTCATAACCCACTTTATCAATCAAAAACTTCAACTCTTGCAGACCTGAACCGCGATCTAGCCCAGAGTAACTGGGCAACAACGTTAACTCAAGTGACATCACTACCGCAACACCTGCCAAAGAAATTTCTCGGGCTGTATCTTCTTCTCCCACAATCAAAAGCCCCTCGTGAATGGGTAGCTTCAGATACAATAATTTGCCGTCTCCACCAGGAACAATCTCCCAAGTGTTGAACTTCCCATTTGCAGAAACCGGTGGAGCTGAATCGAGCGCAGCATCGAAGGACATAACAAGCGTAGTACTGTTTGCTGCCAACGCCGCATTAATTCGACTGATACTCACGATAAAAACTGTATCCCAACCAAAGGTTTGCATAGCCATCTCCAAAAGCTGACACGGTATATCCTTTAGGGAAATTCACTCCAACCTCCTCAGAAAAAAGGAAGCCGGAGCGAAATGTATTGGAGCTTAGATTGTGAAACCAGGATCGCCACCCATCTGGAACGAGCCATTCAACCCCGCCGAGGTGAGCTTAAACTCAGAGGCGCCAGGCCACTTAATAGGAGCGGTCGAGTTTAACACTAATAAATCAATTGAAGGTAATTTCTCTCCAGCCTCACCACCAGCAACCGCAGCAATCAGAGCAGGTGTTGCTGCTGCGAATCCAGCTACTAGAGCAATGATGACTACTGCAACAATAGTTCTGGCTATACCTTTGATCACCGTACCCGCGACACCAAGTGCGATCGTGCCTGCCACACTGATAATAATTTCAGTCACAGTTACCCAAGTCGCTGTTTTTACCCAGTGATTTGTCCTTGGGTCTCTAGTTTGTTTGAAATCTAATGTCTGCGATCCATCCGGCTTGTTGACGACAATAATCTCTTGGTAGCTCGTGTTATCAACAAAAGTATCGATGCCTGGTGAGATATTGACCTTCGTGATCGTGTGAATTTGGATTTCATTACCAACAACCTGCAGCTCAAAGGTTTCAATTTCTGGCGTGTACCAGATTAACCCAACCTTGATTTTGTCTGCTATGACCGTTCTGGTGTTCTGAATCACTGTGTTGTTGTTCGCTAAAGTAAAATCGGTGTCGGATGCATTGGGGAAACCTTTAGGAAGACCTGGTAAAACCATTTTTTCTAAAAAACGCTCCATAGCAATTGAAAAAGATGCCCGTGCTTCTTCAGGAATTGCTGCTGGAGGCAAATGGTTTTCCAACCCTTCCGGACTCCGGTCGTCAGTCATATTCAGCACGCCGAAGTAGCTTTTTTCATCCGTAGCACCATCGGAGTAGCCATAGCTAGTATAAGTTGGTTTCAACCATTGAAACTGTTCTTGATCTGCGCGTTCATTGAGATTTACCGTGGAAAAAACGTAAGCAAACTGTATGAGGTTCGCATTAAACCACTCCAGTAGCGCACCAATCATCAGTGATTTAATAAATGTGCTGGGCGGATTCTGCGCAAACTTGAGATTTTGAATCACAACAGCTGGATCTTCTTCGCTACGCGCCTCTGGGTTTACCACCAAATCGTCTACTTCAACGTCACTGTCACTCGCTTTGAGTGCGTTCGAGCCTTGCTTCTGTGGTACGTACTTCAGATTTACCGAGATATAGACTTGTGAACCGTCTAGCGGATAACTTTTTGTTCCAGATGTCATGGTTCCAGTAGGAATGGGAATCGACAGATATACGATTTTGCCATCACCCCCACGGGCAACCTGCCAAGAACCAAAAGTACCCTGAATTGAGTAATTTTCTGATGGATCGACTGTGATCTCGAATGTTTTGGGATACTTATCTGACTTCATTAACGCCGAGTTGACGTCTGGTAGCCTAACCGCAAACACAGTATCCCAGCCAAGTGTTGGTGCTTCCGTAGCCAGTACCTGTGCTGGCAGCTGATCTCGCAAAAGAAAGGTGGTAGGACGAGTAGTACGAAGATGTGGCAGAGTAAATTCTATTGGTTTTTGGGCATGGCTAAGATCTAAATCCAAAACTTCTGGCATTATTAAATCCTCCTGAAAAGAAACCTAATAATCGCTAGTAATAAATTCTTGAATTTCTAGCATGTTTACTTGAAGTAAAACATTTTGCTAACAAAAGTTTTTTGTTAAGTAGCAGGTTATTAACTGTATTTTGCTAACGAAACCTTTTACTGCTTAGTAATTTAAGTTCTTGTCTCAGGATTAACAATGTGAAAAAGTAAAAGAAAGTGTGTATTTAAATCTAGCTAACTTATTGATTTGTAAAATAAGTTTTAAAAAGTAAGATTAGGTGAGTTTATGAAAAATCCGCAAAATTATTATTATTTATGAATAGCAAAAGTTTTAATTAATTAACATAGAGATTTATTTATATTGAAGACAAGTATCTCCTGCAAGTCTATATACATGTATTATTTCTCCAGACGGCTTAAGTTTCCTCTTTGCTGCTCAATAAAATAAATCATTAATTCAGTGATTTATACGGGTTATTATTTACCTTGTTAAGTAAAAAATACATTTTTATTAAATACTTTTTTGTTTATTTCTTCACTTCGTATTTCTTAGTCTTCAGCGTTAAACTGGGGAGCTTTATGAAGATATACGTTCTACTGAGTCTTGCTCTATTCCTATAGGTAGGGTTTCAGTCATGAATGGTAAACTTGCTCCTTGTAAACCTTTTTTAATACGTTCCGGTGTTTCATCAAAAATAACGAATAGAGGATGAATATTAGCTCCTTCATTTAACATATGTTGATAAGAAGAGGGTAGAATCCATTCGTAATCTTGATCAAGTAAAACCTGCGTTTGTCGCCAGCGCTTGAGGAAATCAGAAAAGTCTTCGTGTGGGCGATGAATGAAGACCATAATTTCAACTCCAGTTTTAATCTTCCATTCAGGGTCGCACATTAAAATCGCGACATCACACGGAAGTTGGATCGCAGTTTGTGTGATGTCGCTGCGTTCAGCCATAACAACTGACCTTTGACGCAATCGTACAATAGGTAAAGGAATCGCGATTAAACTTTCATGCGCACGTCGCAAGCTAGGAAGCATTTCTAAATAGAGGCGATATTGCTTCAGTAGTGCGATCGCACCAGCAGTATTTGCATACTCTGCTAAGCAAATTTGGTATTGAACGTTTTTTACACTCATAACTTAAATGCTGGTAATTGATAATTGGTAATGGGTAATTGGTACAAATATCTACTGTCTACTTCTCACTGCCGATACCTATTATGTCCAACTACTTAGTTTTAACCCAAACTCTCAAATACCTTAAACATAGGTAAGTACATAGAAAGCAAAATTAACCCTACCATACCACCAAGAACAACAATCATTATAGGTTCTAGAATACTTGTGAGCGCCTTGACTGCTTGCTCAACTTCATCTTCATAGAAATCAGCGACTTTCATCAGCATTTGGTCAAGTTCTCCTGTTTCCTCGCCAATACTAATCATTTGAATTGCCATTGGTGGAAATACTCGTTCTTTTTGCAATGCAATACTGATCATTCCCCCTTGTTGAATATCTTGTCGAGATGCATCTACTGCATTAGCAATAACTTGGTTTCCAGCTGTATCTCTCACAATTTCTAAAGCGGTTAAAATAGGAACGCCAGAACGAGTCAAAGCACCAAAGGTTCTGCTAAAGCGTGCTACAGCTGACTTTTGAATTAGATCGCCGAACAAAGGCATTTTTAAAGAAAAGCGGTCAATTGTTTCTCTACCAACTCGAGTTTTGTAGTAATTACGGTAAGCAAAGCCGAGAGCAACAATTATGATAGGAATCATCCACCAAAAACCTTGGATAAATCCGCTAATACTTAACATGAATTGTGTCAATACTGGTAATTCTGTTCCTAAATCTTGAAAGATGTTAGCAAAAATAGGAATTAAGAAAACAGTCATTCCAATAAAGATTGCAAGTGCTAGTAAACCTACAACAACAGGGTAAGCTAATGCTGATTTAATTTGATTTTGTAGTCGAGCTATATCCTCCAGTAACTTGGATAAGCGATTAAGAACTTCATCTAAAACACCTCCTACTTCGCCAGCTTGAACCATGCTGACATACAAGTTATCAAAGCAATCAGGATGCTTACGCATTGCTTCTGAAAGGTTGACACCTTGTTGTACATCTGAGCTAATTTCTAGTAAAGCTTTTTTAAGTTTAGGGTTAGAACACTGCTCTGCTAATACACTTAAGCTCCTAACAATTGCTACTCCTGCATTTACTAGAGCAGAAAATTGTCGAGAAAATACTGCTTTATCTTTAACAGAAACTTTTGATAAAAATAATGTTAATTGCTGCAGATCAATTTTGCTTAAATCGAATTCTGAAGATTGTTTGATTTCTTGAATAAATAATCCTTGATTTCTTAAACTAGAACGAGCTTCACTTGGAGATTTTGCAGTGATTTTCTCTTTTCTAATTTGTCCCTTAGAGTCTCTAACACTGGCTACGTAAGTAGGCATAATTTATAACTTGAATCATTCAAAATTAAGGAAATAATAATTGAGAAAATAGAAACATATGTTTTGAATTTACAACGCAATGTATAAATAAGAAAATTAAACTCAATTTTTAATATACTTCTTTGTTACCCTTAAATGTCCTAATAAAAAGTTACAAGCAATAACTAATATTTCCTGAAGTTTAAGTATTAGGAGGAGTATTATACATACACTAATTATGTCAACTTAACTTAAATGTGAGACAGTCTAGATTAGGTTAAGGGGCGAATGGGTAGGCATCTTGCCTACCCCACAATCTAAGATTTCATTTGGCAGAACGCGAGCTACTTAATAAAAAGCAAAAAATTAATTTACTAGTACTGATCTACCCAAACCTGGTTTAGCTGGTGTTGCATGAGCTGCAGGTATACTACCACCGATGAGACGTTGAAGCTCGTCAGGCTTAGAAGTTTTGGACATTGCAGCTTCGAGTGAGATAGTTCCTGCTTTATACAAGTCAGAAAGAACTTTTTCTAGAGTTTGCATTCCTAGTTTTGCGCCTGTTTGAATTGCCGAGTAGATTTGAGAAGTTTTGCCTTCGCGAATCAAGTTAGCGATCGCTGGAGTCACGATCATAATTTCCTGTGCCATGACTCTGCCAAATTCAGTTGGTTTAGGATTTTTACGCGGTACAAGTGTTTGGCTAAATACAGCAACAAGTGAGTTTGATAACTGTACGCGGATTTGCTGTTGTTGTTCTGGCGAAAACACATCTACCATCCGGTCAACTGTTTGTGCTGCCGAACTTGTATGCAATGTACCAAATACCAAGTGACCTGTTTCTGCCGCAGAAATTGCCAGCGAAATTGTTTCTAGGTCGCGCATTTCACCAACTAGGATCACATCAGGATCTTCCCTTAATGCTGCGCGTAGTGCGTTAGCAAAGCTTTTCGTATCTTCTCCGATTTGACGCTGGTGAATTAAGCTTTGAATGGGTTCATAAACAAATTCAATCGGGTCTTCAATCGTTAAGATGTGTTCTGAGCGCGTCATATTGATGTTATTAATCATCGACGCCAATGTTGTTGATTTACCAGAACCAGTAGGACCTGTAACTAGAACTAATCCTCTAGGTTTTTCGGAAATTTCCCGTACAATATCTGGTAGTTTCAAAGCATCCATGCTGGGAATTTGGGAAGATAGTGCTCGCAAACAAGCTGCATAAGTTCCGCGATCTTTATAGACATTGACACGAAAGCGAGCTAATCCTCGCACACCATAAGAGCAATCCAGTTCCCAGTTTTGTTCTAAGTGCTTGCGCTGCGTGTTATTCAACATCGTAAAAATTAAACGCTGGCATTGCTCCGCTGTAAGTGGTTCATAATCAGTCGGAGTCAGCTTGCCACTAATGCGGATATAAGGCGGTAAGCCAGTTGAAATATGTAAGTCAGAACCACCACAAGCAACAACTTGCTCCATGAGGTCTTCAATCATATATTCCATAGAATTTATCTCCTGATGTTTAAGTAGGGCACTAATTGCTAATCATTAATGGCTGTTTAATCTTGAAAACGTGGCGTCATGCAGTAGGGACATTCTAACCACTCTGGTTGTAGCTCCGCGCTACAAGTTTGACATTCTAAAGAACTCTTTCGTTTCGCTTTAAGTTCCGCCTCCAAGCCAGAATCAGTAAATGTGACACGTTCAACTTCTTCGAGTGTGGTCTGCCCTCGACGTACCAAGTCAAGGCTGTAAGATAGCAAGGTTTTCATACCATCTTCTACTGCAACTTCTTTAATGCGTTCGGTTGGCGCACCTTCAGTAATTAAATTTTGCAGCCGTTGGTTAATGCGCATCACCTCATACACGCCACAACGTCCTTTGTAGCCAACACCGCTACACTCTGGACAAAGTTCGCCTTGACTGCGGGCAGTGGCAATTTCTTCAGGCTGTAAAGCCTTTGCTTTGTAAAAAGTCACGCCATTGTCTTGCGAACTTGTTAAACCAAAGCGTGCTAACTCTGTAGAAGAAGGTGAATAGGGGATGCGACACGCTGAACAAACGCGTCTAACTAAACGCTGAGCAACAACACCAAGTAACGCACCTGATACCATAAAAGGCTCAACACCCATTTCATCCAAGCGGGCGATCGCACCTGCAGCATCATTCGTATGGAGTGTTGTTAAGACTAAATGTCCGGTTAGTGCCGCTTCAATTGCTGTTTTAGCAGTTTCTCTGTCTCGTGTCTCACCGACAAGAATCACATCAGGATCTTGCCGCAGAAAAGACCGCAAAATTGAGGCAAAATCCATACCTTTGTCACGAATTACCTGGACTTGAGTAATTCCTGGTAAAGAATATTCAATTGGATCTTCGGCTGTGCTGATATTGACCCCTGGCTCATTACGTTCTGCCAAGACAGAATATAAGGTTGTTGATTTTCCCGAACCTGTTGGTCCTGTCACTAACAGTAATCCAAAAGGACGACTTGCCATTTCACGGACAATCTCTAAACTTTCCTCGTCGCTAATCAGTTTGTCTAAACCAAGTTGAGTCGCTGAGTTATCTAAAATTCGCAAAACAACTTTCTCACCATAACGACTTGGTAAAGTACTCACGCGAAAGTCTACTTTACGTCCTTCAAAGACTCGTCGAATACGTCCGTCTTGGGGCATCCGCCGCTCAGCAATATCCAGTTCTGAAATAATTTTGAATCGAGCAACAACAGCCGGCACAATCTTTTTCGGTAGTGGCTCAAATGCTTGACGTAAAACTCCATCTTTACGAAAGCGAATTCGTAAATGTTCTTCTTGCGGTTCAATGTGAATATCCGAAACTTTTTCTTGCAAGGCTTTGACAAGAATTTTATTGACTAAAGCAATAACAGGTGCGGCCTCAGCATTTTGAATAGCAGCACCTAAATCTGCTTCAATTTCATCATTGGCATTTTGTAAATCAAAGCCCTCTAAGCCTTCGATCTCAGATTGAACATCAACTGATTTTTGAATGTCTCGCTGTTTTTGCTGTTCAACTTGTGCGTCGAGGTATTTGGAAAGCAACTGTTGGAAGTCTTCTTGCGTCATCACCATACGTTGCAATCCCAATCCTTTGGCACGGAGAATTCGACTCAAATAATCTTGAGCCTCTAGATGATCGGGATCGACCATCGCCACTAATACTGAAGGAGGGTCAGGATTTTGAGACAAAGGAATTAATTGAAAACGGCGGCAAATCTCAACCGGGATGAGCGTGTCGATCAAATTTGCGACTTGATTAGGGGCAATTTGATTGAGCTGAGGATCGATAAATTCAACGCCATAAACAATTTTGAGTTCAAAGAGTTGCTGCTTTTTATAAAACCTCAGTAAGTCAGGTGGGAGTTGACGTCCAGTTAGTGACTCTAATACTTCTGTTATGGGTCTTTTAGATTTACGACTTTCACTCAGAGCTTGCTGCATCTGTTCATTACTGACATACCCCGACTCAATCACTTTATTGCCGAAAGGAGAAAAGTCATTTTTGACGATCAGGGCACGCCGCTGTGAGGGGGAGTAAGTCATACATGAGTCGTGAGAGTTTCCGTAATCAAGTATTCCCAAAAAATTTGGCAAAGTTACTATGCAGCTTAAGGAATTAGAGAGGCGGGTAGTAGGGTAGTAAAGAGCAACAATCATCAAATCTCTCCCCTACTCCCCTAAAAAATTGTGGTGGGTTTTGCGACTTAGAGTGTAATTAGTGCATCCTAGAAAAGGTACGGTGAAACAAGTAACTATTTAACGTAGTTTCGAGTATCTAAGATTGGTGCATAATGGTTGACGAGGACAAACAAACAGAAATCTCAGAACAAGAGAGTAACACCTCAGCTGAAACAATGAATTTGAATGATAACTCCGAGGTAAATGCTCAAGTAGTATCAGCAAGCTCACCAGATGAAATAACGGGTGAGGAAAACGCTGCTACGGCTGCTGTTGATCAAGGACATCCAGAATTAGCTGAATTAACAGCGCAGGTAGAATCGCTCAAATCGCAGTTGGAGGAACGCACCTCTCAATACATAAGGATTGGGGCAGATTTCGAAAATTTCCGCAAGCGGACACAAAAAGAAAAAGAAGAAATTGAGCAGAAAATCAAGCGGGACACAATTACAGAGCTATTGCCTGTAGTTGACAACTTTGAGCGGGCACGATCGCAGATCAAGCCACAAACCGATGCGGAAATGACCATTCATAAAAGCTACCAAAGCGTTTATAAGCAAATGGTAGACACTTTAAAACGGTTGGGTGTTTCCGCAATGCGTTCAGAAGGAAGTCCTTTTGATCCGAACTTTCATGAAGCTGTAATGCGTGAACCTACGGATGAACATCCAGAAGGAACAGTGTTAGAAGAGTTAGTTCGGGGATATTTCTTAGGCGATCGCGTTTTACGTCATGCTTTGGTGAAAGTATCTGCGGCTCCCGAACCAGGAGAAACGTCAGAACCGAACCTAACTGAGTAAACCAAATCACATTGGCAATAACCTATAAGTAGGTGGGCAAATTAGAAAATATACACTTCCTTTGTGGGTAATGGGTAATGGGTAGTAGATATTCTTATCCAATTACCAATGACCGGTTACCAATTTTCACCCGTTTACTTATTTCGATGCCTTAGATGCTATAAATATCCCAGAAATGGCACAAACTATGTTCTAATTGCACTTACGACCAGAAAGCATGGGAAAAGTCATTGGCATCGACTTAGGCACCACGAATAGTTGTGTTGCCATCTTAGAGGGTGGTCAACCAATGGTTATTGCCAATTCTGAAGGAGGAAGAACAACCCCTAGTGTTGTGGGGTTTGGTAAGGGAAGCGATCACCTGGTTGGGCAACTCGCTAAGCGGCAACTCGTTACTAATGCGGAAAATACAATTTACAGTATCAAGCGATTTATTGGGCGTCGCTGGGACGATACTACTGCAGAACGCCAGCGAGTTTCTTACAAGTGCATTCAAGGGCGAGACAATACAGTTGATGTCCAAATCCGCGATCGCACCTACACTCCTCAGGAAATTTCGGCAATGATTTTGCGCAAGCTCAAACAAGATGCTGAAAGTCTTCTTGGTGAAGCGATCGTCCAAGCAGTTATTACAGTGCCAGCTTACTTTACAGATGCCCAACGTCAAGCTACCAAAGATGCTGGCACGATTGCTGGAATGGAAGTATTGCGCATTATCAACGAACCCACAGCAGCAGCCTTAGCTTACGGCTTGGATAAGCTAGAACAAGAGCAAAAAATTCTCGTGTTCGATCTTGGTGGTGGGACATTTGATGTTTCTATCCTGCAACTTGGAGACGGCGTATTTGAAGTCAAAGCAACTGCTGGTAACAACCAACTTGGCGGCGACGACTTTGATAACTGCATTGTTAGCTGGATGATTGCCTGTTTCCAAGAACAAGAAAACATTGACTTAGCTATAGACAAAATGGCACTGCAGCGACTACGGGAAGCAGCCGAAAAAGCCAAAATAGAACTGTCTAGCCTGGGTACTACGACAATTAATCTACCGTTCATCACGGCTGATTCAACTGGACCAAAGCATTTAGAAATGGAACTCACCCGCGCTAAATTTGAAGACTTGGTGAACCATCTGATTGCTGCGACAATCAAACCTATGAGTCAGGCATTAAAAGATTGCAGTTTACAGCCAGCAGATATTGACCGGATTATCCTGGTTGGTGGCTCAACACGCATTCCTGCAGTAACGAACGCTGTCCAAAAGTTCTTTAACGGCAAAGCCCCAGAACGTTCAGTCAATCCAGATGAAGCAGTAGCCTTAGGTGCTGCTATTCAAGGTGGAGTGTTAGGAGGCGAAGTTGAAGACGTTCTGCTACTCGATGTCACTCCACTTTCGCTAGGAATTGAGACGCTAGGAGAAGTCTTTACAAAAGTTATTGAGCGGAATACGACAATTCCAACCAGTAAATCACAAGTGTTTTCTACTGCAACTGATGGTCAATCGTCTGTGGAAATTCACGTCCTTCAAGGAGAACGCCCATTAGCAAAAGATAATAAAAGCCTTGGCAAGTTTCTCCTAACCGGAATTCCTCCCGCTCCTCGGGGAGTACCTCAAATTGAAGTATCGTTTGAAATTGATGTCAATGGCATTCTCAAAGTTTTAGCTCAAGACAAAGGTACGGGGCGCGAGCAAAGTATTAGTATTACAAATACTGGTGGTTTAAGTGCTGCCGAGATAGAAAGAATGCGTCAAGAGGCAGAAATCTACGCTGAGCAAGACAAAAAGCGTGTAGAAATGATTGCTCTACGCAACCAAGCAGAGGATTTGCTGTACACTTACGAATCAACTCTAAAAGACAACGAGCATTTGATCAGCGATCGCCTAAAACTTGAAGTCAGTCAAAAAGCCGCAGAGCTACGTTCTGTTTTTGGGGAGCAAACTACCTCAGTAGCAGAAGTCAAGCAAATCTTAAATAACTTCCAACAAACCCTGCTGTCAATTGGTACAGATGTTTACAAAAATGTTGACGAAGAACAAAACCAATCGGTTCAAGCAGCAGAAGTTGGCACTCCAAGCGAAAGCAAGCTTGAATCGCACTCAGGTACCGTAGAGAATGCTACGGTTGCAGAAGAATACAATTTTGATTTTGATGAAGATTACACAGTCACAGCTGATTATGAAGCAATTGAGTAACAACTATCAGTTCCTCTTAAAGTTGTAGTATGGGAATAATGACTAATGACTTAATTGTCAATTTAAAATTAAGAATTGTATAACTACTAACCTCGAGCAAAGCAGCGCTTTATGGCCCGCGACTATTACGAAATTTTAGGTGTTTCTCGTGACGCCGACAAAGAAGAAATCAAGCGCGCCTACCGGCGATTAGCCCGGAAGTATCACCCTGACGTGAACAAAGAATCCGGAGCTGAAGAGCGCTTTAAAGAAATCAATCGGGCTTACGAAGTGCTTTCTGAGCCGGAAACACGCGCTCGTTACGATCGCTTTGGTGAAGCTGGAGTCGCTGGTGGAGTTGGAGTCGGAGGATTCCAAGACATGGGTGACATGGGCGGTTTTGCCGATTTGTTTGAAAGCTTCTTCAGCGGTTTTTCTGGTGCAGGGCAACAAGCGCGATCTCGACGCAGCGGTCCTGTACGCGGTGACGATTTGCGCTTAGATCTCAAGCTAGAGTTTCGCGAAGCCGTTTTTGGTGGTGAAAAAGAAATCCGCATTTCGCACTTAGAAACATGTGAAGTTTGTAGCGGTTCAGGTGCGAAGCCTGGAACTCGACCGCGCACTTGTTCAACGTGTAGTGGTTCCGGTCAAGTACGGCGCGTGACACGTACACCTTTTGGCAGTTTTACCCAAGTATCGACTTGTCCTACATGTAATGGGACAGGACAAATGATTGAAGAAAAGTGCGATGCTTGTGAAGGTAACGGCGTACGACAAGTTACAAAGAAGCTGAAAATAACAATTCCTGCTGGAGTTGATAACGGAACGCGGTTGCGAATCTCTAGCGAAGGCGATGCAGGGCAGCGTAATGGTCCTCCAGGAGATTTGTACGTTTATTTGTTTGTCAACGAAGATGCAGAATTTCGACGCGAAGGCATCAATGTCCTATCAGAAATTAAGATTAGCTATCTCCAAGCAATCCTAGGATGTCGGATACAAGTAAACACCGTGGATGGGCCACAAGAGTTGTTAGTACCAGCAGGAACACAACCTAACACGGTAATTACTCTTGAGAATCATGGTGTCCCACGTCTAGGTAATCCGGTAAGTCGTGGAGACCATCTCATTACAATTTTGATCGACATTCCGACAAAGATTACTACTGAAGAAAGAGAATTACTAGAAAAATTAGCTAAAATTAAGGGCGATCGCACAGGTAAAGGTGGTCTAGAAGGATTTTTGGGAAATCTGTTCCAGCGATGAATCAAACGGCATCTCAACCTCACGCACAACTCGATTTGCGTGGTACTCCCTGTCCACTCAACTTTGTGCGGACAAAACTGCGCTTGGAAAAAATGTCTCCAGGGTCGCGACTAGAAGTTTGGTTAGACCCTGGAGAACCCATTGAGCAGGTTCCCGATAGCTTAATGATGGCAGGTTATTCAGTTGAACAAATCACTGAATGTAATGGCTACTTTGCCTTAATAGTCCAACGCCCAGGTGATGCAAATGCGTAAGGGGTCAGAGGACGCGCTTAGCGCAGACTTACGGTTCAGAGATCGGATGTCAGGAATGAAGTTCTACATGGAGTACAATTTTGCCCTCACGGGAATATATCTCTGGCGACGCTTGATGATTATTGCATGAGTCAGGAAGCTACTAGCACGGCAGATGTACCATTAATGGGTACAGTACTAGCAGTTCAAGCTAACTACTATCAAGTTCGCCTCAACCCCTCGCTCCTCGCCCCACTCTCCGAGAAGGGCAAAGCCCTACGCTCCTCACCCCTCCTTTTATGTACGCGGCGAGCGCGACTTAAGAAGTTAGGACAGCAAGTTATGGTTGGCGATCGCGTGGAAATTGTTGAACCAGATTGGGCAGGTGGTAGAGGTGCGATCGCAAGTGTTTTACCACGTAAGTCTCAATTAGATCGTCCGCCAGTTGCCAATGCTGAGCAAATTCTTTTGGTTTTCGCTTTAGAAGAACCACCACTAGACCCTTACCAACTGAGCCGCTTTTTGGTTAAAGCTGAATCTACAGGATTGGATGTTCGTTTGTGTTTGAATAAAAGCGATTTATTGACAATCGAACAACAGCAACAATGGCACAATCGCTTAGAACAGTGGGGCTATCAACCTGTGTTCGTCAGTGTGCGTCAGGGAAATGGTATTTCTGAAGTTAGAAATCTTCTCAAACTACGAATTTCAGCAATGGCTGGACCTTCAGGTGTAGGAAAATCAAGTTTAATTAATGCTTTGGTTCCGACAGTTAACCTACGTACCAGTGAAGTTTCTGGTAAGCTTAGTCGCGGACGTCATACAACGCGCCATGTAGAACTTTTTACCTTACCTGATGGTGGATTACTGGCAGATACTCCTGGTTTCAATCAACCAGATTTGAATTATCACCCACACGAGTTAGTCAATTTCTTTCCTGAAGCACGACAGCGGCTAACCCAACAAACTTGTCAATTTAGTGATTGTTTGCATCGCGATGAGCCAAATTGTGCTGTGCGAGGTGATTGGGAGCGATACGAGCATTATTTAGCTTTTCTCGAAGACGCGATCGCACATCAAGAACAGATCGATCAACAAGCCGATCCTGAATCAAGTTTGAAGCTGAAAACGAAGCGCGGTAGAAGACAATACGAACCAAAGTTAGAAACGAAATACCGACGGCATTCACGACGAACTCAACATCAAGCATTACAAGAGTTGTATCAAGAAGCCGATGAGCTGCAGTAGTTTAGAAGAGGTCGAGAGTCAGGTGAAAGCTGTATGAATTTGTCATTCGTAATTGATATTTTGTAGAGAGGAGGAAACTTGCATAACGTCTCTTCTATTCTGAAATCAAGCCTTTTCAATCAACCGTTCTTCGCATACCGCATCAGCCAGAGTTTAAAATAAAGTTTAAGAATTATTGCTTAGTAGTTTTTTGTTCTTATTGTCATTCTCTCAATAGCTTATGAATCCCAACATTGAAATTTACACCTGGAGTAGATGCCCTTTTTGTATTCGTGCCAAGGCTTTACTCAAAGAAAAAGGTGTTGAATTCGCAGAATACGTAATTGATGGGGATGAGGCAGCGCGATCGCTCATGGCAAAACGCGCCCATGATAGACGTTCTGTCCCCCAGATTTTCATCAATGACAATCATATCGGTGGCTGTGACGATTTGTACGAATTGGAACTTCAAGGCAAGCTCGATCAATTGCTAACAGCGTAAAAAAAGCTATGAAACTTGCCTTTATTATCGATCCTATTACACGTCTCGATCCAGGACATGATACTAGCGTAGCCTTGATGGAAGCCGCACAAGCATTAGGTCATTCTGTTTGGATAACTCAAGCGAATCTTCTCAGTGTCGTAGCCGGCAAAGCTTGGGCTATGTTGGAACGAGTCGAGCTAAAGCCTGTGGAACTCGTACAAGGACGATGGGTAGTAAAAACTCCTTGGTTTGAATTGAGCGATCGCACTTTTGCGCCCTTAGACAGTATGGATGCGGTCTTTATGCGTACCGATCCCCCTGTAACGGCTTCCTACCTCTATGCTACGTACATTTTAGACTATATCGATCCTGCCAAAACCTTTGTTATCAATGATCCCCAAGGAATTAGGGCAGCAAATGAAAAGATGTATGCCCTGCAATTTACCAAATGGATTCCAGAAACAATCGTCAGTTCTGATAAACAAACAATTTACGAGTTTGTTGAAAAACAAGGCGCAGCCATTCTTAAACCTTTAGGAAATAAAGCTGGAGAAGGAATTCTCTATTTGGAAGCAGGCGATCGCAATTTTAACTCAATGGTTGAGTTAAGTACTTTGCAAGGAAGTGTCCCAGTGATGGTGCAGACTTACTTAGCGGCTGCCAAAGAAGGAGATAAGAGAATTATTCTTTTGGATGGTAAACCTATTGGTGCACTCAATCGACTTTCTTCAGGTAATGAATTTCGCAATAATATGGCAGCAGGTGGTACTGTTGCGCAAATCGATATTACTGAGCGAGAGCAGCAGATGTGTGCCGATATCGCCAGAAGACTGCATCAAGATGGTTTGTATTTTGTGGGAATTGATGTCATTGGTGGTTATCTTACCGAAGTTAATGTGACAAGTCCAACGGGTATCAGAGAAATTGATCGGTTAGAAGGTACTCGTTTAGGCGAACAGGCTATTCGGTGGATAGAAGCAAGACTATAGGCGTAGACGTCGATAAATCGTCTACGCTTTTTCCTAAGAGCGAGGATTCCGTCTTCTCTGGAGAAACTCAGGGATATCTAAACCTGGTTTTTCTACAGTTTCTATCTCAATAGCAGGAGGAGAGGAATTGGTTGGTGCTGCTTGTTGTGGCTTTGAAATAACTTTTACATTAGATAGTGGCTCTGCAGCAGCTTCTGTAGTAAATCCTGTAGCAATTACTGTAATTCGGATCTCACCTTGTAGCCTTTCGTCAATTACTGCACCAAAAATAATGTTGGCGTTGGGGTCTACTACTTCATATATTGTTTCAGCAGCAGCATTGACTTCATGTAAAGTCAAATCATGACCGCCAGTAATATTGAAAACAACACCCTTAGCACCTTCAATGGAAGATTCGAGAAGAGGAGAGGAAATCGCAGTATTTGCTGCTTCTCTGGCACGAGATTTACCGGAACCAATACCAATACCCATTAATGCTGAACCTGCATCTGCCATAATTGCGCGGACATCTGCAAAGTCAACGTTAACTAATCCTGGAATAGTAATAATGTCAGAAATTCCTTGCACACCTTGACGCAGGATGTCATCAGCTATCCGGAAAGCTTCTTGTACAGGTGTTTGCTCAGAAATCACAGATAGCAATTTGTCATTGGGGATCACAATGAGCGTATCGACTCGACTTTGGAGTGCCTCAATACCTTGTTCAGCTTGTGAGGTGCGTCGCCGTCCTTCAAACATAAATGGACGAGTAATGACTCCTACTGTCAATGCACCTAATTCTTTGGCAACTTCTGCAACGATTGGTGCTGCACCCGTACCTGTACCGCCACCCATACCCGCAGTGATAAAAACGAGATCAGCATTTTCTAAAGCCGCAGCAATTTCTTCACGCGATTCTTCAGCTGCTTTTTGACCGATCGCCGGATTACCACCTGCACCAAGTCCACGTGTCAACTTCTGTCCAATTTGCAACCGACGAGTTGCTGAGGTGTTTGTTAAAGCTTGAGCATCTGTATTGATTGACCAGAATTCAATACCACTGACCTCACTAGCAATCATGCGGTTAACTGCATTGCCACCGCCGCCACCAACTCCAATAACTTTGATATTAGCAACTCGACCTGGTACAATACCGTCCATTTGGTCGTCATGCTCAGGCATTCCTTTGGAATCATAATTTTGCCCAAAGTGAATTCCGGAAGAGTTGAAGGGATTATTAGAGTTGACACTCAGCGAGTAACCTGACTGTCCTGGAGATTGTGAGCTTTTCTCAGTTGGCTCTCTTTTACTGTTAAGCACCATTGGCATGAACAAGGTTATATAAACAACTTTTTATCTGATTTGGCTTAGAGTCTACTATAGGTTGACCTTCTTTGACTCTACAATTGCTCTTCGGTATGAGTGTAAGTTTCACTCTAACGTTAGGAAATTACCACTGGCATTGACTTAAATAGAGTGAATCAGGTAATAGATTAGTGTCGTTTTTCTTAAAGTTTAAAGGATTTAATTGGTGCTCGTACACAGTAAGTTGCTTTTGTTGAGATGATCGCGTAAGCGTAGTGCTGATCTCGATAGTCGTCCTAATAGACTTTATAATATGAGGTCTGTTAGCAAATAGCAAACTTGATTGCCTAAGAGCATGCATCAGCACATTAAGTTTTGGCAATTGATTTTGCTGAACGTAATTAATAGAGTTAATAACAGATTTCACGCTTGACTGTTTATTCTTCACAAAGTGTAGCTCCTACAGTTTGGATGCGACGTTCGCCTTAATATATGTATTTCTTAAGCTATATTCATTAAATTCGCATTAAGATAGCAATGTTTTTATTGGGTTTTTAGCAATATCTTGTCATGCAATCAGTCAATCTTTGAAACATCTCTTGCTTGTGTTAATGTGTGCTTTGCATTCTTTGATACAAAGACTTTTGCTCACTTTTTATTGTTAACTAACCAATTAGTAAGCCTTCTTTCTAAGGGAACATCTACACTATACTCTCAGCCTATAAACCTGAAAAATACATAAACGCATCTGAGCTATCTTAGTCATTGGCATAGAACTACTTCATTTTATTTTGAACAATTTTTAATTGTACTGACAATTTTGTTAATCGCAAAACTCTTACGGGAATTGCTATATACTATTTCCAAAAGATTTAGTGATACAAACTTGAAAGTTGTACTCAGCGAGAAATCGCAAAGGATATTTTGATTTTTATCAAAAAAAACTCATCACTGTTCAAAAAAAAATAAAGAAGATCTCTTGACAATATGACACCAAAGTTAACCCTATAGCGTATCAGGATTAACTATTTTTACTGGTTCATTTGTACTGCTGGAGTTTCCGGATTAGAGAGATCAATGTAAGCAATTTGACTAGAATTTAGTTGTTGAGGAAATTGCCGCATTTGATCGAGGACTTGTAGTTGTTGAGTTAATCTCGAACTATATGCACCAAGATGTACAATACCTAATTCGGTTTTGAGAATAATATTGGTTGGATCTTGGCAGTCAATCTCAGATATTTTAACTGGGCTACGGCTAACACTTTGATATACTGAAGACCAGTAAGAATGATATCGTTCCCAGGGACCAATAACTTTTAATTGAGGCAGTTTTAGATTTGTAGATTGAGCAGCATAGGTTTGAAAAGGAATCCATATCCCATTGGCATCTACAAAACCCATGTTAGCTTGCGTATCTGTTGTAACAGCTTGAGGTGGTCTAATGTAGGCGATCGCCACAGGAATTCTTTCTGTAATGACCACTCGTAGCCCTGGGGGAAACAATTCGCGTGTTACAGTCGCATCAGCAATCGTTGGTTGAGACTCTAAAGAGTTTGCGATCGCTTCAGGCTGAATCCGCAGCAACGACTGCGGATAAGATACTGGTAGTAATGACTTAATTGCGGGTGTTGCTAGAAGTTGGTTCCCTTCAATTGTGACTTGGCTAGGCTCTTGTAGTACCCAAATAGGTTGAGTCGTTGCCCAAACTAAACCACCCAACATGCCACCTACTGCTAAGGTTTGCCATGCAGCTTGTAACATTTTGAGGCGTCTGTGAGTCCGCAACTTTTTTCGTCTTTGCTCTAAGTCTGAGCGTGAAACTGATTCTATGCTGGTCATCCTAATCTAATAGCAGATGTTTTACAAAAAAGTAACTTAGTTTGTCTTAGCTTGCTCATACCATGCTTGGATATTTTAGAGCTTGTCTGAGGCTGTGCAAAGTTAGCAGTAGGACTGACGTACTGTACAAAAAACAAAGTATTGACCAACACTGACGATGTGATTGACATGATTATTATGCATTGAGTACCACTCTTATGGCAGTTAGGTGTAGAGTGGCTACAGTGGAACTACTGAAGTTTATTTGCGATCGCGACTAATTATTCAGTAATTTTGCTGAATTAAGCATTAATACCTAAGTCTGAGAAACGAACCAGGATACAGCAGCCCGTAAAATGTCCCTATATCGTAAATGCTGGGGGGAATGTTTAAACTGTGTATCTCCTCAACAGCAAGATGCTTAGAGCAAGCAGTAGAATCTTGATATCTTTAAGTTTAATTAATACATTATTGACCCCAATACTATGGGTAATACTTTTGGGCACTTATTTCGGGTAACAACTTTTGGCGAATCTCACGGTGGTGGCGTTGGAGTAGTGATTGATGGCTGTCCACCGCGCTTAGAAATTTCTACTGAAGACATTCAACAAGAACTAGATCGCAGGCGTCCAGGTCAAAGTAAAATTACAACGCCACGTAAAGAAGCAGATACCTGCGAGATCTTATCAGGGGTATTTGAAGGAAAAACTTTAGGAACTCCGATCGCAATCTTGGTACGCAACAAAGATACTCGTCCGCAAGACTATGATGAAATGGCACAAAAATATCGTCCCTCACATGCGGATGCGACTTATGATGCCAAATATGGCATTCGGAACTGGCAAGGTGGAGGAAGATCTTCTGCCCGCGAGACAATTGGGAGAGTTGCAGCAGGGGCGATCGCCAAAAAAATTCTGTTTGCAGTTGCTGGTGTCGAAGTTATTGGCTATGTCAAACGAATTAAAGATTTAGAAGGCATCATCGATCCCAACACTGTCACCAGCGCCCAAGTTGAAAGCAATATTGTCCGCTGTCCTGATGCTGAATGTGCTGAACGCATGATTGAACACATTGAACAAATTGGACGACAGGGAGATTCTATTGGTGGTGTTGTTGAATGTGTTGCGCGCAATGTTCCTAAAGGTTTAGGAGAACCTGTTTTTGACAAACTAGAAGCCGATATTGCTAAAGGTGTCATGTCCTTACCAGCTTCTAAAGGTTTTGAAATTGGTTCTGGTTTTGCTGGAACTTTACTCACTGGTAGCGAACACAATGATGAATTCTACACCGACGATCGCGGGGAAGTTCGTACTATAACAAATCGTTCAGGAGGGATTCAGGGAGGAATTTCTAATGGGGAAAACATTGTTTTGCGGGTAGCGTTTAAACCGACCGCGACAATTCGTAAGGAACAGCGTACGGTTAACCGTGCAGGAGAAGAAACTTTGTTAGCTGCTAAAGGAAGACACGATCCGTGTGTGTTACCGCGTGCTGTACCGATGGTAGAGGCAATGGTTGCTTTGGTGCTATGCGATCATCTATTGCGACAGCAAGGGCAGTGTGGAGTGTTATAGCGATCGCTAGAATTTAAAATTAAGTCATAATAACCAAAATTGCCATTGAACTTATCATGCTCATAAACATCAAAAAGGTTTTCTTATTTGTTTTTTTAATCTTTTTGTGCAGCTATCTTTTGGTAATAGTTTATCTGGCATTAGGAGGCAAGTGGATTTTCCCAGGGTCTTTGATTATCACCTTGCTTTATATGTTTGTTCCGATGTTTGTTACTGTTGTCATTCATCGTTTATATCGAGAACCGTGGACAAAGTTAGGAATTTCTTGGCAGTTGAATTGGTGGTTTTTAGTAGCATGGCTACTTCCTCCAATTAGCGCCATTGCTGCTTTAGGAATTAGTTTACTTTTTCCTGATGTTGAATACACTGCAGAAATGCCAAAGCTGTTTGAGCAACTAAAATCTCTAGTTCCTCCTGCACAATTAAAGCAAATTCAAAATGAGGTAGCTGCTGCTCCCATGACTTTTGTAGTAGTTGGTATACTTCAAGGTTTAATTGCAGGTTTGAGTGTTAATGCGATCGCAGCTTTTGGTGAAGAATTAGGCTGGAGAGGATTTCTGCAAAAAGAACTCAATGGCATAGGCTTTTGGAAAGCATCGGTTTTTATTGGTCTTATTTGGGGAATATGGCACGCTCCTATCATTCTTCAAGGTCATAATTACCCTCAACATCCAGTTATTGGTGTCTTCATGATGACGCTTTTTACCGTGTTGTTATCACCGATTTATAGTTACATCAGAATCAAAGCAAAATCTGTCGTTGCTGCTGCTATCCTGCATGGCACTATGAATGGTACAGCAGGATTGTCTACCTTAGTCATTCAAGGAGGAAATGACTTAACTGTTGGATTAACTGGATTAGCAGGTTTTATAACTCTGGTAATTATTATTATTGGCTTGGTTGTTTATGACTATTTCAAAGCACAAGAACCTATCTTACACAGATAACAAAGAGTGATTTTTGTTGCTTGATAGGTTAGGTAAATACGAAAAAGTGAAACCACGCAAGTATTAGAAAGATAGTTAGTATAGCACTGAGCTATAGTTTAAGTTCAGGCAGAATGGTCACTGGTAAACCAAATTTTATTCTCTACGCACAACACGGATGGGCTGATACCGGTAAGGCGATCGCATCACTAGCAAATCGTTTGGCAACTCCGAAAACACTCATCATTGCCCCTAGCTTGGGCTTTGTTAATACTTGGTTACGGATAGAACCTTTAATTGAAGCAGTCGAAAAAATTGCTATTGAAACAAATTCGCGGTATCCAGACACCCCTATCCGCATTATTGGTCATTCAATGGGAGGATTAATCTGGCTAGAAGTTCTTAATCGTCATCCCGAATGGTGGTCGCGAGTTGAATCATTAGTTCTTGTTGCATCGCCTGTAGGAGGTGCAGATCTAGCAAGAATGTTTGATCCCCTGAGTTTGGGAGTTGGTATTGCAGGCGACTTGGGCAAAAATCGTCGCGGAATAGCTGCAGCGATCGCCAAAGAAATTCCTACATTAATCATTGCTGGAGATTTTGATAATGGTAGTGATGGCACGATTCCGATAGGTTCAACAAAATTTCGCAATGCCCAGTTTGTCCTACTGCCTCGCTTAGCTCACGCAATTATGCGTCACCATTCTGAGGTAGCAACTGTTATTAAAGATTTTTGGGCTAGCGAAAAAATACTTACTAGTATTCCCGATCCTGATATAACTGACTTACTCATTGATCGTTTACAACTCATTTCCGGTATCACAGACGCACACCATCGAGACTTTACCAAAGCCCAAGTGTGCTTCACCTTAGACAACGGTGTTTCTATTTGCACGTGGAAAAACTCATTAGGAATAGATCACGTTTTCGTCAGTTGTCCAGAAGGCAAATGTCTTTACAGTGGCTTTGTCGGCTGGTTACACTCAGAAAACTTACGCCAAACAATTCAAGAAATCGCACAAGAATTTACTAAAAAAACATCTTAAATAACCTTCGTCCAGTTTCTGTATTTTCTGTAACTAGTATTTGCTCAATTCTTATCTAACAACTGCATGGATTCCGTTACAATTTTAGGACTTATAGCCGGAACATTAACAACAATTGCTTTCTTACCACAGTTATTTAAAACCTGGCAATCAAAATCAGCCAAAGATGTTTCTTTGGGGATGTTAATGATATTTTCAACAGGTGTATTTCTGTGGTTAATTTATGGAATTTACCTGCAAGCTTTACCTATTATTCTTGCTAACTTAATTACACTCATTTTCAACTTAATAATTCTAGGGCTTAAAATAAGATATAGATGACTCAATAGCTAACTCAAGCTAATTAAAGCCTGTGACTGCCTCTGTTTTTACCAGCGAACGCCTTTTGTTTAACCCAGCAACTCCAAACAACGAGGCGATTCGGACAATTTTTGCGTTCCCCAATGAGTACAGCGTAGGGATCACTAGCTTGGGCTATCAAGTAGTTTGGGCGACTTTAGCAATGCGGTCAGATGTGCAAGTTAGCCGTCTATTTACCGATGTTTGCGAACAGCTACCACGAGATCCTGAGTTGATCGGCTTTTCTGTATCGTGGGAACTTGATTATGTTAATATTCTCAATTTACTTGAATCTTTAAACGTTCCAATTCGTGCAAATGCTCGCAGTAATAGCGATCCCCTAGTTTTTGGTGGTGGTCCAGTATTAACTGCAAACCCCGAACCTTTTGCAGATTTTTTTGACATTATCTTGCTAGGGGATGGTGAAAACCTGATAGGAGATTTTATTGCAGCTTATCAAGAAGTTCGTAATGCCGATCGCACAACTCAGTTGCAACATCTAGCACAAGTTCCAGGTGTTTATATCCCCAGTTTGTACGAAGTCACATATTGCGATCCTACAGGCGAGATTCAGTCAATTCGACCACTAGCAGCAATTCCTGACGTTGTAGAAAAGCAAACTTATCGCGGTAATACTTTATCAGCGTCTACAGTAGTTACCGAAAAAGCTGCGTGGGAAAATATTTACATGGTGGAAGTAGTACGCAGTTGTCCCGAAATGTGCCGCTTTTGCTTGGCAAGTTACTTAACACTTCCGTTTCGGACAGCGAGTTTTGAGGGTTCATTAATTCCAGCAATTGAACGGGGATTAGCTGTCACTGATCGCATTGGCTTGTTAGGCGCATCGGTGACTCAGCATCCTGAGTTTGACGCTTTGTTGGCATACTTAAGTAAACCAGAATACGACCACATCCGTCTAAGTATTGCTTCGGTACGCACAAACACCGTTACAGTACAACTTGCCCAAACTCTGGCAAAACGCGACACGCGATCGCTGACAATTGCAGTCGAAAGTGGCTCAGAACGCTTGCGGCGCATTATTAATAAAAAACTTGATAATGATGAGATTATTCAAGCTGCAATTAATGCTAAAGCTGGAGGATTAAGCAGTTTAAAACTCTATGGAATGGTGGGAGTTCCTGGAGAAGAGATGGCAGATCTCGAACAAACTGTAGTGATGATGGAATCGCTGAAAAAAGCTGCACCTGGATTAAGGTTAACGCTAGGATGTAGCACGTTTGTTCCCAAAGCGCATACACCGTTTCAATGGTACGGAGTCAACCGCCAAGCTGAGAAACGGCTACAGTTTTTACAAAAGCAACTTAAACCTCAAGGTATTGAATTTCGTCCAGAAAGTTACAATTGGTCAGTCATTCAGGCTTTGTTGTCACGGGGCGATCGCCGCTTATCACAATTATTAGAGTTAACGCGGCACTATGGTGACTCGTTGGGAAGTTACCGACGGGCGTTTAAAACATTACGCGGGCAAATTCCTGAGTTGGATTTTTATGTGCACCATGATTGGCTCAGAGAGCGGGTTTTACCGTGGAGTCATATTCAAGGACCACTTGCACAGGCAACTTTATTAAAGCATTTAGCTACCGCTGAGGCTGAGATGAATAGAGATCAGGAGGCAGTTGGTTGTTAAAGCTTGACATGTACCAAAGAAGCACATTAATAACAAACGCCTCTTCAGTTGTTTGAAGAAGCGCTCTGCTTTATTTAACTAGGAAGATGTTTTGTTGATCTTCCTGCAAGTAATGTAAATTATTTAACTTGAGCAGGGACTTTTTGCATCTCAGGATCAGGCTTAGAACCGTCTGCTTTTAGGGACTCACCTTCAATAAAGGAGCGCAACATCCATGCCATTTCTTCATGTTGCTCCATCAATCCTGTAAGGAAGTCAGCTGTACCTTCATCATGAAATTCTTCAGAACACTGATCGATATGTTCGCGGAGATTGCGGATAATTTGTTCGTGGTCGTCTACTAACTGAGCTACCATTTCAGTTGCAAGAGGAATATTGTCTCCTTGCTCCTTAATCGTAGAGTTTTCTAAAAAGCCTTGCGCTGTACCTACAGGGAAACCACCCAATGCACGAACTCGTTCAGCGATCGCGTCAATATTTTCGGTTAACGCAGTATACTGCTCTTCCCAAATTTCATGTAGAGAACGAAACTGTGGTCCGACGACATCCCAATGAAACTTTTTAGTTTTGATCAAAACTAGATAAGCGTCAGACAAGTCACCGTTTAGTAATTTGACTACACCTGAGCGTTGTTCTTCTGATAGACCAATGTTGATTTTACGCATAATCCCTTGTTTTACTCGCTTGTTCTTCCTTAATCAGTGGAACAAATCTCACCAAAGAGGACATCAGCCAAAGGGGAGATTGTTGTTAGGACTTACTTTGGCGCGATTGAGTAGCTTATCTCTGTGACGGTAGCCTGTGTAACGCACCTTGACGCGATCTCCAGGCTGTGCTGTACCTTCTAAAAGCTGATGTATTTGTGGGTCATAAGGGATCTCAGTTCCTACAGAAGCGATCGCTTCCACTCCCCATTGTTGCAATAACTGTTCTAAAGGGCGCATTAAAGGTAGTAATTTTACAGCAGCTAGTTGAGGATTCTCCTGTGCTTTTTGGGCTGCTGTAGGCCACTGTATTAACCACGACTCAAGCAGTTGTAAACTTGAATTTTGAAATTCATAGTATAAGCTTTCTCGCTGCTGTTCGAGGAGATTTTGCAGTCGTTGGTACTCATGTTCTAAATCAGCAGACGCCTGGCGCTGGGTTGTCTTCGTATTTTTTCCAGAAAATATTGCTACCAACTCCTCTAACGGCACTTGTAGTGCTTGAGAAAGCTTGAGCAAAGTCTCCACTCGTATTTGTCCCACTTCTCCACGACGTAGCTTGAGAATTTGCCCTCGCGCTACTCCAGCAGCACGAGCTAATGCTGTAAAACTAGACAAGCCCACCTGTTGCATTTGTTCTTGTAAAGCAAAGGTCAGCTGATCTAGTGTTGGTTTTGGATTTCTTCTACCTTGAGACTGTTCGTGTACATCCATAGCTTAATTGTCGCCACAATTAAGAGGAATCGGGGATGAGAAAATAGGAACTAGAAACTAAATCCTGATCTCTAATTCCTAGTTAATTGAACTAAATTTTCTGTCTGCTACGGCAATATTCAATATAGTTAGGACACTCATGCTCAAAGCTATTGCCATAACTAGCTTTTAAGCCTGACCTCTGCTCTCTCTTATTGTTCTAACAAGCTGCGTAACATCCACGCATTTTTTTCGTGAACTTGCATCCGTTGAGTTAAAAGATCTGCTGTAGGTTCGTCGTTAACTCGCTCGACAACTGGAAAGATAGAACGCGCAGTGCGAACTACTGATTCTTGACCTTCAACTAACAACCGAATCATATCTTCCGCTTTAGGAACACCCTTAGTTTCTGGGATTGAACTGAGTTCAGCAAACTCGCTATATGTTCCAGGTGCTGGATAGCCTAGTGCTCTAATTCGTTCAGCAATTTCATCAACTGCGGTTGCCAACTCGGTGTATTCTTCTTCAAATAACACGTGCAATGTCTGGAACATTGGACCTGTAACGTTCCAGTGAAAGTTATGTGTTTTGAGATATAGTGAGTAACTGTCTGCAAGTAAACGTGAAAGCCCTTGAGCAATCTCTTTGCGGTCTTCTTCATTGATGCCAATGTTGACTGGCATAACCTTACTTTGAATTTGCATACAATTCTCCTTAAGTAGATTTTTTAGGCTAAGTGCATTTTTAATACAGCGCGAGGAGCTTTGCGGACTCTAGCTAAAATCGTCTCTTTGCCTAACCGCTGACATGCTTCGTAACGGTGACAGCCAGAAAAACCATAGTATTGTCCGTCTACTTCAAGTACATCGATCGGTTCTTGTTGACCAATTTCTTGAATCGACTCCATCAAAGCTGCTACTTTATTGGGGTCGTTTTCTCTTGGCAGGGGACGTCTAATTTGGTTAAGTGGAATTTCTTGAACTTTAGTCATTTAGCCTTGCTACCTCCTCGCTGTTGCCTTATATAAATCATAGTCGTTATGACTTTGATTTGCAAGTTTTTATCAAAAAATCCTGGAAAAGGAACTAAAATAAACCTCTATAGTCCTCGAAAATAAAGCTATTCTGAGACAAACTAGGTAGCACAAGACTGATTTATGACGGTGAGGGAACTAGCAGTGATCAAGACGCAAAGAAATTGCAACGATAAGCAAACTGTTGAAGATACTTACTGTGCAACAGCAACTCATCAGCTTTCACGCCGTCGTTTTTACAGTTCTCATCTATCTTTATTGTCGTTGTCAAGCGAAACACAACCTTTGCACAGGAAAACTCGACAAAAGCGATCGCACTTCTCCTTTTGGATAACAACTATTTTTATCTTATGTGGTACAGCAACTGGTGCAATGGCAGCCCAGGAATCTGAACCAGAACTCAAAATTGGCATTGTGCAAAGATTTGGTGCTAAACCAACAGATGTATTAAGTTTACAGGCAACTCCAGGCGATCGCCTCACAATTCAAACAAAAGCCGGAGACGAAGCAGCACTACAAGCAACCAATGTCAAGCTAGAAACTGTGATGCAACCGCTGCCAAAAGTAACTTTAGCTGAGCGAGTTGTGCTGAGTACACATCGCAGTTTTGAAACAGCGGAAAATACTGCTAAGCAGTGGCAGAAAATTGGGATCGAAGTTGAGATTGCCCAACCTGAACGGTGGCAAGTGTGGGCAAAGCGAGATGTTTACAACTCTCCTCTTTTACGACGCTTGCTATTGTTAAGTTTAAAGGTAAAGGGTAACAACGATGCTTACCTTGATACTCGAGTGCTCCAAGAAGCACCCACAGTCAATTTAGTTGTGGATGGCAAGCGCTACAGTCATCCAGAAATAGACATTACAACGAATAAAAACTTGATTCAACTGAGTGAGGGCAATCAGCGCGATCGCCGTCTCTATGCAGGCAAGATCCGCCTACAGCCAAATGCATATGGTACATATACGTTGATTAATGAAGTTCCTTTAGAAACTTATTTGCGGGGTGTCGTACCGCACGAAATTGGAGCAAATGTTCCTTATTCTGCTGTAGAAGCTCAAGCAATTATTGCACGGACGTATGCACTGCGAAACTTGCGTCGCTTTGCGATCGATAACTATGAACTATGTGCAGATACTCAGTGCCAAGTTTACAAAGGTTTGAGTGGTGCTGTTCCTCTAGCAGATCGCGCGATCGCCGCTACTAGTGGGCGAGTCCTAACTTACAATAATCAACTCGTCGATGCTTTGTATTCTTCTACAACAGGTGGCGTGACTGCGGCATTTAGTGATGTCTGGCAGGGGACAGATCGTCCCTACTTGCAACCAGTTGTCGATGCTGCCGGTAGTGTTTGGAACTTATCTGGTCAAAGTTTAGCCGAAGAAACGAATTTTCAGCGATTTATTAGTCTCAGGCAAGGATTTAACGAAGTTGGCTGGAGTATGTTCCGTTGGCGTAAAGAAAGCAGCTTAGTACAGATTACAGAAGATTTGCAGCGCTTTTTTAAAGCAAACAATAGCCCGTGGGCAAACTTGAAACAAATCAATCAAATGCAGGTTGTTGAGCGATCGCCTAGCGGACGTATTCTGAAACTTGCAGTAGAAACTGATCTGGGCACAGTTGTGTTAGAAAAAGATGAAGTCCGTAGTGCTTTTTCTGCACCTCGCAGTACTTTGTTTTACCTGCAACCGCTGAACAAAGGAGCAAACTCGTTATGGGGTTATGCTTTTGTTGGTGGTGGTTTTGGACACGGTGTTGGTTTAAGTCAAACAGGTTCGCAGCGATTAGCAAAATTAGGCTGGTCGAGTGAGCGAATTTTAAATTTCTACTATCCTGGCACACAAATTCAGCCATTAAGCGATCGCATTACCTTTTATAACGAAGAACCGCTAGCAATGACCGGAAAATGATGATCTAGAGTTCAAGCTAAACGTTAAGTGCTATTTTCATTAAATGAAGCAGGAACTTTTGCCATTATAGTTCCTGCCTTCTACTTTGTGGCTACTAACCAAGATGGTTATCTAGTAGAGTTCTTCTTCTTTGTGAGTTTCGATTGTGCAATCAGAAGATGGGTAAGCCACACAAGTGAGAACGTATCCAGCTTCGATTTGATCGTCGTCCAAGAAAGACTGATCGGACTGATCAATTGAACCTGACACAAGTTTACCAGCACAGGTAGAACAAGCACCAGCGCGGCAGGAGTATGGTAAATCAAGTCCAGCTTCTTCAGCTGCATCTAGAATATATGTATCATCGTCAACTTCAATCGTCTGATTTAGTCCTTCAGCGTCGTTGATTAAAGTGACCTTGTAAGTTGCCATTCAGCGATCCTCTCAATTTGCTACGGCAGTATAAGATAAACTAAAGTAAACTGTGGGCTTCGCTCATGAGCAAAGTCCAAAATATTTGAGTTCACTTCATTTCTGATACTACGAGAAAAACCATAGCTTGTAACCCCCTATTTCCTCCGATTTTGCAGGCGATTAGTAATGAAATTTAGTTATTTAATCCTAATTAGTTATTCTTATGAGAGAGTGACTAGTGGCTAGTGACTAGAGAAGAGTGAGAGGTAAAAATTAATATGGGGAATTTTGGCGATTATCAGCAGCGTTTGGTACGTGTAGGTATTGTTGGTACTGGATATGCAGCGAAGTTAAGGGCACAAACATTTCAGCAAGATGAGCGATCGCAAGTTGTCGCCATTGTTGGTCATACACTAGAAAAAACTCAGGAATTTGCTCAAACGTATCAAGCAGAAGCGCTAATATCTTGGCAGGAACTAGTATCTCGCTCTGATATTGATTTAGTTGTGATATCAAATATAAATAAAGAGCATGGGGCGATCGCAAAAGCAGCATTACAAAACACCAAGCACGTCGTTGTTGAATATCCACTTGCTCTTAATATTAATGAAGCAGAAGATCTTGTCACTCTAGCCCAAAATCAAAACAAAATGCTTCACATCGAGCATATTGAATTACTCGGTGGCTTGCATCAAGCACTCAAACAAAACTTACCAGCCGTCGGAAATGTATTTTACGCCCGCTATGCTACTGTCACTCCTCAGCGTCCTGCACCACAAAAATGGACTTACCACAAAGATTTGTTTGGTTTTCCTCTAATAGCAGCCCTTTCACGTCTACATCGTCTCACTGATTTATTTGGCAAAGTCGCTACAGTGAGTTGTCAAAACCGTTATTGGGGCGAAGGTAATTTCTATCAAGCTTGTTTATGCACTGCTCAACTCAAGTTTACTTCTGGTGTCATTGCTGATGTTACCTACGGTAAAGGTGAAACTTTATGGCAAGGTGAACGCAAGTTTGAAGTTCACGGCGAAAAAGGCGGATTAATTTTTGATGGCGATACGGGTAAGTTGTTTCAAACAGAACAAACAACACCAATCGAAGTCGGTTCGCGTCGTGGTTTATTTGCTAAAGATACTGAAATGGTTTTAAACCACTTGTTGACAGGTACGGATATGTACGTAACTCCAACTGCCAGTTTGTACACATTGAAAGTTGCAGATGCAGCCAGGCGATCGGCACAAACAGGAGAAACGGTACTTCTTTAGTGATGAGCGTTTGGTAAAGTGTTTCTTGTCTATTTGTTGACGCGATCGCTTGGCTTAGTCATATTAAAGGCTGATCATAGCTTGCTTTATGAGAAACTTTTCTACTAAGGAAGTGAAACTAGGCAATTCTTCTAATGAAGATTATAACTGCGGCAGAGTATGAGAAGCTGTGGGAAGAAGGATTAAAGCATGACGAATGTTTTGATGATACCAACGGATTTGATGAAATTGGCGGTAGTGCTACAGAAGTAAGGATAAATTGTAGTGAGGTACGAAATACCAGATAGCTCCAATATGGTTATCCAACTGCTTCGAGAAAGACAAGGTATCTCTAACTAAACGTGAAACACTTTGACGTAAGGTACAGTTAAACCGTTCAATTTGATTGGTATTGCCACTGTGCTTACCAACAGCACGATGCCTAGACTGGGGAATCACTCGCTCAGATGCCGACCAGAAATCCGTGTAGCACACAACACACTGGCGATACACCGCAGGCAGTGATTCCCACAATCCCTGTGCTCCTTCACGGCTACGTTTACCAACGCATACACCAACAATTTTTCCCGTGTTTACATCCACAGCTAACCAAAGCAGGTGCTTGTTCTTCTTATTGCCTACAAATGACCACATCTGGTCACATTGTATTGTTAGCTGCCCCTTTTTTTCGACCACGCTGCTACTGTTTTTGGCACGGATGAGTATTTAGCATTGACATATGTCTGCAACCATTGTTCAGATCCCCAAGTTACTCTGGCAATTCCTGCCAATGACAGCCGCTCCAACAACAACTTGTCGCTCACATCTCTAGTTTCCTGCCCAATTACCTTTTTTGTTGGGTTTTGTACAAATTGTCTGTTGCCACCTTTACATTTAAAGTTCTGCCGACCGTTGTGAATTTTACCATTTTTCACCACATCAGTTGACTGGCAACGAGGACAAGTAATTGGGTTTACTGCCATGACTGAAAGTTGAAAGACCTCTTTTCTCTACTTACATCCTTACTTCTGTAGCACTACCCTCAAAGGTTCATGCAAGAGTGAAAAAGAATCTGAGGTAATACCGTATATAGTGAAAAATTTGACTCAAGTTCAACCTCTGGAAACAGTAAAGTAATGGAGGCTACACGATATAAAGATGAAGGTTAAGAATTTTGCGATCGCTCTGTGTCACAAATCGGGTAGTTGATCGGGTTCAATGCCTTGCGATCGCAAAAAGTTTTCTAGCTGCTCCAATCGTTGCTGAGCTTGTTCAGCGCGTTGGCGTTCCTGTTCAGCGCGTTGGCGTTCTACTTCTTCGGGTAAGGGTATCAAATCGCCTTGTGCGGTAAACCAGCGTAATTGCTGTTCGTGAATTCCTAGTTCTAGCCCCAACTGCTCACTGGGTAAGTTACCGCTATCGGTTGGTGCAATCACCTCGTAGCCGCCACCTACTAACCGAAACCCCGCAAATTCTAATGTATCTGGGTGAAACCAGTAATATTCTGGTACGCGCCACACTTCCTGATACAGCGTTTTCTTCGCACCTTTATCTACTTTTGCCGTAGAACTCGAAAGCAGTTCAATCACCAAGTTGGGGTACTTTCCCCCTTCTTGCCAAATTGCCCAACTACGACGGTTTTTCTTTTCGGTTCCCAGCACCACAAACACATCGGGTCCGCGAAAGTCACGAGACTTCAATTGCTGTTCGTTGTAATATACCGTCAGGTTGCCGGAAATGTAGAAGTCTTGTCGGTCTTGCCACCAAGCTTGTAATAGCCGAATCAGCAAGTCAATTTGATTACGATGTAGGTCAGTGTCCAAGGGCGGCTCATCACTGTCTAAATCACAGGGAGGAAATTGAATGTCTTCATCTTCAACCTCTAACAAAGAAGTTGTTTCGGTTGCTTCTGATGTGGCTTGAGACATAAACATAGTCCTCTCAATGCTTCTTTATTTTACAGTTTGTCGTAAACAATGCCGCAGATTTTGTCGCGTCCTCAAACAATTGTTATGGCGATCAAAACAACTTTTTGCATCGAGAGTTTATTTCTACTTGTGATGAGTTGAAACCGCAAAAATATGACTCTTGGCTCCAATGCTAAGATTTTTGATCGAGACGCAGGGCTTGCTCTAAGGCTAATTTCTCTTTTGCTCTACATACATAAGATTGTAATTGGGTTAAACTCCATCCTGTCAAAATACTCAAATCTTCAATACTGATTCCTTTCACTAACATCTCAACACACCAAGTTTGCTGTGCTTGCTTTATCGTTGGGACTTTTCCCTCTAGGGTTAATAATCCTTCAGTTAATTCTTGCCAACGTGCTGCGATTTCTTGCTTTGTTATTGGCATTCCATCATCATTGAGAAATAAAGCAGAACAATCATCCTTGCGGCTTTTGAGCCATTGTGTCAGTGGATTACGAGTGTAAGAACCGTAGCGCTTACCCATAATCCATTGATTAACAGGAACTTGTCTAACTGAACCTTGCGTGATTTGTAATAAGTGTTGATGCGCATCGCTAATTTGATGACTTCGCTCTAGATGAGTAATATCTATTGGAGATAAGCCTGTTGCAAATAAAACGTAAACAAGTGCATAATCTCGCGATCCTGATTTTTTAGCTTGTTGCAGAATTGTATGCACTAAGTTTGCTGGTAAATCTGCTACATTTTCTGTTGCAGTTGTAGCAACAATATTTTCTCCTAAAAATAGTTGAACCAAGTCATTTAAAAATTCTTCTCGGTCACTCGATTCGTTAACTTCAGTCGCTAATTCAATAATCGCGTAGCCTAACAAAATATAATTAAGTAAACTTGCAAGTTTTTCAACGGGTAATTGACTGCGTAACTGTTCTCGTTGCATCACGGTTGCTAGATATTCGGCAACATCGTGACTGATTTGATCAATGTATTTTCCAATAATCCGGCGATTTTCTGCTGGGTATTGCCGTGCTTCTCCTAAAATAGACAGCACCAATTCAGGAAATTGCGCGATCGCCGTTAAGCGATCCTCTGCATACCATTGAATTGCTTGCGCAATACTATGTGTTTGTTGGGCTTGCTGGCGCAAAGTTTCACCCAACTCTTGAAATACTGCCGACTCGGAAATGACCGCTAGCAGTAAACCATGCTTATTCCCAAAATGCCGAAACAGCGTCACTTCATTGACTTGGGCTAACTCAGCAACGGCTTTTGTTGTTGTTTCGGTAACTCCCTGAGTGGCGAATAACTCAATTGCTGCATTAATTAATCTTTGTCGAGTCGAAATTTGAGTGGACATACAGGCTAGTTTCAATCAGCGGGAGTACTGCATTAGTTATAACTGTGCAAGTAACACTTGCATTTCTACAGCATTGTTGTTAAGGTAAGAATGTAAGTAGCACTTGCATCTCCTTCTAGAGTAATGAGCGATCGCTCGTTACAAACGATAACCAGTGTTGTCTGCACTGGATTAACAGAAATTTAAAGGTAACATTCATGACAACATCAGCCATCAACGCTGAGGGTAAGCAGCCGCTTGCTCTAAGTTGGGTCAACGTGGCATTTTTTGGTACAGTTCATGCTGTAGCGATCGCCGCATTTTGGAATTTTTCTTGGTCGGCATTGGGAGTGACGCTATTCCTCCACTGGTTGTTCGGCAGTATCGGTATCTGTTTAGGCTACCACAGGCTTTTAAGTCACCGCAGCTTGCAG
The DNA here is from genome assembly GCF_002749975.1 of Gloeocapsopsis sp. IPPAS B-1203. Lineage (NCBI taxonomy): Bacteria > Bacillati > Cyanobacteriota > Cyanophyceae > Chroococcidiopsidales > Chroococcidiopsidaceae > Gloeocapsopsis > Gloeocapsopsis sp. IPPAS B-1203. Next base: position 273,594 of record NZ_PEIG01000001.1, on the reverse strand, counting down.
GTGTCGCCCAAGTGGTTAGAATATGTGATCGCAACTTTAGGCGCGTTAGCGATTCAAGGAGGACCCATTTTTTGGGTAGCAAGTCATCGATTGCATCACGCACATACCGAAGACAAAGACAAAGATCCTTACTCTTCACAGCGCGGTTTTTGGTGGAGTCATATGCTGTGGATCTTCTATCCACGTCCAGAGTTTTTTGACCACGAAAATTATAAAAGATTTGCTCCCGACTTAGCCCGTGACGCTTACTATCGTTGGTTAAATCGTAATTTTTTGCTTCTTCAACTTCCTCTAGGCATTTTATTGTACGTTTTGGGAGGATGGTCTTTTGTTATCTACGGTATTTTTGTGAGATCAGTATTACTTTGGCACACGACTTGGTTAATTAATTCTGCAACTCACCTGCGCGGTTATCGGAACTTTCAAGTGAGTGACAATTCCCGAAATCTTTGGTGGGCAGCAATCTTAACCTATGGCGAAGGCTGGCATAATAACCACCATGCTTACCCCAATGTGGCAAAAGCAGGACAGCGTTGGTGGGAAATTGATATGACTTGGTGGGCAATTAAACTCCTGCAAACTGCAGGTTTAGCTAAGAAAGTTGTCATGCCTACAACCAAAGCTTGAAACTAAAATCCCTAGCTTGATCGCAAAAAATTTGAGTTAGGGTTGTTTCTTCTACCAAATTATTGTCTATAATATAAATATTTCATAATAGAAATATAACCAAAAATAAAAAATAAAATTATATTTCCATTATTCAACAATATACTCTAAATCCTCAGCAAAATAAAGTAGGTATTCTCAACGCTATTATCCAATTTTACGCCAGTAAATATAATGGAAGCTATTTAGTAAATTGGTACTCAGGGATAAAGCTTTGAGCAATTACTACAACCTGATAGCTCAGATTTATGATGCTACCAGAGCATTACCACCGTATATATCTGAACAAGTCACGAATTGTATTCTGCGCCTAGTTAACACAACACCAGAGACAAAATTTTTGGAACCAGGGATTGGTACGGGGTTGAACGCCATACCAATTATTAAACGAGGATATTCCTACACAGGCGTTGATATCTCAAAACAGATGATGGAGGAAATTCGCCACAAGTTACAAGGTATTCCAGACAATCTCACATTGATTCAAACGGATGCTGCTTCGCTTCCTTTTGAAAATGACTTCTTTGATGTTGTGCTGACACGGCATATCATACATCTCATTCCTAGTTGGCAACAAGCCCTAAGTGAAATTCGCCGAGTGCTCAAGCCAAATGGCGTTTATCTCCACTGTCAAAGTAAAAGAACTGAACATCAAACAGAATTTGAAAATCAGTGGTTAGAGATACTCCAAAATCAACCAGGATTTCAGCCAGAAACTTACAGTGCTTCACAACAGGAAGTAACACAACTACTGCTACAACAAGGTGCCAAAATGGAATATGTAATTGCTGCACAGTGGCAAATTGCGCAAACTGTCGGTGAGTTACTCGATATTTACCAAACAAAACCTCATGCTTCTTGCTGGTACGTTCCTGATGATGTTTTCCCAAAAGCTATGCAGAGTTTTAGATCTTGGTGCCAAAGTCACTATAAATCTTTAGATGTTCTTCTTTCCTCTGATGCCAAGTTTGAGATTTTAGTAGTACGTGATTGGGGTTGTGTGTGATTGTAAGAAGTTGCGATTTCGTTGTTCAATCCGCCGACTTCTGCCAAAGTATACAGTGGTCTTCCTTTAACTTCTTCGTAAATACGTCCAACATACTCGCCTAAAATTCCAATACTGACAAGTTGAACAGCACCGATAAAAAAGATTGCAACTAAAATAATCGCAAAACCTTCTAGACGCGAACTTGGGACAAAAAGTCGCCAATAGAGTACCAAAAGCGCCATCAAAATTGCGACGATCGCAGCAAGTAATCCTACATAAGTAGACAATCGCAATGGCACTTTAGAAAAGGATACTAAGCCGTTGACAGCTAACGCTAAAGATTTTGCGAATGTATATTTAACTTCTCCGGCAAAACGCGGATCGCGTTCAAATTGAATTGCAGTTTGAGGAAAACCTACCCAAGATCGCAGCCCGCGAATGTAGCGATTTCGTTCAGGCATTGCATTGAGTACATCCACCACCTGGCGATCCAGCAAACAAAAATCGCCCGTGTCTGTGGGAATATCCACATCGGCTAAGCGCTTGAGTAGACGATAAAAAAAATAAGCTGTAAACCGCTTAAACCAATTCTCTTGACGGCGTTGCGTGCGTTGGGCGTAAACAACTTGATATCCTTGTCGCCACTTTTCAATCATATCGGGGATCAGTTCTGGAGGATCTTGCAAATCGCCATCTAGCACAATCGCAACTTGACCCCGCACAAAGTTTAAACCTGCTGTTACAGCAATTTGATGACCAAAGTTACGGGCTAAGCTTAGATAACAAACGCGGGGGTCTTGATAATTTAGTTCGCGCAGTAGTTGTAACGAGCGATCGCGACTACCGTCATTCACTAAAATTAATTCTACTTCTCCGTCTAGTCGTTCCATTACAATACACAGGCGTTGATACAGCGCCGGAATCGTTTTTTCTTCATTGAAAATGGGAACAACTAATGAATACTTAGGCAATCTACTTCTTGCGTGTTGAATATTGAAAGTTTCTCACGAAAATCACTACATTTTTCTGGTATAATCTATTCCATAATGGAAATCTGTACATTTTTTTTATAAGTTTTTAAACCCAACTATAAAACCTATTCTTACTAAAGAATACCATTAATAAAAGTATTAAAACAAGAACTATTTCTCTAACTTATTAGGAATTCCGTTACAACCCCCAGGAATAGTTGCTCTTGTTTTTTCACCACCCCAAGCACAGCAATAGTAACGTGTTGATTCAGACATCCGCTGCGCGTTTGTAAAGTCAGCATTTTCAATCACAGCGCCAGTATATTCTCCTGTTCTATAGTTTGGTGGTTCAGTACGGCTACGAGGACTAGCAGTTGCGGCTGAGCCGTAGAATAAGAGCGTTCCCTTTAAATCTGCACTAATGAACTTAGCTTCTGCTAAAATCGTGCGGGCGAAGTTGGCTCGTACTAAGTCACAATGACTAAGGTTGACGCGAATGAGATTTGCTTCGCTCAAGTCTGTCCAACGTAAATCAGTACCCGATAGATCCGCGCCCGCCAGCATGACTCCTAAGTCGATGACGCGCACTCCAAAAACACGATCTTCAGCATAGCCACCGTCACCATTTAGAATCGCTCTTCCCAAGCGAGAGTCGCGCTTAAGTGGTGTTAGTAACCTAGAGCTAGAGAGAAATCGTAAAATTTTAGCTTTACCATCGCGATCGACACTACTCAAAATTGCTGCTGTCCGTCCTTCAGCTAATGCTCGTTCTTGAGGCCAATCTTCTAGCAATCCTTCGTCATCCAAGACAAGATCAGAAATTCCTTGAAAATAGCTGTCAATTGTTTGTTGTTGCGTAATTAAGTTTTGCTGCACTGTCAGCAAATTTTGTTGAATTGTTAGGTCTTTAGAAATAACGTACTGTCGCCAAGCAACAAAAACTGCAAGCACGGCAATTAAGATTTGCCCTAAAGCACCAATCCACTCAGCAAGCGTACCGAAAGCTTCCCAGTTAAGCTGACTACCCCAAAATAGCAGGCGGCGATTGATACCTGTAAGTTCTACGATGCCGATCAAAGCAACAACAACCCCTACTATAGCCACAAATAGCGATCGCTCTTGCGCAGAAAACAATTCTTGGATGACAGCTTTCAACCACGGGAGTAGCATTGCTATTGATAGGAGAAGTGTCAGCACAACTCCAAACCAAGCCAGTAACTCATTACCCAACGCTAAGCCAAAAATAATGATGGCGATCGCAATCAGAGTCATTCCAGTTGCCTGCAAGTCGGGAATGTGATTTCCCTGTTGTGCTCTCGTCAGACGGTCTATAGTAGCTTGGTGCTGCGGTGATTGCATTGAAGCGAGGGCGGCTAAAGCCTGTTGCGATAGCGATCCTTTCGGAGCAAGTTCAGTGTTTTGAGTGCGATCGGACAACACCTCTGGCTGTGACTCAACACCTGAAGTAGGATTGGGTGGGGGAGAATCGGGTTCAAGCGGCATGATCTGACGTCACCAAGCTAAGCATATAGCTGTTTTATCCTAACTGCTTGCATTGAGTTATGAGTGTTGAGTGCTGAGTTATGAGTTTAAGAGAGTTGAGACAATTCTTTTTATTCAACGTAAGCCACTGTAACACCTGTGCCTCCATCTTCTGGGGCTGCTGGCTCAAAATGACTAATGCGGGGATGCTGCTGCAAGAATGCGTGAACTCCTTGTCTGAGTTTGCCAGTGCCATGTCCGTGAATGATCCAAACTGGTCCTTGAGCAGGTGCGATCGCTCGTTCTAAAATCATTTCTGCATCTGCAACTCGGTTTCCTCGCAAATCAATTGTGTTTTGTGATGTGCGAATTGTAAGTGAGGATGGCGTTGCCACAGGTGAGTCTTGCTTAGTACTGCTACGCGCTGCTTCTTTGACTTGCTTCTTAGTAGTAACTACTTCAGCTTTTTGTCCATCTAACGATTCAATATCTGCGAGCTTGACGCTCATTTTCATTAACCCGAAGCGAACACTTAAGTCACCATCTTCGTCAGGTGCGCTGATGACTTCAGCAGTTTGACCTAGACGCGGTATGCGGACGCGATCGCCTACTTGTGGTTTAAATCCTGGTTTAGGTTTGGGTGGTGGTGGAAGATGCTTCTGGGCAATTTGAGAAAGAGCATCTGTTGCTTGTTGTGCATCTTGGGCTGTTGTCGTACCTTGCTGGAGGCGACGAATAACTTGTGCTATTTCACCTTTAGCTTGAACGAGTGCTTGTTGAATTGATTGCTCTTGTTGCTGTCTTAGTTGAGCTTCGCGCTCTTGTAATAGTGAAGCCTTTTGTGATACTTCAGTGTATAGTCGTTGCACTTGTTGTAGTAACTTTTCTGCTTCTGTTGCTTTGGTTTCTTGCAGCCGCCGTTGTGCTTCTAAGCCAGCAATGACTTGGTTTACGTCTTCGGTTGCGCCGCCAAGTTTAGTTTTCGCTTGCTCCACGACTTCTGCATTTAGTCCCAAGCGGCGAGCGATTGTTAAAGCATTAGAACGTCCAGGAATTCCCCATAACAGGCGATAGGTTGGCGAGAGGGTTTCTTCATCAAATTCGACTGAAGCATTCTCAAAACGTTCATCTTGGTATTTCAACGCTTTCAGTTCGCCAAAATGTGTTGTGGCAATACTCAATTGGGCATGATCTGCTAAGTATTGCAAAAGGGCGATCGCCAAGGCACTACCTTCTACCGGATCAGTTCCTGCACCTACCTCGTCGAGTAAAACTAGGGAGGGACGAGGGGTTAGAGTTGAATCTAGATCCGGATGACTACTGGATAACGCATTGATAATTCGACTAATGCGGCGAATATGACCAGAAAAGGTCGATAAACTCTGTTGAAGTGATTGTTCGTCGCCAATATCAGCTAAGACTTGATCAAACCAGGGAATTTCTACAGGTTCGCGTGCAGGTATAAATAGCCCTACCTTTGCCATCAAAGCTGCTAAGCCGAGAGTTTTCAGCGTGACAGTTTTGCCCCCAGTATTCGGTCCTGTAATTGTGACTACCCGAATTTGGGGCTTGATGACCAAATCGACCGGAATAACGGCTGCACCTTGTTCGTGAGCAAACTGCCACACAAGTAAGGATGATGGAGTTGCCGTAAAGTAATTATTTCACCTGTACCACGTTCAATAAACCTTGGTGGATTTGCTTTTAACCAATAGCTGTAGCGAGCACGAGCGCAAGCAAGGTCAATAATTGTGGTAACACTAAGTAAATGCTCCAAATCAGAGGTGACAGCAGCGATTTGCTCTGATAAAGCCCGACGAATGGCTGTTTCTTCAGCTTGCTCTTTGACAATTAATTGCCGGAGTTGATTTCCGAGAGGAACGACAGAATTTGGTTCAATGTAAAGTGTCGCGCCGCTCGTAGAAGTATCATGCACAATTCCTGGAACAGCGTCTTTTTGTGGTGCTTTTACCGGAATCACAAAGCGATCGCCACGTTTAGTGATCAGTAGTTCTTGAACGGCATTAGCTTGCCGTTGCAAAATATTTTGCAGTTTTTGTGTAATTTGACTGCGAATTTGCCGTAGTGAATGACGAATATCAGAAAGTTTTGTACTCGCGCGATCGCTAACTTGTCCGCGTTCATCGATACAACGATGAATTTCTTGCTCTATTTCTGGATAAGTGCGAATATCGGCAACTAATGCAGTGAGAACGGGTACATCTGATTGATTGTCAATAGCGCGACGCAGTTGGCGAGTTCCCGCCAGAGTTGTTGCGATCGCTAAAAGTTCTTCTCCGGTTAAAATTCCTTGACGTTGAACGCGCTCTAAAGCATCACCAATATCTTGAATACCTTCAAAAGATAAACCTCCGGTGAGGCTATTTTCTAGCTGATATGCTTCCTTAGTTTGCGCTAGTAGTTCTTCACTGTGTTTTTGAGATAGGGGAATTTGTAAATTACGCGCTGCTGTTGCCCCTAATTTCGTTGCCGCAAAGGTGGACAAGTGTTGACACAGGCGCGACCATTCGAGTAGTTCTAGAGTCTCTGATTGAATCAAAGCTTAACCGTCAAACTGCAGGTGCTATGAGTGAGTAAATAGCTTGTTATGATTTAGCTATGGCTTTTTTTATTCTAGCGAACTTGCATAAATTCTTTTGCAGCAATAATTACCTAGCATATCTAGAAGTAAAATAAATTTCCTTGCAATTTGGTACGCTAACAAAAACAGTAGTGGAACTTAAGAAGTAACAGGCGTGGATATTCAGATTGGGCGTGGGAAGATGGCTCGCCGAGCCTACGGAATTGATGAAATTGCGCTCGTTCCTGGACAGCGCACGCTAGACCCAAGTTTAGCAGATACGCATTGGCAAATCGGCAGTATTAAGCGCGAGATTCCGATTATTGCCAGCGCTATGGATGGAGTTGTTGATGTCCGTATGGCAGTGCTTTTATCAGAATTGGGTGCATTGGGTGTGTTGAATTTGGAGGGTATCCAAACTCGTTATGCTGATCCAAATCCTATTTTAGACAAAATTGCTGCAGTGGGTGCGCATGAATTTGTCCCATTGATGCAAGAACTCTATGCTGAGCCTGTTAAGCCGGAACTCATTGAGCAACGCATTCAGGAAATCAAACGGCAAGGGGGTATTGCTGCTGTTAGTGCGACTCCAGCAGGTGCTAGTAAGTATGGTGAAACTGTTGCTAAAGCTGGAGCTGATTTATTTTTTGTCCAAGCAACAGTAGTTTCTACGGCTCATTTATCACCTGAATCAATGGCTAATTTAGATTTAGCTGAATTTTGCCGTCAGATGCCTATGCCAGTCGTATTGGGAAATTGTGTAACTTATGAAGTTACTCTAAATCTCATGAAAGCTGGTGCTGCGGGAGTTTTAGTGGGAATTGGACCTGGTGCTGCTTGTACCTCACGGGGCGTACTTGGTGTAGGGATACCCCAAGCAACTGCGATCGCTGACTGTGCGGCTGCCCGCGATGACTATTATCAAGAAACTGGCAATTATGTTCCAGTTATTGCTGATGGCGGCTTGATTACTGGTGGAGATATTTGTAAGTGTATTGCCTGCGGTGCTGATGGTGTCATGATTGGTTCTCCTTTTGCTCGCTGTGCAGAAGCTCCAGGACGTGGCTTTCATTGGGGTATGGCAACACCTAGCCCTGTATTACCTCGTGGCACTCGCATTCGCGTTGGTACAACTGGTTCGTTAGAACAAATTCTCCGCGGACCAGCACAACTTGATGATGGTACTCATAACTTCTTGGGAGCTTTGAAAACTAGTATGGGCACGCTGGGAGCTAAAGATCTCAAAGAAATGCAGCAGGTAGAAGTTGTCATTGCTCCTTCTTTGCTAACTGAAGGTAAGGTTTACCAAAAAGCACAGCAATTAGGGATGGGCAAGTAATTATACTTGGGTAGTTTTCCTGACAAAATTTTAAGGAATCCTTGAGGAAATTCGGAAAATATTTAAGGTGTCGCCTACAATAGAAAAAGCGGAGACGCATGTTTCCGTTCACTCCTCACACCACACTCCGCCCGGACTATTGTTCGGGCGGTTCCTTATTAGTAGGAAGTAGTGGTTAGTAGCTAGTGGGAGCGTTGTAGAGTTGGCAAGTGAGCGAGATTGAGAGATTTGATTGCTTTTTCCCTACTACCCTACTACCCGCCTACCCTCTGCACCTCCTGGTCTACTACTCCTATGGGTATAAGAACTTAAGATCTGTCTAAATATAGACGGTTGATAGAACAGAACGCGGCTTTCGACTATGGTAGAATTTCAGCAAAGTAAGAGATATAGCGTAAGGATTTCTAGGCATGTCAGTAGCCGCACAAGTTACAGACTCAACGTTTAAAGAAGAAGTACTCGAGAGTGAAGTTCCTGTTCTAGTGGACTTCTGGGCACCTTGGTGTGGCCCATGCCGGATGGTAGCTCCTGTTGTGGACGAAATTGCGCAGCAATATGATGGTCAGGTGAAAGTTGTAAAACTTAACACAGACGAGAACCCCAACGTTGCAAGTCAGTACGGTATTCGTAGTATTCCAACATTAATGATTTTTAAAGGCGGGCAACGAGTTGATATGGTTGTTGGTGCCGTTCCTAAAAGTACTTTGTCTAATACCTTGGAAAAGTATTTGTAAGTTGTACTAAATCTAATTTTGCTCTGTAGCTGTATCTCGTCAGAGTTAAACAGGTTGAGCAAATTGAAGAACACTTCGCTCAAATACCATGCTGAAAAGCAATGTTGAGCATTATTTGAGCGAACTTAATATCTATAGAGAAGCGATCGCAAGTCGTACTTGAGTATAAGTATTTAATTGCTCGATAGATACTCCACTGATCCTTCAGCCTTTAATTCAAATAGTAAAAAGCACAAAATGCTGTTTGTTATCAAGCAGTATTAAAAAAATATTAATCTGTAGCTTGACAAACTACCCCTAAAATATCGATAAAATAGAGTGCCACTTGTGCGGAAGCACTCATGACCTCATCTTCTCATTTTCCATCATTAGATTCTCTCCAATCAGACCTAACTGATTTAATTGAAAAACTGCCGAACTTGAAACATCGGCAACTCATTCAATATGCACTTGCTACCATAGTCAATCTGGCAAATAGTGATATCGAGCGCCTAGATTGGAAGATCTTGTCAGCATCATTAGCTGATATGGAACAAGGCTTCAAGGTCTTTTATCCGTATCGACACGTACGCAAAGTCACCATTTTTGGCTCAGCACGTACATCTCCAGAAACTCCAGAATACCGCATGGCATCTGACTTTGCGCGATGTGTCACTCAGCTTGGCTTTATGGTAATGACCGGAGGCGGTGGGGGAATTATGCAGGCGGGCAATGAAGGTGCTGGACAAGAAAATTCGTTTGGGTTAAATATTCAATTACCATTTGAGCAAGAGGCAAACCCCATTATCGAAGGCGATCCTAAACTGATTCATTTCAAATATTTCTTCACGCGTAAACTGTTTCTCTTGCGTGAAAGTGATGCGATCGCTTTGTTTCCTGGTGGGTTTGGTACGCAAGACGAAGCTTTTGAGTGCATGACACTTAGTCAAACAGGTAAGTTTGGTCCTGTACCAGTTGTTCTGATAGATCGTCCTGGAGGAGATTACTGGCGGGCTTGGAGTGAATATATTGATCGTCATCTACGGCAACAAGGATTAATTAGTCCAGAAGACGATAGCCTTTACACAATTACCGATAACCTTGAAGTAGCCTGCAGTGCGATTACTCGTTTTTATCAGGTTTATCACTCTAGCCGCTACGTGGGTGACAAACTTGTCATTCGGTTGAAGACAGACATTACTAATGCAGATGTCGATCTACTCAATGATAATTTTCACGATATCCTCGTTAAGGGAAAAATTGAAAAAAGCCAAGCTTTACCTCAAGAGGCTCAAGACGAAACAGCTGAACTACCCCGCCTTGTATTGTATTTTAACCAGCGGGATTTAGGACGTCTCTACCAAATGATTGCAACTATTAATCAAATGGGTACTCCTTCACCTACAGAAGCTCACCCAGAGCGGAAGTGAGTTGAGGTTAGCGAATGGTTGTGAGTAGTGTGTCGGTAGCTGAATTTGAGCAAGTGTAAGTCAAAAGATATAGCTCATACCTCAAGGTAAATTGCCACAATAGATGAGGAGGTTCATTAGTTGAAGCAGGCTATTTTAAACTTGCCTGTGATTTGAGACGAAATAACTAATCGAGCATAATTGATTGCATGGAATGGAAGGAAATCGCTGGTAACTGGGTTTTAGTTCCCCGCCATCCTGTGGGAATCATACATTTTCTCGGAGGAGCTTTTGTTGCGACAGCACCACAATTAACGTACCGTTGGTTGTTAGAACAACTAGGGCAAGAATATGCCATTATTGCTACTCCGTTTGTTAATACTTTAGATCATGTCGCAATCGCCGAGACTGTTTTGACCAACTTTGAAAATGCGATCGCTGAATTACACGATCGCGCATTGCTACGGCGGCGTTATCTGCCAACCTATGGCGTAGGACACAGTATGGGTTGTAAACTACATTTACTCATTGGTAGTTTATTTAATGTAGAACGTGCAGGGAATATTTTTATGTCTTTTAACAACTATGCTGCACGCGATGCCATTCCCTTAGTACAACAGTTTACTCCTACGTTTACGGTAGAATTTACACCTTCTCCTGTGGAGACAACTAACTTAGTTCGCGATCGCTATCGTGTTCGTCGCAATTTGCTGATTCAGTTTACTAATGACACAATTGACCAATCGACTGCTTTAAATCAGCTGTTACAACAGCGCTTTCCTGATATGGTTACTTTACAAACATTGCCAGGAAGTCATACAACACCTTTAGGTCAAGATGTGAGGTGGCAAACTGGAACAAACTTTACACCATTTGATGCGATGGGACAGTGGTTTAAGCAGGAAATCTATCGCGATTTAAATCAACTAAAACGCACTATTGTGTTGTGGCTCAATCCTTTTTCCCATGTCTCTAATCTTAGTAATCGATGATGACCCGACAGTACAGATCGTGCTTTCAAGGGCACTAGAAAATCAAGGCCATCAAGTTGTTGTCACTAATAATGGTGAAGATGGAGTTACATTAGCACGCCAGTTGTATCCTGGTTTAGTTATTTGCGATTGGATGATTCAGCAAACCTGTGGGCTAGATGTTTGTCGCAAAATTAAAGCTGAACCGATATCGCTAGTATTTTTTATTTTTCTGACAGATTTAGATTCTGTAGCTGATTGCGTTCAAGCGCTTAATGCTGGTGCAGATGATTTTATTACCAAGCCAATTGACCAAAATGAACTTACCGCGCGGGTACGTGCTGGATTACGCTTGCACCAAATGAGTCGGGATTTACAAAAACAAAAGCAATTGCTAGAAGCAGAATTAGGTGAAGCCGCAGATTATGTGCGATCGCTACTTCCCCCACAACTCAAAGAACCACTGACTATTAATTCTCGATTTATTCCTTCCCAAAGACTGGGTGGAGATTGCTTCGATTACTACTGGCTAGATCCTGACTATTTAGCTATTTATCTACTTGATACTGCTGGACACGGACTCGGAGCTACACTTCCTTCCATTTCAGTACTCAATATGTTACGTTCTCGCGCTCTCGATGGCATTAATTATTATCAACCGACTGATGTCCTGAGAGCCTTAAACAATACTTTTCAAATGACCACTCAAAACTCTAAGTACTTTACGATTTGGTATGGAGTTTACAACCGAGTGAATCGTCAACTTATTTATGCTAATGCTGGACATCCACCTGCTGTTTTATTCTCAGAAACACCTGCGTTGCAAATAACGAAACTCGATACTCCAAGTATTCCTATTGGTATGTTTCCTGATACCAACTACAAAGATAAGTTTTTTCAGATCCCTGAGTCGAGTACGCTTTATATTTTTAGCGATGGAGTATATGAGCTGCATTTGGCTGACGGTTCAATTTGGCAGCTCGATCATTTTATTGATTTACTCAGCGCTGATCATGCCGCAGGTAATTGTGATTTAGACAACATTTTATCTCAGTTAAGCCAGATAAATTCTCAAGATAGCTTTGAGGATGATTTATCGATTCTTCAAATTAGATTTGACAATTAAAGAATAAATAATGTTAATTCAAAAAGCCTTTGAATACATAAGTTTTTCTTAATTTAGAAAACAAAATCAAGACGTTGCTTGGTACAATAATCAATGGTAGAATTTAGTGAATTTGAGTAAGTCAGCCTAATCTAGAATCTTCTTAAAGTTGTATTTTAAATTAATTAAGAGAAGGCTAGAACGGAGGAACCAAAATCTGGGGCGTATCTAAAATTGAGCTTTAATCATTTTGATAAAACCAAAGATTAAAGCAGAAGGACATCTCTCAGTCCTAGCCCGTCAGCTAACTTCGTAGGCATCGAGAGGAGACTGAAGAGCAAGCATTTCTACAATGACTTGTATCTCGTTCAGTGTCTGAGGCTCGTACTGCTCGTTTTTTTGTACCTGCTTTCGACATAAGGTATCTAGCGAATGAACATCAAGCCAATGTTAGCGCGCCTACAAAGCGCAACAGAAACGAATGTCATAGAAAGAATGATGCTGCTAGCACCAGATGCATCGCAAATTCAGGAAACCACTAAGTCGGTTGACTTGGTTGTGGGTTATAACAGTTCTCCAAATAGTCAAACAGCACTGGATCTAACCTTGTGGATTGCTCATCAAACTCGCCTAGCAACTCAAAAGCAAGTTACTGTTCACGTAGTGTATGTTCTAGAAGAACACACTCAGCATCGCCATTGCCCAATTTCTCCTAGTTTTGATCTAAGCAGGTTATATAGTGAGAGTATTTCGCGAGAATTAGCTCACGTAGCCAACAGAGGTTCTCGGTCGAATGCGACACAACATTCAGAAATGCTACTATTACAGCCACGCATCGCATCACCAGATTTATTTGAACAAGCTGACTTAATTTTATGGCAAGCCAAGAGCCTTGCAGCAGAATGGCGGGGTTCTCTTGTTGCTCATCTGCGGTTTGGTAACGTTGCTTCAGAACTCAAAGCAGTTGTAGAGTCAGAAAATGCATCTTTGCTGTTTTTAGGTTGCAACTCAGCAAATCATTTAATCGTTCAGCAACTTGGTTCTAATTTTCCGTGTGCTGTACTAGGTATAGACTTTGCTACAGGAAAAGTACTTGCTGGTGTTCACTAACAAGTTGACTTTACAACTCACTCATCACAACAATTCAGCTTTTGCTAGTTCAGTTTCAACAACCTTAGCACCTTCCAAATTTGCAAGAGTTAGCTTAGCTTGACTCAAGTTTGCACCTGTAAGATCTGCTAAAGTTAAATTTGCGCCTGTAAGATCTGCTTGTGTGAGGTCAGCATCTTTCAGGCAAGCACGATATAAATTAGACTCTTTGAGATTTGCTTGCGATAGGTTTACTCTTGTTAAGTTGCACATTGACAAAGTTGTTTTACTCAAGTTTGTCAAACCTAAATCAGCATTTGTGAAATCTGCTGCAGTTAAATCAGCATAGCTCAGGTTGGTTTGCCAAAGGTTAGAACCGCTCAACTTTGCCCAACTTAGATTGATTGCAACCAATGTGTTAGAAGTGATGGTTACACCCCTTAAGTTCGCATTAGTAAAGTTTTTTTCACCGGCTTGATAGCGTCGTAGCAACTCGTTAGCAGTCAATCGAGTGAGATAAGTTACTTCTGCTCCAGAATAGCACCATTGTGCTTGGATTAAGCTAGCAGCAGTATTGACAGCAACCTCATCACATTTATTCATGACGATACCGTTGCATCCATCCCACTCGCCGCCCAACATAAAAGCAATTTCATTAGCTGCAGTTGGTGTGTCGAATAAGATAACGTTTTGCTTTGGTGAGAACCAATCAGTAAATTGAAGTAAGCGTTGTGGAAGTAGTACCATTGGAAGCGAAAAGCTGTTTACAGAAGAAAGATTTTTCGAGAATTAATATATGCTGTGATAGTAACCATTGAAGATAAATAGGTTCGGTCTTTAGCTAATGCAGTAGGAAGCCGTTTGCTAACGAATGTTGGTTTGATTCTGAACGTATTTCTTTTAATGCTTCTATCATAACTCCTTTATAACAAGTGTTATAACTTGAGTTGTGAACAATGCGACGACGATCTGCATATATTTTGAGCCAATGGCTCTATTCCCTTTACACCTCCACTGAAAGCTAAAAGCTTACCAACATCGTTTAAAACAACAAAATGATGTTGACAAAACTAGCTGTAGAAAGTTTTTATAACAGCTACAAATCATGTAGTAGCACTAAAAAATAACATGAGCCAATAAATAAAAAAACTAGTCTGAATCTGCATTCTAATACCATTTGATGATGTGAAACTTACTCATTTTTTGTCATGCTGTGCTGAATAGATAACTGAAAAATAACCTTATGCTCGTCGTTCACCACCTAAACAACTCCCGCTCACAACGTATACTGTGGTTGCTAGAGGAACTCGGACTAAATTATGAAATAAAGTGCTATGAACGCGACCCAAAAACAATGCTTGCGCCAGAGTCACTACGCCAAGTGCATCCTTTGGGTAAGTCTCCAGTTATTACCGATGACGCGCTAACGCTGGCAGAATCTGGGGCTATTATTGAGTACCTAATTAAGCAATATGGTAAGGAACGGTTTGCGCCTCCACCAGGTACACCAGAAAGGTTACGGTATACTTATTGGTTACATTATGCTGAAGGCTCAGCAATGCCGCCACTATTGTTAAAGTTAGTGTTTGATCGCATTGAAAAGCAGCCATTGCCTTTTTTTGTCCGTCCGATCGCACGACTAATTGCAAGTCGAACTAAAAGTTCTTTTATTGAACCTCAAATTACACAACATCTTAATTATCTAGAAGCAGAACTTGGAAACAGCTTGTGGTTTGCGGGTGAGGAATTTACTGCAGCTGATATTCAGATGAGCTTTCCTATCGAAGTGGCGGTCGCACGAGCAGGCTTAGAAGATACAACTCATCCAAAGTTGATTAGCTTCCTAGATCGTATTCATGCACGTCCAGCATACCAACATGCTCTAAAGCGAGGCGGTACTTACAAGCTTCTCAGTTAGAATGGTTGATAAGCGATCGCGCTTACAGAAATACTAAGAGTTTGCAATTATTGTGAAGTTTATCTAAAAATGTACACTGCGATCGTGCAGTTACCTGCCAACTTACTTTACAAGTAAGGAGTCTCATTCTTGTATTTGTTGCAACTTTGAAATAATTTGTTAATGACTGTATTGCTAACTCGATAGGTATATTCTCTAAGCCAAGATTGAAGAATTTCTGAGGCGTCTAGACCAATGCAACCTCAGAGTCTTGAGAAAAGCCAACAGAACAAGTGAGAAAGTTTTTTTAGCACAAAATCAGCATCGAATATAATGACTAGCGATCTGCACTATTACCTATTTATTGCCTCTACAAAAACTACAAAATCAACCCTTATCTGGATTTTCTAAAAAGCTTCTCCGCATCTCCATCAAGCTATTAATTCGAGCGTTACTAAATTTCATCGTTTCCTCTGCCATCTTCTTAATTTCAGTATCTGAAGATTGCATTGCTCTTTGAGCTGCATCAACCATCTGCATATGTAGCAAGATCATCTCATCAATGAATGGTCTTGTTCTAGTAGCATCAAAGCGACTACGTGGATACATTTGTGCGATCAGGTTTTGAGACTTAACAGTGTTGACATTAGCGATGGCGTTGCTATTTGGTTGTGTAGCTTGTACAGTGGTTGCCATAGCTAGGTAGAAAATGGTCGCAAGAGCAGAGTTCTTCAAAATCGAGTTCATAGAAATGGTTCTCCTTCATTAGTTTCTTAACTGGTTTGTGTTAGAGTACCAACGCTGTACTAGACTTCTAGACAGTGTTAGAAAATGCTAGAGTATTTCAACCCTGGTAACTCAGATTATACTTAGCTCATCTGAGAACTCCCTGAGTTTTAGCTGTGAGTTTTCTAAAGTATGGATATCAACTCACAAAAAAACGACTACAACGATAATTACAAATCTCAGTAGTCTTAAATAGCTAAGGATATAGAGTAGATTCTCACAACAGTAGTAACCAAACTTTCAAGTGCAACAGCTGTAACAGACAATTTTGTCTAGATTTAAAAAACAAGATGATTGAACAGAACACCAAAAGTTAATAGATAGTAGACTTACACAGTTAAATCAATTCCGCTTCACTAGCTCCATAAATAAATGTTTTTCCTTTTCTTCCTCAGAATTTTTGAGAAGCTTTGTTGTGATTTATGCTTCGATAACTGTGAGTTTATCAATGTAATAAGACTTGAAACAAGCTTTGGTGACTTGCCTTATTTTACTTAATACAATAGAGCAAATAATTTGTATTTTTCTTTACAGAAAATTTCTAGAATTTATTTAATCTGAGTTTTAAAAGAACATAGGGAAATTAATACAAAATTTCTGTACTTAATACTCACTCATCCCACTCTACAGATAGCATAAGAAAGAATAGAAGGGGGTGAGAAAATTCAAAGAATATGTATGTCTCCCCCTACTACTCCTACTCACTCCTCACTCAGTTACGACGTATCGCTCAAGTCCAGTAAGTGGTGGTAGAGAACAAGAGATTTCGTAAGCTCCTCCAGGCGATTGGGGTACGGCAGCTATGTTGATCGTGAAATCTCCAGCACTAGTAGTGACGCTGGATATTCTCTCAGAAAAAACATTTCCGTTCGCTTGGTAGGTGCGCATCTGGCACTGAGTTGTGGCACTCGGAGGGGTGCCGAAGCGTTGCAACTGAATCGTAGCAAAAGGACCATTAAAGCTGTTGTCGCTGCTTCCAGTAATGTCTCGGACGATAGGGCAGCGCACAAGCACTGGGTTATTGGAATTGTTGAAAATCCCACCGTTTCTGTTAACGTTAGAAACATCAGTACCCTGTGCAGGATCGCACATGCTACCTACGTAGACTTTAGCATCCCCAGCCAAGGCAGCGGTAGAAATTCCTGCTGTAGACATTAAGGTTACGGCGAGTGCAAGGAGAACTTTGGATTGTGTTAAAGGTTGTGTATATTTCATAGTTACCTGTTTTTATATTTCTAGTTAGTTGTGCTTCAAAAAAGTTTTGATGTCCGTGCCTTTTAATGCGTGACCAACTTTCATTTACAAAACTAATTTGAAAATCTGTATTTGTCGTTACAGAAAATCTCTGCATCTTACCCATCGAATGCTCAAGAAAACCTGAGTTGATCTCTATAGCTCTCTGTTTTGTTGTTGAAAAATGTGATATTACTACAAACTAAAAACGCTAAAACACATAGATTTCTAAAAAAATTAGTAAGGTTTTACTACCTCTGAAAATCTCGGTTGCAAATTAACTGCAGTGTTTGATGTGACAAAAGTAACGAATTTTGAACAAGTGCTAGAGTGGGAGTCTGGTAAAATTAAACCTATGAACGGATGGCAGAGACTTACTTCCGCCTACTTGGTAAGCTATTTGTATTAATATTATTAAATTAACTGCGATTCCCAGGAGAAGGCTAAACCTGGAATTGATTTCTCCATAAGTAAAAAAGCTCAGAAGTTGTAAATACTTCTTACAGAGCTTGCAGAGTGCTGGTATGTTACGTAAAAGAAACGACAGCATCGCACTCTTGTCGATTTTTATAGAAAATGTCTGAGTGACAGATAAATAACTGCATAATTCTCTGCTTTCAGACAGATAAATATATAGGCATAGCAATTAGCTTGCCTGATCTACTCTATATACTGAACGCCATATTTGTAGCCCAAGCCCTGGTTTTATGCTAGGGCTTTATAATTGTTGCTTATAGTGACTATATTGTTTATCCTTAGTCAAAATCTGACATTGTTGATATATGCACTTCCAGCATTACAGAGCGCATACAAGCAGTCAATGATTTCGTGGAGGTAGGATATGAGGTTCACCTCAACTTTGCTGCGGTTATTTACTATGATGCCTAGCAATCGGACTACGAGCAGTTGTTTATGCAGATTGATAGATATTTCTCAACAAGCTGAGGTCATGTTCTTGACGCATAATGACCATTTGCACAAAGTTTAACACGACATGGCATCCTCAAGCTGAAAAATGTTGTGGCGACCTGATATGCAAGAACAAAAATACTCTCAGACTGGCGGGTTGAACGTACGCTATAAGCTGAACTTGAAGAAGACGTTAATTCAGGAGTTCTGCTTATGGTCAAAACACTTGCCCTATTGTCATATTGGCTATGCATTTTAATGGTTTTGATTGAGAAAATTTATGCTGCATTATTGAAGATAGAGCAACCTAGCTAATAGGAAAAATAAGATGACATCAGTTAAAAACGAGCGTCCTCATAGTTTAATGCCAACACTATTAGAAATTCGAGATAGTGGTAATTGCGGTATGCTGGAGTTTTCTTGTGTAGTTGATGAGCTGAAAGCTACGGGTTATGAGGAAGTAGCAGCTTGGCTAGAAAGTCATGAAGCAAGTTATAGGCAGATAATTACGCAAGAATTTTCTCAATGGCTCAAAGAACACTTCCCTGACGAACCAGAATCAATAGCTCAAGATGCAGCTGCAGCAACTGGATTAGAAATGCCAGAAGACTCGTTTAGTTGATCCTAATAATAGGCGGCAAATGCGATCGCATTTTAAGAAGGGCGAATGACATTTACCGCTAGATAAATAAGTCCACTTCTGTGGACTTACTCATGCGAAGCCCCGAGTTTGGTTACAGGGATAATCTAAAGTTTTGTTCGATCTGTCAGAATTTCATACCCGCTATCAGTTACTAACACAGTATGCTCAAACTGAGCAGAAAGGGAGTTATCTACAGTTACAGCTGTCCAGCGATCGCTTAATGTTCGAGTTAACTTAGAACCAGCATTCAAAATTGGCTCGATTGCGAGTGTCATCCCCGCTCTTAACTTAACATTCGGCATTTCTCGGGTACGGAAGTTAAACACTGAAGGTTCTTCATGGAGATTGCGACCGACACCATGACCTGTAAAGTCTTCTACAATAACAAAACCGTTGGTTTCTACATGGTCTTGAATTGCACCGGCAATATCCATCAGGTAGTTTCCAGCCTTGACTTGTGCGATACCTTTGTATAGCGCCTCTTCGGCTACCTGAATTAATTTTGCAGCTTCAGGTGTGACTTCGCCAACAGCAATAGTAACACACGAGTCACCATGAAAGCCCTGATGATAAGCGCCTGTATCTACTTTTAAAACATCCCCAGTCCGAATAACTTTCTTTGAATTGGGGATACCGTGCACGACTTCGTTGTTAATACTTGCACAAATTGAACCAGGAAAGCCGTGATAGCCTTTGAAGCTAGGAGTGGCGTCCATCTCACGGATGCGTTTTTCGGCATAAGCATCTAAATCAGCTGTCGTCATTCCTGGTTGTACCATCTCAGAAATTTCTTTGAGCACAGTGGCAACAATCTTTGCTGATTGCCGCATAATATCTATTTCGCGTGCTGATTTAATTTCGATACCTCTGCGTTGCTTTTTTTGACGCGGGGCTGGAGTCGGTTGAGATAGTAAATTGCTAAGAATGTTCATGAGATACCGATGGGATGACTGAGGGTATATAGATTAGAAATGACGATGACAGCATTTAGATAGACTACAGAAGGTGTATCAATGTGCAAATCGCCTGTTAAAGTATTTTAATAAAGTATTACTTCCTATTTTAAAGTAATTTATCTTTACCTGAGCGTACTGCTCACTGCAGGCGATCGCAATTTTTATCTAGTGGCAGTACTTCTTCCTGGTCCTGCGGTCACTACCACAATATTATTTGGTTGGAGCAACTCTTTTGCTGCTTGATTCACTTGGCTAAGGGTGACTGAGTGTAGTTTTTGCGAAAATGCCCGTAGTTCCTCAGCACTCAGTTCATTGACAGCATTGATTAAAATTTGATTGGCAATATCATCTGGGTTTGCCAAGGCAACAGTATAACCACTTGTAAGCGATCGCTTGGCAGTATCTAATTCATCTTGATTCACTCCTTGAGTATGAACTTGCTGCAGCAATTGAATTGTGCTGGCGATCGCCCGTGTCGCATCTTCAGGTGACGTTTGCATTTGAATTAAAAATGGACCTGCATTTCTGCCTGCTTGAAAATAGCTATAAATGCCGTAAGTTAAACCTTGGCGATCGCGAATTTCGGTTCCCAGACGACTTGATAGCGTATCTCCGCCCAAAATTTGATTTAACACCAAGGCACTGTAGTAGCGTGGATCTCGTCGTTCAATACCTTTGTAACCCATAAAAGTCACTGCTTGGGTTTTACCAGGAAGAACAGGATTTTGCTGTACTACTGATTTTGGTGGTGACACTTGCGGATAATTGACAGTAGGCACTTCACCTTGGAAACGCCAACCCTTAAGTTGCTGTTCGAGAAGCGATCGCACTTGTTGTGGCTCAAAATCTCCCACAAAAGTCAAGATAACTTGATCGGGACGATAATGCTGCTGATAAAAGCGCATCACATCTTCACGGCTAATTTGTTGTAAGCTTTCTGCGGTGGGGAAACTATGGTATGGATGGTTGGGCGGATAAATAGTTTGTTGAAATTGTCGCCGCGCTACTTGTGCAGGTGAATCTAACTCTAGCTTTAAATTCGTCAAAGCACGTTGTCGGG
Source organism: Gloeocapsopsis sp. IPPAS B-1203 (assembly GCF_002749975.1). NCBI lineage: Bacteria > Bacillati > Cyanobacteriota > Cyanophyceae > Chroococcidiopsidales > Chroococcidiopsidaceae > Gloeocapsopsis > Gloeocapsopsis sp. IPPAS B-1203. Next base: position 252,796 of record NZ_PEIG01000001.1, on the reverse strand, counting down.
CAAGTTCCAATTCATCAGCAGGAAAGTTCGCATTTTGCATAACATCTGCAAGTGTCTGAACTAAAACTGGTAAATCGGTAGCTAAGCTGTAGCCAGTAACATCAACTCCTTCGCGAAAAGCGGCGAATTCCAAGCTAGCACCCTGATTTTCTAATGCTGCTGCTAATGTCTGGGCATTTTTAGTTTTAGTACCATTCATCAAGTTATCTGCTGTCAGGGTAGCAAGTCCTGCTGTTGTGTTGGCATCATATTCTGAACCTGCTTTGATGTAGCCGCTTAGTGTCACTGTTGGCGTACTTTTATCAGCTAAGAGTAAGACTTCTAATCCGTTGGTTAGTTTAAATTGCTCAGGTAACTGACGTACTGTTGGTGTTGCCGATTCAATTGGTGGAAGGTACTTTGCCACCTCTGCGGGGTCAACAGGTGGTCCTGCGGCGAGACTTTCGTGTGTTTGAATTGCCTCCTCGGCACTAGCAGATCCTTCTTGAAGTGCGGTTGGTTCAAAAAAGCCGACTGTGCGTTTTTGTGGCTGAAGGTAAGTTTTAGCAACGCGCTGGACATCTGCCGCTGTGACTTGCTCAATTGCTGCTAAATAGCGATCGCTGTATCGATAATTGCCTGCAGTCGATTGGTCGAAGCCTAATTGCATAGCTTGCGAGGTAATATCGCGATTACTTAAAACGATTGTTGCTCTGACTAAGGCTTTAGCGCGGTTAACTTCTTCTTGTGTGACTCCTTGCGTTTGGAGTTGGGCGATCGCCTGTTGCATAACACTATCAATTTTCTGCAACGCCTGACCTGGAACAGCAGTTGCTGCTAGCCTATACCAACCAGATGACTTCATGCTAGCAACTGAACCCCTCGCATCACTCGCTAAACCTGTTTCGATTAAAGCTTGATACAACCGTGAATTTCTGCCTTCACTGATGATATAGTCCATGACATCAAGTGCTGGTACATCAGGGTGATTGATGTTTGGTAAAGGATAAACTGCTTGTAATAAAGCTGCTGCACCTGGTTCTTGCAGGACAATTGGACTTTCAGGTGTCTGTGGTTGATTGTGTTGGCGATTTTGACTTAAGATTGCCCTGAGTTGTTGTGTTCTGCTTAGCGTTGCTACCTTGCGACTGGCTACTTTACCAAAAGTTTCTTTAATCGCTGCCAATGCCGTATTTGTATCAAAATCTCCCACAACGATTAGCGTTGCATTGTCTGGACTATAGTAATTGCGGTAGTATTCACGTACTTGCTCGACTGTAAACTTTTGTACATCTGCTTTTGTACCACCTACAGGTAATCCGTAAGGGCTATTGGGAAATACTGCTTGCATAACAGCACGGCTGAGGCGATAACCTGGCTCGTTTTCGTATCCTTGTAACTCTGAAATGACAACTCGTTTTTCGTTTTCCAGTTCCTGAGGGTCTATCAAAGCGTTTTGCATGCGGTCTGCTTCTAGCGTCAGCAATGTTTGCAGCTTACTACGCTCGACTGTGCCAAAATATGCCGTTTGGTCATAGCTAGTAAATGCATTAGAGTCACTTCCTAAAGCACTAAACAAACGTCCAAACTGAATTGGGCGCTCGGTAGTACCTTTAAATAGCATATGCTCTAATTGGTGGGCAATCCCATTTACTCCTGGTGCTTCGTCCCGCGAACCAATCTGATACCATACTTGTACACTCACAACTGGTGCAGTCGGAACTTCTTTTGTGAGGACTGTTAGCCCATTTTCTAATATGGTTTTGCGGACATTGTTTGTAACTGAAAGCGGCTTGATTGCTGATACATCAGCGTTTTGTGTAGGTGCTGGTTGTGTGACAGCCCAACTACTATTAAGTAATAAAACCCCGCAAAGGCAAATGCTAAATAATAGAATTGCTAACCGCTGACGGCGTTTGAAGAACAGCACAAGTCTTTATTCCTTACAACTGAAATTTTTTGATATTTTGGATTGACCTTCTTTGATTATTTTTGTTTCCTCACCGCATTGCAATTAGTCTCAAATTACTACGGTTATTTAATGTATAATAATTAACTTTAGATATGTTGTGGGATATACACTATATTTATTTTTTAGCTTAACTGTAAAAAGCTAGAAAAGCACTGCATAATGCTTACTTGGATAGAAATATTAAAGTAGTAAAATCTTTCTTGCGGAGTAAGTATGAGTTAGTTATTAAGACTAACATTGTAAAAAGATTACAGACTTATTGAAGTTTTATTTCAGTAAGTTGATTGCAGCTATTCTACCATAAGTTGTCTAATTAAATCTAAATCACTGCCGTAAAAGAGAGGAACGCCGTGTTTTTTCACAAGAAAGAACCAATTCACGTAGTAGATATCAATGAGGCAAACCCCCGTTTTGCACAATTGCTTTTAGAGCAGTTTGGAGGAGCGACAGGTGAGCTTTCTGCCGCTTTACAATACTGGGTACAGTCATTCCACGTCGAGCATCCTGGCATCAAAGATATGCTTCAGGATATTGCGATTGAAGAGTTTGGTCACTTAGAAATGGTGGGCAAACTAATTGAAGGGCATACTAAAAACGTAGATCAGACAGAAGCTTATAAAAGCACATTGTTTGCAGTACGTGGTATGGGACCTCACTTTTTAGATAGCCAAGGTAATGCTTGGTCAGCTACCTATCTTAACGAAGGTGGTAACGTAGTCCGCGACCTACGGGCTAATATTGCCGCTGAAGCAGGTGCGCGTCAAACCTATGAGGATCTGATTAAGCTAGCCCCTGATGAAGGCACTAAGAAGACTTTAGTCCATCTACTCACCAGAGAAATCTCGCACACACAGATGTTCATGAAGGCACTAGATTCTCTAGGTAAGCTTACTGATCCGTTCTTTGGTGAAATTCAGCCAGATGAAACAGTAGATATTTATTACAATCTATCTACAAATGGTAAGCAGGATGAGCGTGGTCCTTGGAATTCTGAGCCTACTTTCCGTTATATTGCTGACCCTGTTGCTGATAAGCACTAAGGCACTTAGTCATCGATTGTAAAAAATAAATTTGAAAAGGTCAGTAAGAATTCTATCTACTGACCTTTCATGTTTTTATGAAACCTAAATTTTTAAGCATTACGATCAAAGTCATCCAAGATTTTAACTTTAGCTACAGTCGTACAAAATGGATAAAAATGATACAAAACAAATTAGGAAGAAGGTTTTAATTATAATAGCTAAGAGATAACGATATTGATAGTACTTAGTTAATGCCATCTGCTTATTTGCTGGTATCACATGGAAGTCGCGACCCGCGACCAGAAGTTGCTATGGAGCAGTTGGTTAAGTTGATTTCTTACTCGCCAGTACAAATTAGTGTAAGTAATCAGCAACGTTCTGGAAACAATCGTTTTCATCACTTGCCTACTGTAGACATCAGTTCAACTAAGCAACTACTGGTTGATAAAGCGTGTTTAGAGCTAAGTCCATTGTCATTAGCGCAGCAAATCGTAGACTTTAGCGATCGCGCCCTTACTCAAGGCTATAACAAAGTTCAAATCATACCAGTATTTCTCTTACCAGGAACGCACGTTAAAGAAGATATTCCTACTCAAGTCGCGATCGCTCAACAAACTTTAGGAGAAAAAGTCATACTTGATTTACAACCACATCTTGGTACGCATCCAGGTTTAGTGCAATTATTAGCCAAGATAGTTACGAAGGACATTGAAACTTGGATTTTGTTGTCTCATGGTAGTCGTCGCCCTGGTGCAAAAGAACCAGTCAAAGCAGTAGCAAAGCAACTAAATGCCGTAGATGCATATTGGGCAATAGCACCAAGTTTAGAATCACGCGTACAAGCACTAGCAAATGCAGGTTATCAGCAAATTGGCATTGTACCTTACTTTCTCTTTGCAGGAGGGATTACTGATGAGATCGCCCAATCAGTAGCGCAATTACAAATGCGATTCCCAAGTTTAAATTTACATTTGACAGAACCAATCGGCGCGAGTGCTGAGTTAGCCAGTTTAATCTGGGATTTGGTTGAGAAATAAGCCACAATGCACACAGAGAGAGAAGAATTGGGTAAGGTTTATTTGGTGGGTGCAGGACCTGGAGATCCAGGATTAATGACGCTAAAGGGTAAGGGATTGCTAGAGTGTGCGGATGTTGTCATCTACGATGCATTAGTCAGTTCTGCAATATTAATGATGATTAACCCCCAGGCAGAAAAAATCCATGCGGGAAAACGTCGGGGACGTCATTCGTTAATTCAGGAAGAAATTACGCAACTCTTAATTGAAAAAGCACAAGATAATGCAATTGTTGTCAGGCTAAAAGGTGGCGATCCGTTTGTTTTTGGTCGCGGCGGTGAAGAAATGGTAGACCTAGTAAAAGCTGGAGTTCCTGTGGAAGTTGTTCCTGGGATTACTTCAGGTATTGCTGCACCGGCTTACGCCGGAATTCCATTAACGCATCGTAGCTACAGTTCTTCAGTCACTTTTGTAACAGGACACGAAGCAGCAGGAAAGTATAACCCAGTTATCAACTGGCAAGCGATCGCTCACGGTTCCGAAACAATCGTTATCTATATGGGAATCCACAATCTACCTCATATTATCGAACAGTTGCACGCAGCCGGATTGAGTTTAGAAACCCCCATAGCTTTAGTTCGCTGGGGTACGCGCCCCGAACAAGAAGAACTAATAGGCACATTAGCCACAATTGCAACACAGATGGAAGCAAAAGAATTTAGTGCACCAGCGATCGCTGTAATTGGTAATGTCGTAAAAATGCATGAGATTTTATCTAGCTGTCGCCCAGTTTGGACGATAGATGCGGCTGATGTAATAGGTTAGAAATCAAACATCTATTAGATTATTTACTGTCTTTAGCAGCTAGCTTTCTTGACGCTTGAACAGCTTCTGAGTAATTATCTTGAAACTGGGCTTGAGGATATTGCTTCTGAAGTTTAATATAGTAGCTCACTAACCTCTGAGGATCGTGTCCATGCTCCTCAGAAATAATGTGGCGAACTTCACGTATTTGGTTGATTGCTTCATCATTCATCATCTTGCGCTCCGATTAACTCTAATGGCGTGACTAGCGTTGGAACGTACAATCCAAGCATAACGTTCACACGTTGAATGTGACCGAACTTGTTTGCATTTGCCAAGTGCCGACAGTTCCAGGTCAACAGAAAATCACATTTATGGTATGAGGCTAGAGCAAGATGTAGGGCGTCTCCAACTGGATCGTTAGGCATTAGGTGTTGCTGAATATACACTTCTACGATTTCAGCAATTGCGGGTTCAATAAGAACAAATGGCAAGCCGCTGATCATTTCTACTGCCTCAGTCTTTCTGGGAAAGCTACCTCTGTTAAGTTCATCCAGCACAGCAAGACTAGTCACAAGCCGATAGTTGTTACTTGCATTACTCCACCATTCCCTTGTCCATTCGCGTCTCGCCACCATGTCAGGGGTAGAACGCACCTCGTAATAAAAACTGGGAATAGAAGTTTCAATGTATACTTTTAGGTTCATTGCGGCAAGAGTTGACAGAATGGGCAGCCTGACGTCTGGTTCGATGCCCAATGCTTCATGTTACTGCCTTCAAGCTACCGCCTTACCACCCCCGCCTTCAACGGAACTTAATCAAAGAATTAATTGGTATATTAGCCACAATTGTGACACCAATGGAAGCGAAATTCAGCGCACCGGCGATCGCTGTAATTGGTAATGTTGTAAAGGTGCATGAGATTTTATCTAGCTGTCGCCCAATTTGAAGTTTAGCTTACATAGCATTACCTTTCAGTTGCATTGAGGTTATCATCTTGCGAGATTGATATAAGCTCTGCCAACCAATGTAGGAACACAATCGCTGACATTTAACTTTGCTGCTAACTCAATATCCTGCTCAAAACCTCGCTCAATCAGTTCTTTGCCAGAGCCACATTGCTTGATTAGACACTCTAGACTGTGTTGAAAGTTTTGATATGCTGTAGTTGCGGCTTGCGCCTCTGGTGACAGACTACCGCTAAGATGACTGATGATTGCACCTGCTCCAATCATGTCCTCAAAGGACGGACGAAGGCTACCATCACTCCATTGTTCACCTGCTGGTACAACGGCAATCCGCTGTCCATAACTCATGGCTGCTAATGCAACAGCTCGATAATTTCTTAAACATCCAGTTAAAGTCGGAGTTGCTTCTGCTGTCAAGCTTAAAGATGAACCGTTGGGAGAGGGAAGCACTAACCGCGCCTCTTTGCTAATTGCCATTAACGATGCTGGGGATAATGAATAACGACCGCCGCCGCGCTTTTCTGCTAATTCCGCATCAACGGACTGAGCAAATATTTGTGCAGATTCATCTCTCCACTGGTAGGGATAGACGATCGCTCCCTGGCTGTTAGCAATGTCAACGCAAGTCGAGAATGAGAGAACATCCACAACAATAATGACATCACTAATAGGAGCTAATTGTAAAACTCCTTGTTTACCCCACTCACACCGCACTTCAAAATTAGCTTGGTCGAAGTTCATAGAATACGCATCGTTGTAACAATTAAAACTAACCTAATGCTGAACTTCTCACATATAAACTGTTTGTACTGTCATAACTTAGAAATAAAGAAACATAACAGCTTATTGTACAGAACTGTCCATTTACTTTGACTCATCACTCTAAAAATGTATTCGGCAAGCTTGAAGTTTAATATAGTTCATTTTCCAAACAGAATTTATATTAGCCAGAATATAAATTGATGATTTTTGTTGAGTTGATTCTGAATTGACAATAAATATTCAAGTACAAGCACAAAGCGATCGCCTTGACCGTTATTTGGCACAAGAATTACCTGATTTATCGCGATCGCGTATCCAAAATTTGATTGAACAAGGACAAGTACAAGTTAACGATCAAGTTTGTACGTCCAAAAAAGTTACTGTAAAACCAGGCGATCGCATCACAATTAAAATTCCTGAAGCGCAACCGCTAGATTTACAACCAGAAAATATTCCCCTGGATATTCTTTATGAAGATGACTCTGTGTTGATTATTAACAAACCAGCAGGGTTAGTCGTTCATCCAGCACCAGGTCATGCTGGAGGTACATTAGTCAATGCCTTACTCGCACACTGCCCTAACTTACCTGGTATTGGTGGCGTACAGCGCCCTGGAATTGTGCATCGCTTGGATAAAGATACGACGGGTGCGATCGCGGTCGCCAAAACGGATTTTGCGCAACAACATCTCCAGGCACAACTCAAAGCGAAAACTGCCCATAGGGAATATCTAGGCGTTGTCTATGGCGTTCCTAAAACTGAAAGCGGTACAGTTGACCTTCCTATCGGTCGTCATCCAGTAGACCGTAAAAAAATGGCTGTTGTTTCTACAGAGAAGGGAGGACGTTCTGCTGTTACTCACTGGCAGGTTCAAGAAAGATTAGGTAACTATACCTTGATGCACTTTCAGCTAGAAACAGGACGTACGCATCAAATTCGCGTTCATTGTGCTGCTATTGGTCATCCAATTGTCGGAGATCCTGTTTATAGTTCTGGTCATTCAGTTGGTGTCAATCTTCCTGGACAAGCACTCCATGCTTGGAAACTGAGGTTACAGCATCCTGTTACTGGAGAAGCAATTGAGGCGATCGCGCCTTTGCCAGCTAGTCTTACTACGCTTTTACAAGTGTTACGTCGCCGGATAGCGATCGCTATTTGCCACACCTCTGTTAGCTAAAGAATTGCAACAACTAATGGAAATATTTAGACACAACTCCTTTACATTTTTTAACAAAATTTATCTTGATACAATTAGGTTATGTACGACCAAAACATTAACCTTCCGTGCTTAGAGAAAAAATAAAGAAAAAATAAAAAAAATATATTTGGCTTCAGTAAGTATAAATACGTGAAGTTTTGTTACAGGTAGATGAGGTAATTTAGCAAGGAAATCCTTGTGATATAAGGGTTTGATGTTTTATTTAGCAAACACAGGAAAAACTTAACAACTTGTAAAAAATAATGACACGAGGGCATTGTATAAAGAGTACCTGGAGGGGTTAAGTAACAGGCAAAAGCAATGAAAAACACTCGTAAATCAAGTTAATGACTTTCTCATAAAAGTCACGCAATTTCTCAGATTTCTCTCTTGTTACCGTCTGATCCCCGATTCACGGCGACCAAGAAAAATTGAAACTTGAATACAGTGTTGAAGCTAAGGTCTGTTGCAGTCAATTCCAACTGCATACAACAACATTCCTGATTTTTTAAAAACAGCACTCTACTTTTCGCTCATTAGGAGAATAAAGTCGATGTTAGATGCATTCGCCAAAGTAGTATCTCAAGCAGACTCAAGAGGTGAGTTCTTAAGTAACGAGCAATTAGATGCACTCACCAATATGGTGAAAGATGGCAACAAGCGCTTGGATACAGTGAACCGCATCACCAGCAACGCTTCAAGCATTGTGACTGATGCAGCTCGTGCTTTGTTTGAAGAGCAGCCCCAGTTGATTCAACCAGGTGGAAATGCTTATACCAACCGTCGTATGGCAGCTTGCTTGCGCGACATGGAAATCATCCTACGCTACGTAACTTATGCCGTAATGGCTGGAGATGCTAGCGTACTTGACGATCGCTGCTTGAACGGTCTGCGTGAAACTTATCAAGCTTTGGGCGTACCTGGTGGTTCAGTTGCTGCTGGCGTACAAAAAATGAAAGATGCTGCTATCAAGATTGCTAACGACCCCAACGGTATTACCCAAGGTGATTGTAGCCAATTAATGTCTGAAGTAGCTAGCTATTTTGATCGCGCTGCTTCTGCTGTTGCCTAATATTTTCAAAGCTTAATATAGCTAAGTAAACTACGAGAAAACAAAAAGGAGATATTGCAACAATGAAAACCCCAATTACAGAAGCAATTGGTGCTGCAGATACCCAAGGTCGTTTTTTAAGCAACACTGAACTACAAGCTATCAATGGTCGCTTTGACCGCGCAGCAGCTAGCATGGAAGCTGCAAGATCATTGACTCAAAAGTCACAGCAATTGATTGATGGAGCTGCTCAAGCAGTTTATCAAAAGTTCCCATACACCACTCAAATGCAGGGACCTCAGTACGCTGCTGATTCGCGTGGTAAGTCCAAGTGTGCTCGTGATATCGGTCACTACCTCCGGATGGTAACTTATTGCCTAGTTTCTGGTGGTACAGGTCCTATGGACGAGTACTTAATTGCTGGTTTGGATGAAATCAACCGCTCCTTCGACCTATCTCCTAGCTGGTATGTCGAAGCACTAAAGCATATTAAGTCCAACCACGGCTTGCAAGGTCAAGCAGCTAACGAAGCTAACACCTACCTTGATTACGCCATCAACGCCCTGAGCTAGTATTCAGGTGCGATGCCCGGAAGAGTAAGCGAGTGTTGGCACAAAAAGCTAGCAGTTGCTAATTTTTCCGGGCATTGTTTTTCCAATTTTGCACAATCACAATTTATTGCGTTGGGGGAACCGTTGATGAGTGCTTTAATGGTAAACAATTTAGCAGCAGCAGGGCGACTCGGTCTTTCGGCGTTTGATGCTTCATCAAGAGTTGAGCTGCGACCTGATTGGACAGAAGATGATATTCAAACAGTTATTCGTGCTGTTTATCGTCAGGTATTGGGCAACGATTATGTGATGCAAGCAGAACGTCTAACCTCTGCTGAATCGCTATTACGGCAAGGAAATATCACAGTTCGAGATTTTGTCCGTGCCGTTGCTAAATCAGATTTATACAAAAACAAGTTTTTCTATCCGAATTCAAATCAACGCTTTGTTGAACTCAATTTCAAGCATCTCTTAGGTCGGGCACCATATAGTGAAGAAGAGTTAGCCTATCATACGCAGTTGTGTGAGGAACAGGGCTACGATGCTGAGATTGATGCGCATATCGATAGCATTGAGTACGAAAACAGCTTTGGTAACAATGTGGTTCCGTATTATCGGGGCTTTATGGTAGAGCCAGGCGTGCAAACCACTGGTTTTACAAGAATGTTCCGGTTGTATCGCGGATATGCGACAAGCGATCGCGGTACAGTAGGTGGTAAATCTCCTCGGTTAACTCGCGAACTTGGACGCAATCAAGCTTCCAATATTGTGCAACCTGCGGGTAGTAGTGGTTCTGGCTGGAAACACGCTTCAATTCCCAATGATGCTGCACCAAGAAAAGCACTTGGTGGTACACCTGAAGAAAGCGGACGCATGTACCGCATCGAAGTTACTGGAATTCTCCAACCTGGATATCCTAAAGTACGCCGGAGTAGCACTGCGTTTTTAGTGCCTTACGAGCGTCTTTCACAAAAGTATCAGGAAATCACCAAAAAAGGTGGCAGAATAGTCAGCGTCACCCCAGCATAAGAGGAGCAAGGAGCGAGGAGCGAGGGATTGAGCCTTATGCTTCTTGCTCGTATCCCAATTCAAAGTTTAAATACTACAAGGAAATACAAATAAAAATGTTTGGTCAAACTGGACTTGGCAGTGGCAGACTCAGCAACGCCGAAAATCGGATGTTTCGCTACGAAGTCAGAGGAATGCGTCAGACATATGAAAACGATCAACTAAGCTATCCGATTCGGAGTAGCGGTAGTTTCTTTGTTAGCGTTCCCTACAATCGGATGAATGAAGAAATGCAGCGAATTCACCGCATGGGCGGCACAATCGTGAGCATTGAACCGCTGACAATTGAAGGCGATGGACAAGCTAAAAGCGAAGCAACAGCGGTGACACAAAACTTAAAAGCTGAAGGTAAAAATAAAGCTGCAGGTGCAGATAAAGGCTAGATAGCAACCCACGAGTCAGCTAGAATTACATCTCACTTTAATCACCGCATCACGGAGTTATGAGTTCTCAGTTATGAGCTATGAGTTAAGATTCTTCTAATTCAAAATTCAAAACTTGAATTCAGTTTCCTTGATTTATCTATTGAGGTTAACTCAAAACTCAACACTTCACGACTCAAAACTTTTGAAAGGAGATACAAAGCAGCAATGTTTGGTCAAACAACTGTTGGTAATGGAGGAATATCCTCTAATGCTAGTCGTGTATTTCGTTATGAAGTTGTAGGTTTGCGTCAGAATCAAGAAGCTGACAAAAACAACTACGATATTCGTCGTAGCGGCAGTGTATTCGTTACAGTCCCCTACAACCGCATGAATGAGGAAATGCAACGGATTACCCGCCTGGGTGGCAAAATTGTCAGTATTCAACCGTTAAGCATTGATGCTAAAAGTTCTGACTAATGCAGTCCAATTGGTCACAATCCGCCGCGGAAACAGAAGGACTTACTGTAGAACAGGCGATCGCCAACTTGCAATCGCCTGATTTGAGCTTGCGTTACTACGCTGCTTGGTGGTTAGGCAAATTTCGCGTCAACATGCCAGCAGCAGTAGAGGCTTTAATTGTAGCTTTAGAAGATGAAGCAGATCGTACAGAATTAGGCGGATACCCGCTGCGACGAAACGCGGCGAGAGCTTTGGGAAAACTCGGTGACACGCGAGCTGTACCTGGGTTGATCCGCTGTTTAGCGTGTGAGGATTATTACGTACGCGAAGCAGCTGCTCAATCCCTAGGAATGTTAGACGCGCCAGCGGCAATTTTCCCATTGATGGAATTATTAACAGGTGGTGTAGAGGAAGCTGTACCCGTTTCAGGACGTCCGCACTTGACTCAACCGTATGACTCGGTAATTGAAGCTTTGGGGGCACTACAAGCAAAACAGGCAATATCACTGATTCAACCTTTTTTAGAACATCCCCAAGCTAAAGTACAGTATGCGGCTACGCGAGCAATGTATCAGCTGACGCAGGAAGATAGCTATGGTCAAAGCTTAGTAAAAGCCTTAGAAGGTAATGACTTACAACTACGTCGCACTGCATTAAGCGATTTAGGCGCAATTGGCTATTTACCAGCAAGAGAGGCGATCGCTCGATGTGCTGTAGAAAATAGTTTCAAACTGCTGGCGCTCAAAGGATTGCTAGAACATCAAGCTAAACTACACGAAGCACCAACTCAAGACACCATCCAAGTCATGACTCTAATGGACTCACTTTTATAAACCCTGACTCCTCAATGACCGAAGCTCAAGCTCTCATTCGCGCCGTCGAACAAGCAGACTCTGCCCCGCGCTTAGTCGCAGCAGTTCAGGATTTGGCATCTGCTGAAGTCGAAGCAGGGATATCAACTTTGATTGCGGTCTTAGGATATAACAATCCCACTGCTGCAGTGGCAGCTGTACAAGGGTTGATTCAGATTGGTAGTCCAGCAGTACAACCATTAATCGAACAACTGGATGATTACAACTACGGCGCACGAGCATATGCCATTCGAGCATTAGCAGCGATCGCCGATCCACGAGCTTTAGATATATTACTCGCATCGGCTGCGACAGACTTTGCTCCTAGTGTTCGCCGCGCGGCTGCTAAAGGTTTGGGTGCTTTGCGTTGGCGTGAACTACCAACAAATGAACGCAGTACTGCCCAAGTAAAAGCGCTAGAAACTTTGGAGTTGATTCTCCAAGATGCTGATTGGTCGATTCGTTATGCTGCGATTGTGGGCTTGCAAAGGCTAGCAACTACGTCGGAACTAACGTCTCAAATTCAAAGCAAGTTTGCGCAACTTTTAGCAACAGAAAAAGATGCTGCAGTGCGATCGCGGGTGCAATTTGCTCAAGCGCAGTTATTCAGTATAACTTCAGACTAAACTTTTACAAATTTCTGTCTTTTATAATAAGGTTGTCAAAATGTCAATACCCCTACTAGAAATTACCCCAACAACACAAAATCAGCGAGTTGCTGGCTACGAAGTGCCTGATGAAGACGATCCGAGAGCTTATCGGATGACTGATGCCACTTCGGATACAGACGTTAACGAACTAATTTGGGCAGCTTACCGACAAATTTTTAGCGAACACTTGATTTTAGAAAAGCATCGTCAACTTTTTCTTGAATCGCAACTACGCAATCGAGCAATTACAGTACGAGATTTTGTTCGCGGTTTAGGCAAATCGGAAGTTTACCGCGAATTAGTAGGAGAAACAAACTCCAACTATCGCTTAGTTGATATTACCTTTAAGCGATTTTTAGGACGAGCATCTTACGGTAAAGACGAACAGATTTCTTGGTCAATTGTCATTGCAACTCGAGGCTTGAATGGATTTATTGATGCGGTTGTTGATGGTGAAGAGTATCGGCAGAATTTTGGCGATGATGTAGTTCCGTACCAACGCCGTCGCTTTAACGAACGTCCATTTAATTTAGTGAATCCGCGTTATGGAGAGTACTGGCGCGATCGCCAGAGCTTACAATCCATATCAGGACGTTCTTATTATCAGGTACGACGAACACAAAATATGCCCAAACAAGAAGCTGCACGTCAAGCAATTCCAGACACCTTTTTCGCTATGGCAGGAGGTCTTTTACCCAATGAGCTTAATTATCAACGTACAGTTGCTAGTGTTACCTCACAGATCAAAAACCTAGAGATTCCTGATATGACTCGCAGCGAAAATTCAGTACAACGTGCGGTTAAACCTAAAGAAACCGCTTTACCTTATCGTTACATTCCTTCTGCTAATCCAACAGTGGAGTAATGAAAAGTTTTGAATCATAAAGAGTTTTGAATTAAGTTTTCTTAAACTTACAACTCAACACTCACAACTCAACACTCATAACTTTCTTAAACTATGCCAATTCCTTTACTTGAATATCAACCGAGTTCCCAAAACCAGCGGGTGTCGGGTTATGAAGTACCCAATGAGGATACTCCTTGGATTTACCGTCTAGAAGATTGCGCTTCTGATGGCGAAATTCAAGAATTAATTTGGGCAGCCTACCGTCAGGTATTCAGCGAACATGAAACACTGAAGTTTTATCGCCAAGCACAATTAGAATCACAACTGAAAAATCGTGCGATTACCGTACGCGACTTCATTCGCGGACTGGCAAAGTCAGAAAGCTTTCGTCGCTTGGTTGTCGAGACAAATTCTAACTACCGACTTGTAGAAGTTGGTTTAAAACGACTTCTTGGTCGTGCCCCCTATAATCGAGACGAAGAAATTGCTTGGTCAATTAAAATTGCGACTATGGGCTGGAGTGGCTTTGTAGATGCTTTGCTTGACAGTGAAGAATACCAAACTAATTTTGGTGATACTACAGTACCGTATCAGCGCCGTCGCTTTAAAGATCGTCCCTTCAATTTGGTTACACCACGTTATGGTGATTACTGGCGTGACAAGGAAGAAAATGAGCGCTACAAATGGGGCGATATCAATAATTTCATGGAAATGGCAAGTTCGATCAATACTCGACAAGTACGATTTACATCTGTTAGTACTGCCAACATCCAAATTCCGGACATGACACGGGATAATAAACAAGGGGTACCAGTTTCAGTCAATCCTTCAGCTAGCTTCCCTGTCCGGTTGTAACAGCTGAATAAATTGAGTTTCCCCAATTTTTGACAATTAAACTTATTTGAAACGGAGATACCAGCATGGCATTGCCGTTGCTTCAGTACAAACCTACAACACAAAATCACCGCGTCAGCAGCTTTGGCGTTGCAGACCTTGACGATGAAACTCCATACATCTACCGTGTGGAGGATGCTAACTCGCCAGCAGAGATTCAAGACTTGATCTGGGCAGCGTATCGCCAGGTATTCAGCGAACATGAAATCCTCAAAGCAAACCGTCAGTCACAGCTAGAATCGCAACTGAAAAATCGTGCCATCACCGTACGAGATTTTATTCGCGGACTGGCAAAGTCAGAACGATTTTACGAAATGGTTGTTGCTGTCAACAATAACTATCGTCTCGTTGACATCTGCTTAAAGCGCTTCCTTGGTCGGTCATCTTTTAATAAAGATGAACAAATCGCTTGGTCAATCAAAATTGGCACGCTAGGCTTCCACGGCTTTGTTGATGCCTTGCTCGATAGCGAAGAGTACATTGATAATTTCGGTGACTATACCGTACCTTATCAGCGTAAGCGGATGGAAGGTCGCCCCTTCAACTTAGTGACTCCCCGCTATGGTGAAGATTTCCGCGAAACAGCTGGAACTGTCACAACCGATTGGCGTTTTGCTTTAGAGCAATTCTACAGCCGCAAGTACGAACAGCGTCAGCTACGCGAAGGCGACCCCCGCAAATATAGCGATATGGCAGCTGCGATCGCACCCAAGCAAAACTATGCTCAAGGTGTCTCAGCTTACAACATTGACTATATGAAAATGGTTCCAGTACGGAATGCTGCGGGTAGTAAGCGCTAAAGCGTAAACTGGAGTTTGAGTTCTTCATGTTTAATTAACTGGGTCTAGTTTCCGCACGTTGAATGGCGATCGCATAACATTTATTGTTAGCTATGCGTCAAGGCAAGTGGCAACTGGACCCAGTGATGTTATAACGTTTATGGATATTACAACAATCGTTTTATTGATTATCGGGTTGGTACTGCTAGTTGCGGGCGCGGAAATATTAGTACGTGGAGCATCGCGGCTTGCTGCTAGTGTAGGTATATCACCCTTAGTTATTGGTTTAACCATCGTTGCCTATGGCACAAGTTCACCAGAACTTGCTGTCAGCGTACAATCTGCTTTTGCTGGACAAGCAGATATTGCTGTGGGTAATGTTGTTGGTAGTAATATCTTTAATGTCTTATTTATTTTGGGCGTATCTTCCTTAGTTGCCCCGCTACTTGTATCTCAGCAATTAGTCAAGTTTGATGTCCCCATCATGATTGGTGTATCGTTTTTGACTCACTTGCTAGGTTCTGACGGTAGGATTGGCAGATTTGATGGAATTTTGCTGTTCCTTAGCGGCGTTATTTATACTCTTTTCTTGGTTTACCAAAGCCGTAGAGAAAAAGATGCTGCCGTGCAAGAAGAATACGCCAAAGAGTATGGTAACTACGGTAGAACTACTTGGTTGGTTAACTTAGGATTGATTATTGGCGGTTTGGTATTGCTTGTCATTGGTTCGCGATGGTTAGTTAATGGTGCGATTGCGATCGCCCAAGCTATTGGTGTTAGTCAGTTGATTATTGGATTAACAATAGTTGCAGCAGGCACATCTTTACCTGAAGTAGCAACCTCTGTTGTCGCAAGTATGCGCGGTGAACGTGATATTGCTGTAGGAAATGTTGTTGGCAGTAATATTTTTAATATCTTGGCAGTATTAGGCTTAGCAAGTATTTTCTCCCCAGATGGTATTGCCGTTTCTGCTTCAGTCTTAAGGTTTGATATTCCTGTCATGATTGCAACTGCGATCGCCTGCTTGCCAATTTTCTTTACAGGTAATGTCATCTCGCGTTGGGAAGGAATTCTCTTTCTTGGCTATTATGTTGCTTATACAGCGTATCTAATTTTGTACTCTACTCAGCACGCTGGTTTGCCTATATTTAGCTTAGTATTTCAAGCCTTTATTATTCCGATTACCTTGCTGACTCTCATCATTATTACCTTACGTCATGTTCGTGCCGATCGTACAAGTGTATAAATTTTAGCATACAATTAAGTGCTCTAGAAGCCCTTTTTGTTATGCATAATACAATCAGCTTGCAAAACAACAAAATTACCTGTTTGAAAAACTGAACATTGGTTTATTTCTTTAGCTAAAGCTGGTATTTTACCCTGCTGTAATAAGTTGATAGCTTGATGAGCAGTATGATATTGCCTAATCCATCGGCTACCAGCTATGTACGCACGATCCCAAGCTGAATTTTCTACCAACCAATAATCTATATGATATTTTTGAATAAAACTTTTTACTTGCTGTAAATCAGGGCTGTATTGTGCTGCAATTAAATCATTCATTCGTTGTCTAATTTGTGCATAATAACCTTTTTGATAAGGAACAGGAAATCCAACTCCTCCTACTAAAATAGAACGTTGAGAAAAAGAAGGAATATTAGCAACCTCTTCTGTTAAAGAAGCAATGAGAATATCTTTAGGCTGTTGAGCAAAAAACTCATACAAGGGTGGAAATTTCCCTATAACATAGTCAGTTTTAGGAAACTTTTCTAAAAAGGGCGATATAGTAATTAAAGTAAATAATAAAGTAGCTGTTCCTAAAGCACACCACTGATATTTCTGTGAATTGCTCTTAGTATTTATAGCCCAGTAGAATAAAGCATCTAATAGGATTGCAATAGCAATTCCTCCAGCGATCGCCGTTACAATTCTCAAGCTATGCTCGGTGTACCTTGTTGGCAGATGCAAGGTAAATAACAGTGCATGGGCAACAAAAAACATGAGTAAAGATGCTAGGGTAATTTGTACCAGAAGCCATCCTTTTGAATTTAACTGTTTGACTAAAGGAAATACTTGAGAGAAAAGCAGCATAGGAAACAAAAGCAGGGTAGCCAAAATTGGTAATATCGTTCCATATTTAGGCATAATCCCACTACGCTGCCCAGTAAACCAAAAATGCTGAGGAATATCGACAAAAAATTGGCTCAATCCTGTTGATTGAAACTCTGGTAAGGTTTTAGCCTCAGTTGCTGTCATAACTGGACCATAATCTGAAGACTTTAATGCATAAACTGATAAAACGAGAAAGGCTACTCCTAAACCTATTGCACAAAATAAGTAATCGCGTCGATTTGAAGTAAATGTAATACAACCGAATTGCCAATAGACTAACTGCAAAAATAGAATACCAGCGCAGATGAATACACCCTGAGGATAAAACATGCCTAAAAGTGCGATCGCTATGCAAACTATGAATAAATTATGGCGTAATAAATAATATATAAATGCTGTAAATAGTGGATATACAAATGCTACTGCTGTACCAGATACTAAATCATCTCGTAACCATAAATACTGATTGAGTAGTAAAGTTGCCAGAAAGCCCGCGAACGGAACAGGAAACATTTGCAAGCAAATACTAAAACAAAAACCCGTTGTTATAGTACACAAAAGTATAGGTAGAAATTTATTAAGCAACATAGGATCGATGCCTATCATTGCAAAAACTTGATACAAAGTGGTATAGCCTAATGGAGCAACTGATTGAAAGTAATCAGCTAATAAATCGTTAGGAAATAGTTGGGGATCTAAAAAACGCCTCATCCAAAATATATGCTGACGAGCATCGTCTTGGACAACGTAATCGCTGCTGAAAGCAATTTTTAAACCTAATACACCATAAAAGATTGCAAAGATTAAGCTCAGAATTAACCAAATAAACTTGGCACTAAGTTTAATCCTAGGAGCAGTAAAAAAAATAGACCTACGTAAACTAATCATTGTAAATAAAGTTAAGAAATGGTATATTTCTAGCCAGTGTATGTATTAGATACTTTTGTTTCAAAGCTGAAAATACTAGACCTCCTGCATGAATCACAGATGCCCTCCGACTGAAGTCGGGGCTATCTATACAAAGTGTACGGAGGTACACTAAAGCAAGATTTTTATGATTAAGCCCACCTCCGTAGACTTTAATTTATTTAGTGGCGAATTCATTTGCAATCACTTACTCTTGCAGTGAATAAAATACAGAAAGTATTTAGTTATTTACTAGTTTAATAAGGGTAAATCATCAACAATAATGTAATGTATCTTGTACCTAAAATTTAATATAATATGAAAAAATTAATCATTTAAGATTTAGTAAAAGTGTATAGATACACAAATGAGCCTTTTTCTTGAAAAGCGTCAGTTTGCTTACCAAAAGTATTGAGGTAAGATGTTATTCTTTCACTTTCTTGTGCCCAACTACGTACATGAGAAAAGACAATCCAAACTCTTGAATAGTTTTTTAATTGGTTTAAATCCTGAATGTATCTTTGCCATTCTAAGTCTGAAATACCTTGTCCATCTTGTTTATCTAAATCATCTATACCCATAATATAGTCGTTTACTTGATAACCAAATTTAGGAGCATAGTATTTAAACTGGAATTCTGCTCGTTGATACACATATATAATGTCTTGCAATTGTTGATGTTCTTTAATATAAGCAATAACTGGTCTAATTTCCTGCTTTTCATATGGTTGAATAACTAGGTATATACTAGTACCTATTGGAGGAACGAGTAGTAATATTAAAACTAATGTGCCTAATACTGCCAACTTTGTCGAACGAGTTTTTTGTTTAATTCTTGCTATTCCCTCGCTAATGATTAAAATGAAAAATGGTGTTAAAAACAACACTAATCTGCCATCAAAAGGATAAAGTTTTAAGTAAGCTACTGATAAAGTAACAATGATTGGCAATAGCAATAGCATTAAAGTTTTTTGTTTTGTTTTAATTAATGTAGAAAAACCTACAAAAAAAGCAAAAATAGCAATTCCCAAAAAAACATCTGGAAAACCCAAAGGTTTGTGAAAAAACTCCCAAAATGTTTTTAACAACCATGAAAAGTCTAAAAAAGATGTTGGAAATGTTCCGCGGCTTTCCCAAGAATTTATTAAAGTTGCTTGGTTAGTCAAAGCTTGTAGTGAAACAAAATACGATATAATAAAGCTAATTGCCCAAAATAGAAATACTAATATAAGTTTTAAAGTCTGAGTGAGTTGCTGGTTTATTATTGTAATTAAAATATGGGCGATCCCAATCCCTGTTAAAACAAAAATAACTGGATGGGAAAACCAAATTGTAGTAGCACCTAGAAGGGCATAACTTACAATCCATTTTAAATTCAAATTAGTGCGATTCAAGTTAACTAAAAGCAAACACAAAAGTATTGCGATCGCAACATCACTCGAATACTGTTTAACTTCCGTAGCATAGTAAACAATAATATGTAAGCTAGCAAACAGTGCTAAAGCAATTGTAGCTGCTAAAGGTTGCAAGCATCGTTTAGCTAATTGATAAAAAACAAATAAAGAAACAATTGCTGATAAGAAAGGAAATAGCCTTAAAGAGTATTCAGAATTGCCTAAAACTTGAGTTATAAATTTTTCTACATATAAAAAACCAATCGGTGCAGCTTGATCGTAATCTAAAGGCTGGAGTAATTCAGCATAGGAACGGTTGACAATATTTAAAGCAAGTGCAGCTTCATCGTTCCATAAAGAGCGATTGTAGAGATACTGTACTAAGCGAACAAAAGTTCCAAAAGCAATAATAACCCAAGGTAATCTTTGGGGTGAAAACAAAAATTTGTAAAAGGTTAAGTAAGATTCTTTGCCCATTTTATTTAATTAAGAATCACGAGTTAATAACGGATAGACTGCTTTCCATTTCGGATAGTTTGTAGCATTGTCAAGTATTGTCCTAGAAAAGGTAAACCAGCGATCGCAGGTAGAATATATCGTGAAGTACACAGTAATCCTAAAGCTGCTGCTGTTGGTGCATCAAAATAAGGTTGGTAGAATACAATCAGGGCAGCATCACGGGTTCCTACTCCGGCAAAAGTTAACGGCAATAGCCCTGCCAAAATTGCTAAAGGGGATAATGCTAGATTAGCCAAAAAAGGTGTCCAAGCATTGATGGCAAAAATAAAAAACCAGATTTGTAATAAATGTAAAAACCAAATAAATATAGAAGTTGTAACTATTAGCAATAAGTGGGTGCGATCGCGCCAAAAATAATTGTGCATTTGCCCCCAAGAGGACTGTAGTTTTGCTAGCTTTGAGCTAAATCTAGGTAGAATAAATTTACCAATATCAAAAAAAACTTGTGCAAATTGTTGCGAAGCAAGTAATAGCATACCAAAAATCAATCCTAAGCTAACACTGGCTGTCATGATCCAGAACAACCAATTTTGCTGTGAGTAAAATAGCAATCCAAATACACACCATAAAAGTAGTGAAAGCAGATCGCAAGCTTTTTCAAAAACGACCAAAGATAAAGATAGAGAGCCACTTATTTGCCCTCGTTCTTTCATAAAAAAAGCTTTAGCAATATCCCCCATTTTTGATGGTAAAACCATATTTAAGACACTTGCTGCTAAAATTAAACGAATTGCTTCACCAAATCCTAATCGTTTGTCTGTAGGCATGAGCTGTTGCAGTCGCCATGCAGTAAGGAGAGTCAACGGAACAACCATGCTCAAACTAATTACCAGCCACCAAACATTGCTATTTTGTAAAACTTGCAATAATTGAGGAAAGTCAATTTTCCAATAAATAATTCCCAGCATGAAAAGGCTAACACAGATAGAAAAAAATCTTTTCATTAAAGTAAATTGAAATAAATATTAAATATACTTATCTAAATTAAATATAACGTTCTATCTTTAATGCTTCTCCAAGAGACAGTGTTCTAATTTTTGGTGTTAAATTTATCCACGGTTGTAATTGATTTAGTTGAAATGTACGACTCATGACAACATAAATTGAAGTTTGATCGCCACTAATTCCAGCATGAATGACGTTATGCCATGTTGGAGTATGTACTTCATCGCTCACGCACCATTTCCCTTGACTCCAGCGTAATTTTCGCATGAAGTAAAAAGGAGCATTTTGTTTACCTGTGATTAGCATCTTTTGGAGTAACTTACGAATTAAGTTAGGAAAAAAGCGTCCAAAAATGAGCATGACAACACGTAAAATCAGTAAATTTAACGGCGTCATCTGTTTTTGTTTTGCCCAACCCATAGCACCAGCAATTGTTATCTCTTCGTCGTTGATGTTAATGTTATAAGTATCAATGAGATGAGCAACACAGTTTTTTAGTTTACCTTTGACTTCAACTTGGAATGAAATCTGCGTATCTGATACAACTAATTGATTGTTGCGAAATAGTTTAAATACCCCTCCTTTGTTTAGGGCTAAATATAACTCTGTATTTTCTCGACGTTCAATTAAAATTTTTGCTTCTTTGAGCCAGACTCGTCCTTGAGGATGTATCATCGGTGCGGGACGCTGTGGGACAAAATCACGCCATGCTAATAAATAATTCCATGTATGATGTCCAATGATATGATCGTCGGCATAACAAGGTGCTAGTCCTTTGGCTAGTCCTTCTAAAAAGCGATCGCTGACTTGTAAAGCTTCTGGCATCCAGTGCCCAATAACTTCAAAACCGTGGGGAAAGAAATTATAAGTATTGCGACTCGTGTATTCTCCACCATAAGAACCATCAGGATGAACAAACTGTGCTGCTAAGTTGACAGCTTTGATCAGTGCTTCTTTTAACCGCACCTCAGGCTGGAGTTGATAAATTCTTGCTAAGCAGGAAATTGTCATTGTATGGTAGCCAGGATCGCAGCCTTCGTATTCTTGAAACCATCCTTCAGAACTTTGCCACGATAGTACGAGTTCTAAACGTTGAGCGATCGCTTGATGCCACCGAGATGTTTGGAATAACTCAGAAAGTCGCAATAAACATAGTGTAATTAACGCTTGATGATTGCTTAATTGCCCACTTTCTTGATAACTTGCTAACCAATCTGCCCGCCGCGAAAAAAAATGCAACAGTGTATGATTCTTTAACCCTAGTTGCGTGTAACTCTCAATGCAAGCTAGTAAAGAAAAAGCTGCAGCTCCACTTGCACGTTCGTAAGGAAAGTAATCGTCGCAAGAACCGTCGTGGTGCGCACTTTGTGCAGCATAAATAATTCCTGCTTTTACCCATTCGCGAATAACTTGCTGGTGGTAGAAAGGATTTTCTCGTACATTTGTACTGTAAGCTAAGGCAAGCGGTAACACAAATTCCTGTGCCATGCCGCTAGGAAAGTCAATAATTTTGTAGTGCCAAAAGTTACGATCAAAGCAGCCATAAGTTGGGCTATGTGGATTGCGATCAAGTAATGTCAAAATTTTAGGAATATTAGCCAAAGCACTACGGGCAAATAAATCACGGTGAGACATAATTAGTTGCAATTTATAGTACTAGAAAAAAGGTTTGTGCTTATACCAATTGAAAGTTGCAGCAAATCATCATTCTCCACTCACCCCTCACTCCTCTTCTCTGCATCAATCCGCCGCATCCGTAACTGAACTTCTTCTACTAGTCTGCGATTTGCTGCCATTAAGTCTGCAACTAAACCAAACATCCACAGCTGAAAACCAATCAAAATCAAGATAGCTGCAAGAATTAAACTTGGTACTCGCGTACGTGTAGAAGTTTCAAAGAAAAAGAACAGTAACCAACGAATTCCTAACAAAACTCCAACACTAGATGGCAGGCTACCCAAAATGAGGAAAAAGCGCAATGGTTGATAAATCATGAAAATCCGCAGAATAGTAAAAAGCGATCGCATAACATATCTCGGCGTACTTTTAACCAATCGTGAGGGGCGCATGACTGGGTTGGTGTGAATTGGTACTGACGCGATCGCAATGCCTTTTTGCCCTGCTTGGATAATTGTTTCTAATGTATAGGTGTAGTTATTAAATACATTAAGTTGTAAGGCAGCTTCTCGGCTAAATGCGCGAAAACCACTCGGTGCATCAGGAACTTTAGTGTTACTGGCAATTTGAACTACCCAACTACCTAATTTTTGCAACAGTTTTTTAGATAAAGAAAACTGTTTAGTTTGCCAAATTGGTCTAGCACCAACAACAATTTCTGCTTGGTGTAATAAAATTGGTTGAATTAGTCTAGGAATATCTGTAGCACAGTATTGATTATCTGCATCAGTGTTGACAATAATATCTGCCCCAGCTTTGAGACTAGTTTCCAAACCTGCCATGAAAGCTTTAGCGAGTCCCTGGTTTGTTGGAAAATGAACAATATGATCGACACCATTGGTTTTAGCTACTTCAAGAGTGCGATCGCGACTGCCATCATCAATCACTAACCACTCAATACAATCAATTCCAGGTAACTTGCGGGGTAGGGCTGCAAGCGTTATTCCTAGCGTGCGTTCCTCGTTATAACAAGGAATTTGAATAATTAATTTAACCATTGTCGATTGCATGCAGCTTTTTTTGAGTACGGGGCAAATACTGCACTTACTTGCACTCGGATGGAGCTAAATTGTATAGCAAGCTCCACCCCCTCAGTTATAGAATTAATAACAATTCAAGAAATAGTCTGTGTGATATCTGTATCGACTAAGAGTGTTGCAGCACCAGATGTATAGCGATTGTAAGCAATACCGTTCACCGTACTTGTACCACCAATAAGCCAACCTTGTCCTGTGGAAGTAACAGCATCACCTGCATTCCCTTTGACAATGAGTTGATTTGTCGTATTTGATAAATCTAATAAATCCAAGCGCGTGAGCTTCAGGCTATTATTCCCCGTACCTGTTAAATCGATAATTTCAATTCCTGTAATTCTGTCGTTGGGCAAAATCGTCAAGTCAACAAAAATACCACTCACGTCTACAGCTAAAGTATCTATCCCACCGCCTCCATCTAGGCGTTTATCGATAGCGCCAAAGGTAAGAGTATCATTGCCTGCACCACCATAAAGCTCATCAATACCCCTACCGCCGATCAATCTATCATTACCCTGTGCGCCAATGAGAATGTCATCACCATCACTACCAATCAAAGTATCATTTCCTGATAGTCCCTGGAGTGTGTCGTTACCTGCTTTCCCATCCAGGATATTATTAAGACTGTTCCCAGCGATCGCATTATTTAAACTATTACCATTGCCTATTGTTGCATCATTCAACAAAACTAGATTTTCAAAGTTATTGAGTAGCGTGTAATCGTAGGAAGCATAAACAGTATCTGTTCCCGCGTTTGCTGTTTCTCCAATACCTACGGTAAGGATAACCTCGTACGGAAATCCGTCGAAAGGATCGTAGGCTGTAACGATTTCTCGACTAACAAAATAAGCGTCGTCACCAACACCTCCTTGAAGAGAACCATACGAGTAACCGTATAGTGTATCGTTACCACTACCTCCGTACAAAACGCAATTCACATCAGAATACAAAACATCATCACCACTACCTCCATACAAAATGTCTTCATCTTGAGAGTAGTTGTAACCATTGAACAATCGACTGTAACTGTGTGCGTAGAGAGTATCGTTACCATCACCGCCATACAATATATCATCGCCAATGTAGATCGAGCCAGAGCCAAAATTGATAATATCGTTGCCAGCACCACCGCTAAGAATATTGTTGCTGAAATTACCTGTAATTGAGTTGTTCAGGTTATTTCCTATTCCCGTCGTTGCTCGCCCTTGTAGAATTAAGTTTTCTACGTTTGCACTTAATTGATAGTTGGTATACGCAAAAACAGTATCTATCCCTGCGTTGGCTGCTTCAATAATTTCGTCATCAAATTGATCGCCTACGATATATGTATCGTTGCCATCACCACCATAAAGAAAATCTGTAGCAGAATCACCAAGGTAATAGTTGTTTTCTACATAGACAGTGCCAGCGTTGAGAGTGTCATTGCCATCACCGCCATACAAAATATCGCTACCATCATCTCCACCTAAACCATCATTTCCCGCACCTCCGGATAAAACATCATTGCCATCACCTCCACTCAAAACATCATTACCTATACCTCCATCGAGGGTATCGTTACCACCTGGTAAAAAAATATCAGGGTTGTTGTTCACTCCGCCAAATAAAGTATCATTACCATGACCTCCCTCTAAGTAGTCATTACCAACTCCGCCATCGAGAAAGTCGTTACCAGCCAATCCCAAAAGTCTATCGTTACCAGCCAATCCAAAAATTGAATCTGCGAATGGAGTGCCAGTAAGTGTATCGTTACTAGGTGTACCTTTAACGGTTGCCATAAGTTGTCTGACCTAAATATTAGTAGAAATACAGTTGAATTTTGACAAAAAAATCTCTACTTTTCTAACAAAAGTTGTGGAAAAAATAGAGATAGTTGACGTTAACTTAAAAATATATTTCTCAAAGTTGTTGCTTTGAGCTTAAGTTATAAGAGACTTTTAGAATAAAAATTTTATATAAAGAAAATGATAAATTGTAAGCTAAATTAAAGATTTAGCAAAGAAGAATGACATTTAAATTAATTACGTGTATGCAGTAGAAGAATACTAAATATCAGCAGGATTAAGGTGCATCATAGCCCAAGTAGTATATGTACCGATTGGACTCCAAAGGAGATAAGGAACAAGTAATAATGCTGCCCAACCAGAAATTGGTAAGACAGTGAGTGCTAATAAAAGACCGATAATTGCACCAGTACCACCGATAATAGTTCCCACTTTGAGGCTGCGTGTTCTAAACATGACTGGAGTGTAAGCAATAGTCACTATTTCTAGTAATAAATAACACCCCATTAATAGCCAAGTAAAATTAGCACCAGGATTAGCTTCCCAAACAAGATATGCTGACCAAGCACCACAGATAAAAATAATAGTCCAAATAATGGGAATTAGTGGCTCAAACGTCAACCATCCAGGACGACGCAAGCGTTTGAACCATTGGCGATCGCCTTTCGTAAAAAAATTAGCAGCAAGCGCAACAAGAAAAGCTACAGCCCCAATTACCATCCAAGACCTAATCATATGCTGCCACTTGCTCCTCTATGCTGCATCACTATTATCTAGCGATTGTGTCACATAGAGGACAAAATCAATCTTAACTGCGTTTGATATCAAAGATATTTTGAATAATATCTGCCACAACTTTATCAGGAGTAGAGGCTCCAGAAGTCACGCCAATTGCGATCGCACCTGCTGGTAGCCAATTTTCAGTCACCGCTAAATCGCCGCTAAGTTGTCTGTGTTCTACACGATTTCCTGGACCAATGCGATCGACACTATCAATGTGATATGAAGGAATCTGGCGTTCAACGGCAATTTCTTGCAAGTGTGTCGTGTTAGAAGAGTTGAAACCACCAATTACAACCATCAAGTCTAGTTTTTCTTCTACAAGCTCAAACATGGCATCTTGACGTTCTTGAGTTGCATCACAAATGGTGTTGAAGCTTTGAAAATGGTCGTTTAACTCGATAGGACCGTATTTTTTCAACATTGTATGCTCGAAAAGTTTACCAATTTGCTCAGTTTCACTTTTCAACATGGTTGTTTGGTTAGCAATTCCAACTCGTTCTAAGTCGCGATCGGGGTCAAATCCGGCAGAACAAGCACGGCTAAATTTTGCCAAAAATTCGTTTTTATCACCGCCATTGAGAATGTAATTAGCAACATACTCAGCTTGTGCCAAGTTCAACACGATCAGGTATTTACCGGCAAAAGAACTTGTTGCCAGAGTTTCTTCGTGGTTGTATTTACCATGAATAATCGAGGTGTGTTCGCCTTTTTTGTGCTTTTCTACTGTGTTCCAAACTTTGGAAACCCAAGGGCAAGTAGTATCGACAATTGTGCAACCTTTGTCATTCAACAATTGCATTTCTTGAACACTTGCACCAAAAGCAGGGAGAATCACAACATCTCCTGATGCAACAATCGAAAAGTCTTTCTTGCCATCCTCTACAGGAATAAAGCCAACTTGCATTTCCCGCAAACGTTGATTGACTGAAGGATTGTGAATAATTTCGTTGGTAATCCAAATTCTTTCTTGCGGAAAGTGCTGGCGAGTTTCGTAAGCCATCGCGACAGCACGTTCTACACCCCAGCAAAAACCAAAGGCTTTAGCTAGATAAATTGTGACATCACCCTGTTGCAGCGTGTAGTTATTCTCGCGAATTTCTTGCACTAAATTGCTTTGATATTCAGATTGTAGCTGCGTGGCGACTTCTACTTGATGTCCAAATCCTTTGCGGTGGTAGTTTTCCGAATGTTGGAGCGATCGCTTAAAAGCTTTTGTATCCATGCAGGTGTTGCCTCTCGTTTTCTGGAGCATCTCACAGATCGATCATACAAATGCTTACACCATTTTGGATTTTAGATTTTGGGTTATTGAGTGCTAGAGTCAGCCATCTACCTGTTCAATAAAAAACCGCCGCAGTGCGACGGTTATCAACTTATGGAGAAATTACAAGTAGTACGCTAACAAACCTTAGTAAGTACTAGAAACATCGCCTGGACGTCGTGTTCCACCGTAAATACTAGGGTCAGCCATCCCACTTGCGTCTGCTTCTTTGAGGAATCCACTATAGGCTTCCATGCCATGTTCAGCAATATCCAAACCTTCAACTTCTTCTTGAGGTGTAACTCGGATACCTAAAGTCGCTTTTAGGATGTACCAAAAGATAGTTGTAATTAAAACAGTAAAACCACCAACTGAGAGAACGCCAATGATTTGTGGTAATAAACCTCCAAACCCGCCACCAAGTAACAAGCCACGGATGGGACCTGCACCTTCTTCATAGATGTTCAAAGCGCCCCCAGGACCTTCGGCAAATAGACCAACTGCAAGAGTTCCCCAAATACCGCAAACAAGGTGAACCGAGGTAGCACCCACAGGATCGTCAATGTGGATTTTGTCGAACCAAGTAACGGAGAAAACAACAATAACCCCAGCAATGAACCCAATCACAGCTGCCCAAGGCAAGCTCACAAATGCACAAGCTGCAGTGATTCCTACCAAACCTGCCAAGATACCATTAATAATCATTGATAAGTCAGGTTTACCAAGGTATACCCAAGCAACGATTGTCGCTGCAATACCGCCTGTTGAAGCTGCAATATTGGTTGTTAGAGCAATATGAGCAATGCTAGGACTAACGGCCATCGTAGAACCAGGATTAAACCCAAACCAACCTAACCACAAAATAAGACAACCCAACATGGCAATACTCATGTTGTGTCCTGGCATGGCAACTGAAACACCATCTTGGTATTTACCCAAGCGAGGACCTAAGATTGCTGCTCCCATTAACGCTGCCCAACCACCAACTGAGTGAACGACGGTTGAACCTGCAAAGTCCCAAAAGCCAGCATCAGCCAACCAACCGCCGCCCCAAATCCAGTGACCTGTAATTGGATAAGCAATTCCTACTAGTAAAAGACTAAAAATCAAAAAGTCAATAAACTTAATACGCTCAGCAACGGCTCCAGAAACAATCGTCGCAGCAGTTCCAGCGAATACCAACTGAAACAAAAACTTTGCTCCCAAAGGAACGCCTGTCCAGTTTAAAGCACTAAAAACACCTTGATAGGCATCTCCTGTTGATGGGCTATTGTCTGCGCCTGTCAAAAACCAGCCATTGGTGCCAAAGAAAGCGTTGCCATCACCGAACATCAGGGCAAAGCCGATCGCCCAGAAAGCAACTGTAGATAACGCAAAGACAATCAAGTTTTTGGCGAGAATATTGACCGCGTTTTTTTGACGACAGAAGCCAGTTTCTAGCATGCCAAAACCAGCGTTCATAAAGAATACCAAAAAAGCCGCAACACACACCCACAAAGTGTCTAAGCCTACTCTGAGATCTAGTAAGTCTTGTGTTGTGCGATCAGGACTAGCTGTAGGAGCATCTTGGGCAACAGCAGCATAACCCCAGGCTAATACAATAAAAATTGACAGCGGAATGCAGGCTCGCCAAGTAGGAGACAGCCGCTTGATTGCCTTCTGCAACTGCGTAAAAAATGTGCTTGTCCTCTCAGAGGAGCTAGCGTACCGGCTTGCATGCGGTCGCTTTCTATCATTTCTCCATTTCTTTTTGTGCTTTAGTTTTAGCTTCATTCCTTGAACCGATCCTTAACTGCGAAAACACATTGTCATTGCTTTAATGAAAGAGCTATTTATGCTTGATGCTGAGCTAGCCGTACAAACTGCAACAATAGGTGTCATCTACTAGCAGTTGAAGTACTTACATAAATGCCAATAATTCCAGAACCGATCAGGTCATGAGATGAGTTCTTATGAAGAATTATTGATAGTTTTGAGACTATGATCTTGTATTTTTTTAAGCTAGCAATCTGTATAATTAATTACAGTTGCTCGGAGTTTACTTTTGCTAGCTTGGAACAAAAACCAAAGGTTAGTAAATACCCGCCAACAGCAGAAAAGCATAAAGAAACTAGGAAAAAACAATTGTTTGTGTTCTTTATGTCAAAATTATGCAGAAAATGCATCGTTTTTGACTGATACGTTTTATTACAAATTAGATAAGTATTTTTGATAGCCTAATTCATCAAGCTGAGCTTGTTTTTCTATTACAGTTGCTTTCAAAGCAGCACGATATGCTTGCACTTGTTGGAGTAACTCAGAATTGTAGGTTGCAAGAATTTGCACTGCTAGTAACCCAGCATTCTTTGCATTGCCGATCGCAACTGTAGCAACAGGAATACCTGCAGGCATCTGCACAATCGAATAGAGCGAATCAACTCCTTGTAAATGACGGCTAGGTACGGGAACTCCGATTACAGGTAAAGGAGTTAAAGCAGCAACCATTCCTGGTAAATGCGCCGCCCCACCCGCGCCAGCAATGATGACTTTAATACCTCGCTGATGGGCAGATTTGGCATATTCTACCATGCGCTCAGGCGTACGATGTGCTGAGACGATCGCCACCTCACAATCGACGTCAAATTCGGTACAAACTGCGATCGCTTCTTTCATGGTGGGCAAATCGGAATCGCTGCCCATAATAATACCAATGAGCGGTTGAGTCATAAAAGGAGCTAGGAGCTAGCTGTAAACTGGGATTGCATTTAGGTTTAGTTATTTTCTAACAAGGGTGATGCAAGAATCAATGGCAGGTACAAAAAAGATCGCCTTGAATATTATCAATGCAAGGCTACCAGGTTATTCAAACTTGCAACAAATATGCATCGATCGCGGTAGGATAACTCAGATCTTACCGATGAGTGAAATAATCCCAGCACAGGTTTTAGACGTTGCTGGAGATTGGATTTCTTTAGGAGGCGTTGATTTACAGATCAATGGTGCGTTGGGGCTTGCTTTTCCCGAAATTGAAGCAGGGGATTTTCCCAAACTAGAAGCAATCTGCAAGTTCTTGTGGCGACAAGGAATTGATGGTTTTCTACCAACTTTAGTGACAACTTCTGTCGAGAATTTTCAGCGATCGCTTGCTATTATTGCCGAATTTATGCAAAGGCATGAACCACAACAAGCCAAAATTCTGGGAGTGCATTTAGAAGGACCATTTTTGAATTACCATAAGCGCGGTGCGCATCCAGCAGAATATTTACTACCGCTGACTCTTGAAAACATCCAGCGCGTCATTGGTGACTATACATCAATCGTTAAAGTTATCACTTTAGCGCCCGAATTAGATACCACTGGTGAAGCGATCGCTTATTTACATTCACTTGATATCACAATTAGCCTTAGTCACTCGCAAGCAACTGCAGATGAAGCCCAACGTGCATTTGACAGGGGCGCAACAATGGTAACTCATGCATTTAACGCGATGCCAGGACTTCATCATCGCGAACCAGGATTGTTAGGTGCGGCGATCGTCCATCCTGGTGTTTGGTGTGGTTTAATTGCTGATGGACAGCACGTTTGTCCTACAATGCTCAAAATTTTGCTTCAAGCAAGCGGTTACGAACAAAAAATCTTTCTAGTCAGCGATGCCTTAGCACCTTTAGGGCTACCCAATGGCACATACCCTTGGGATATACGCCAAATTACGGTTACTAATGGTACAGCAAAATTAGTTGACGGTACACTAGCAGGAACAACACTACCCTTACTTGTAGGAGTTCAAAATTTAGTACATTGGGGTATTTGTGATGTTGAAAGTGCGATCGCGCTTGCTACAACAGCACCCCGTAAAGCAATTCACCTGCCAGAATTCATTGATAGTAATGTAGCCCAACTATTACGCTGGCGATTTGATGATACAACAAGAGAACTGACTTGGCACAGATTAGAGAGTATGGGTGTGTGGGAGAGTAGGAGTGTGGCAGTGTAAGAGTGTGGGAGAGACGAAATGCTATTTTTCCCTCTTACCCGCCTACCCAACTACCCGTCTACCCTGTCCTCCTTGTGCTCTCTTCCCCCCTAACCCGTGGTAAGTTAAAGCGTTGGGAACTCATGATAAATTTGGTTTTATGAACGCAGCAGACGATAAAACAATAGTCAAAGATTACTTCAACTCTACAGGGTTTGATCGCTGGCGACGAATTTATTGCGGTGGTGAAGTCAATAAAGTACAACTTGATATCCGTAATGGACATCAACAAACCGTCGAAACAGTTCTCAACTGGCTACAAGACGATAATTTAGCCGGAATGTCAATTTGTGATGCAGGTTGTGGTGTCGGGAGTTTGAGTATTCCTTTAGCGCAAGCTGGTGCCAGAGTTTACGCAAGTGACATTTCAGAAAAGATGATAGGCGAAGCTAAACGCGCTGTAGCAGAATTAGCTGATACAAATAATCTTACCTTTGCTGTACAAGACCTGGAACACCTTAGTGGTAAATACCATACAGTAGTTTGTTTAGATGTGCTAATTCACTATCCGCAAGAGCAAGCCGCAGAGATGATTTCGCATTTGTGTTCATTAGCCGAATCGCGCTTGATTCTCAGCTTTGCCCCTAAGACTCCTGCTTTAAGTTTGCTAAAAAAGATTGGTAGTTTCTTTCCAGGACCTAGTAAAGCTACTCGTGCTTATCTACACAAAGAAGCTGATGTTGTCAAAATTCTCAATAGCCAAGGGTTGACAATTCAACGCCAAGCAATGACACGCACTCGCTTTTACTTTTCTCGGATTCTAGAAGCTGTTCGTACTTGATACTGGCTTTCTCCAGCAATTAGTGCTTTCTGATCCCAAAATAGCTGGCATGATCTCAGTGCATTTGTAAATGCAAACTTCTAGCAAGGCGCGATCGCGGCTAGGGGGTAGGAGGGCGATCGCGCAAAGCATCAGTCGTTATCTTCACGCTGGCGATCGCTTGAGGAAGTAGAAGAGCGATCATGCCTTTGATTATGATGTGAAGGATCATTTGCCGTCGTGAGCTAAGCTATTGGGCGCTGAGAAGCACTATCAACTCGGTATTACATTACTAACCTTTATCAACCAGTGATTGACAGCTTAACGCTGTCGTTACAGCAAAGAGAAGCACAACAGCTTGTAGAACCAACAGGATGGGCAAGAGTTGACCGTAATATAGATAAAATAGTACAGGCTTTAGCTAATGCAAAAAACGAAGAGGACTACCAGGCTGTAGGTCTACTTTGCCGAGAAGCAATAATATCTTTGGCACAAGCAGTATATGACCCAAACTTACACCCTTCTTTAGATGAGGTAAACCCAAGTAAAACTGACGCTAAAAGAATGCTAGAAGACTATATTGCTACCCAGCTACTAGGTGGCTCAAATGAATCACTACGCAAATACGTAAAAGACGCTTATCAGCTTACTGTAACTCTTCAACATAAACGAAACGCAAATTTCCGAGAAACTGCACTTTGTGTAGAAGCTACTCGTTCACTTGTAAATGCTATAGCAATTATTTCGGGACA
The DNA here is from genome assembly GCF_002749975.1 of Gloeocapsopsis sp. IPPAS B-1203. NCBI lineage: Bacteria > Bacillati > Cyanobacteriota > Cyanophyceae > Chroococcidiopsidales > Chroococcidiopsidaceae > Gloeocapsopsis > Gloeocapsopsis sp. IPPAS B-1203. The sequence continues at coordinate 219,621 of NZ_PEIG01000001.1, read as the reverse complement.
AAGAGATCCATACATTGATTTTTAGAGGAGCGATCACCCATCCTCATAGCAACAACAGCACAGGCGATCGCTGATAATCGAATCAGGCAAACTTTACAATGAATTACGCGTTTTAGAAATTATCAGCAATGACTGAAATTGTGTTTTTGGTTGAAGATGATCCCGATGGTGGTTATACTGCTAGGGCATGGGGTGAGTCGATATTCACTCAGGCAGATAACTTGAAAATTCTGCGGGAGATGGTACGCGATGCAGTTCATTGCCATTTTCCTGATGAGCAAAGCCGTCCTAAAATTATCCGGTTACACATTGTCCGAGATGAAGTTATTGCCTCATGAAACTGCGAATTGCTAATGACGGCTAAATCAAGCTGACTTCAACCTTGGCGATCGCCTCATTATCGCCAAAGTGGCATCTAGCTATTTATCATCTAACAACACATTCCTAAGTTTAATTACCTGTGTGGTAATTGATTCTATTCAGAATAGTTTCAATAATTCAGAGTAAGCGGCGAACAATAACAATATCAACCGCTGTTTAAACCTTCTATCCTCAAGACAGTCATGCTTAAAAAAGTTGTAACACCATCTTTGGAAACAACCTTGAAACTTGATAGTTTCGCCTGTGTTCTTAGTGGTATCATTTTGCTATTATTAAGTGAACCGATTGCTCAACTGTTAGTGTCTAATACATTTATAATGTTTGGGCTGACATTACCTGAGCAATTGAAAATTTTGGGAATTGGGTTGCTTTTAGTAGGAATTGCCGTTTACATAGTTGCTTCCTCCCGCCCAATTAATGCGATCGCTGTATGGATGATCGTCTTAATCGAAGTTGATTGGATTATTGCCAGCGTCATTCTGTTATTTTCATTTGGCAGCGTACTGACGTTAGCAGGTAAAGACTTAATTGCATTGAGTGCGATCGCTGTCTTAGCATTCATGATTTTAGAAATTTACGGCTTAAAGCACGAATTGCAAACTTCCTCCGACTAAAGTCGGAACTACTAGAGCAAAGTATATCTTTGTACACTAAGACAAAACTTTTATTAGTAAGTCCACCTCCGTGGACTTTGTTTATTCGCATTCTTAAGCATAAGTTGCAGCAATTTGCATCGGTGTAAGTGCGGTCATTGCTGCTGAGTAAAGTGATTGTAAATCAGTACCATTTTCAGGATAACGTGCGAAGCCGATACTGAAATTCAGTTGAAATTCAGTGCCATCAGCGATAAATTCTTGATACAGCATTTCTTGTACTACACTCAATCTTGCTTTTCCATCGCTATGACTTGTACCATACATTCCTACTAGAAATTCTGCTCCTGCCCAACGGCAGATAATTGCTTCGTCATGAAAGAATTGTTGCAGAAGTTGTCCAACACGACGTAAGAGTGCATCTCCTTTAGCATAACCATGCATAAGATTGATTTGCTGTAAGGAATCTAGGCGAATCATTGCCAAAGAAAGGTATTGATTGTCTGCTTTACCTGGCTTGAGGAATGTCTCAAATTCTTGAATTGCTTTTTGGCGATTGGATACTCCTGTGAGTGGATCAATTTCTGCAAGATTACGCAACAGTTTAATTCGTTCCCAACGATTGACAATTCGAGTCACTAATTCTGGACCAACAATTGGCTTACTGACAAAATCATCTGCACCTGCACCAAACACTTGATTAACAGCATCAGTGTCGTTGTATGCTGTCAGAAATACAATTGGTAAGCTACCCCAAAGTGGATCGTTGCGTACAACTTGGCAAAGTTCAATTCCACTAATGTGGGGCATTTTGATATCTAAAATCAGTAAGTCTGGAAGGGCACTTGCTAGGGTTTCCCAAAAGTGACGCGGATCGGCTAAAGTTGTTACTTTCATGCCCCAAGGTTCGAGCAAGCTACGGACAGTAGCCAGAATTTGTGGATCGTCATCAACTACCATAACCTTGGCAACAGTACGATCGCTGCTTTGTAATATCTGAGAGACTTTAGCAATCACTTGTGCAGGTGGAGTTGACTTTTGGAAAAAATAGCGTCCTCCATACTTGGCGACTGCTAGGCGATCGCCAAAACTATCGCGTGCTGTATAAACTAAAACAGGAACTGATGGAGTTTGAGCGTGGAATTTAGTTATTAGTTGCAAACTGTCTTCGATTGTCGAGGAAATTGCAATATCAATTAACACAACTTGAGGATTTTCGCGATAAATTGCTTCGCGCGCAGTGATGATACTGTTGGCAACTGCTACACGGATTCCTTGTTGGTGTGCGGCGACCGCTAATTCTTCTGTCAGCAAGCGATCGCTGTCAATAATTAACACTAAGGCCGATGTCTCTTCTCGATGTGTTTTCACAACTTCGGTTTCAGGACGCTGTATTTCTTGTCGTAAAGCTGTTACTAGTTGACATAAGTGTCCTGCTGTTTCGTGTTCGATCGGCTGATTTCCTTGAAATATGCGTTCAATTTTTTTGGCAATACGCGAACCTTCACCCACGCCAAATGTTCCCAAAGAACCTGCTAATGTATGCGCCTCGTATTCTGCTGTTGCCCGTAGTTCATCGGTGAGTTTTTCTTGTAGTAGAGCAATAATTGCTCGTTCTATTAATGTTACCTGCTGACTAACGCGCTCTTTAAATTGATGCCACACTCCTGCGATCGCAAACAAAGTTTGTTGTTGCGTTTGCTTGCCAATTTCCGATACCGATGATATTGACGCGGCTTCAAGTGGTTTTAAGCGGTAGCCAATGCCGTAGACTGTTTCAATCAAGTCATTTGCACCTACAGCTTTTAATTTCTGTCGTAAGCCTTTTATTTGGGTTCTTACTGCTTCTTCGCCAGGAGTTTTATCAAAAGACCATAGGTGCTCTAAAATTGCACTACAGCTATATACACGACGACTATTGCGCAGAAAAAGCTCTAAAAGCGCGTACTCTTTGGGCGTTAAATGAATCAGTTGTTGATCGTATGTCACTTCACAACTACTCGGATCGAGACGCAGTTTACCCCACTCTAGTACTGGTGCTGAAATGAGATCGCCACGACGCAACAAAGCACGGACTCGCGCCACCAATTCATCGCGATCAAATGGTTTGACTAAATAATCGTCTGCACCTGCATCTAAACCAACGACGCGATCGTGACTGCTATCTTGTCCTGTAATTAACAATATCGGCATTTGATAGCCACGCGATCGTAAGCGACGACAGAGACTAATACCATCTAATTTTGGTAACTTGACATCAAGCAAAATCAAATCGTAAGCAAACACTTGTACTAACTCCCAAGCTGCTTCACCATCGTGCGCTGTTTCTACTGCATAATGTTGCTGCGTCAAAACTAAGCGCAGTGCTTCAGTAATAAATTCGTCATCCTCTACTATCAATATTTTCATAGTGGATGGTTCACGCCTGTCGTCTCTTCACACTTATACTAACTATTAAGCGGTAGCTGGGAAATGATCTTTAGGAAAATATCTATTAAATAGATGGGTAAAATTACATATTACACTTTTTATGTTGGTTAATGGTTAACAGTTGATGAGAAGTTATTAAGTGTTGAGTTAAGAAAAATCAGTTCAAAACTCATATTTTTTCATAAACCTTTAATTCATGTTCATTTCTACTGGCTTTCAAAAGCTATTATTCTTATATTTTCATGAGTAATTCTACTCCCTTTTAAACTATTACCTGCGGCGATCGCTTTCTCTTTTCTCTTACTATTTCTAGGTTTTTTTAAATTCTACTCTATTGCACTATGGAGAGTTTCTATTAACTCTTTTGCTGTACAAGGTTTTGGTAAGAAAGCTTGTACACCTGAGCCTGTTGTTGCCGCAATTTTTTCATTTGAACTAAGTCCACTAATAGCAATAATTTTTACTAAAGGATTCATCTTCTGCAATGTCATAATTGTAATCGCGCCATCCATAGAAGGCATCATCATGTCAAGTAAAACAGCAGAAATCTCATCTTGGCGATCAGCATATATTGCTAACGCTTCAACTCCATTGCTAGCAGTTAAAACACGATAATTGTATGTTTCTAAAGAGAGTTTGGTAACTTCCCGAATTCCTGTTTCGTCATCCACAACCAAAATTAATTCACCATTGCCTGAAAGAATTTCTCCTTCCTGAGTTGTTTGTGTTTCGGTTCCTTCTGTTGCTGGTAGGTACACAGTAAATTGTGTGCCATTACTTACTTCACTGTAAACATTGACAAAACCACCATGATTTTTGACAATTCCAATCGCTGTGGCAAGACCTAATCCAGTACCTTTACCGACTTCTTTAGTTGTAAAAAATGGTTCAAAGATCCGCTCTATAATTTCTGGTGGAATGCCAACGCCAGTATCAGTAACTGTAATTGCGACATACGACCCAACTGTTGCTTCCAGATTCATCTGGGCGTACTGTTCATCAATAAGAACATTTGTTGCTTGAATACTTAAAATACCTCCATTAGGCATTGCATCGCGGGCATTAACGACTAAGTTCATCAACACTTGATGAAGCTGCGTAGCATCACCAAAAATTGCCCATAAATTAGGAGAGATATCTGTAAAGAGTTCAATTGATTTAGGAAAAGTTTCTTGAATAAGATGAGTAATTTCTGATATTAAGTGTCTGACTTGTAAGGTAACGCGATCGCCTTCAAAACCACGCGCAAAAGATAGCACTTGTTTGACTAACGCTGCGCCTCGTTTGACATTACTTTCTAACGAATTGAGCAAGTTTTGGCTTTGAGAATCGCTGAATTTCATTTGCAAAAGTTGTACTGACATTAAAATCGGTGTCAAGACATTGTTGAGATCGTGGGCGATTCCACCTGCTAAGGTTCCAATACTTTCCATTCGTTGCACGCGTAAAAGTTGTGCCTCTAGCTTTTTTTTCTCAGTGATTTCTGTATTAACAACTAAAATTGATTTAGGGTTTCCTTGTACATCGCGGACTAATGTCCAACGGCTTGCTACAATAATTTGTTTGCCATTTTTATCTATTTGCCACAACTCACCTTGCCACTCACCATAAGCGATCAAGTTTTCTTGCGAAACTGAAATTTCTACTACTGGTTGTGCGTGCAAAAGTTCATAAACATTTCTCCCCAAAGCTTCTTGAGTTAGCCAACCATACAAACGTTCTGCACCTTTATTCCAGAATGAAATTCGGTTGTCTAAATCTTGTACAAAAATTGCATCGGTAGCAATATCGAGTAATGCTGCTTGTTCGCGAATTGTTTGTTCTGCGGCATAGCGATCGCTAATATCGGCAATGACTGCCATAATGCCATTAATCTGATCGGTAGCATCGCGCAGTGGTGCAGTAGAAAGCGAAATCGCGATCGCTTGACCATCTTTTTTATAACAGCTTAGTTCAATATCATGAATTGCCTCACCTTGTAATATGCGCTGGCGAAGTTGTTGATTGTCGAGAAGTGGCAAGTACTGGTTAATAATCTCGCGATTGTTCCAGCCAATAATTCTTTCAGCCGCAGGATTCCATAAACTCACGTTGCCACTTGGTGTCAGTGCCACAATTCCGAGTGGTGATGATTGAATCAGTGTTTCTAACGTTTGGTTAGCTTCTCGCAGCGAATCTTCTGCTTGTTGGCGTTGTTTGGTGTAGCGATGAATCAAGTAATACAACAGCATCAGCAGCCCGATGTTCAGTAAGGTAGCAATTGAGGATGTTACTGTCTCATCACGAAAGCCGATGTCTGATTGTCGAGCGCGTTGTTGTAACCTTAAACGCTCGTTTTTTTCTATTTCGCCGATAATTTGGCGAATATCGTTCATTAACTGCCTTCCTTGACCAGATAGCACCATGTTTCTTGCGGCATCAAAGTCATTCTTTTGCTCTAAGTCAATTGTGCGTTCTAGTTCTGCAAGTTTGGCAGCTATTTTTTGTTCTAGCAGCGCAATTTCTTGTTGAGAGTTATCTGCTGTTAATTGCTTGAGTTTAGCAATTTGTGCCCGTGTTTGAGTTCTTGCCAACACATAGGGTGCTAAATATTGAGTGTCTCCTGTAAGTAAGTAGCCTCGTTGTCCTGTTTCTGCATCTCTAAGTTTTGAAAGTGTTGTTTCTAGTTCTGCTAAAACTTGATGACTGTGGGCGATCGCTTGTTCGTTAGCAATCAGTTTTTGTGTACTGCGATAAGAAATTGCTGCATTGCCTAATGCAAATGCTAAGACAACGAAAAATCCTGCTGTCAGTCTTTTGGGAACAGATCGTAGCATCAGCGCGATCGCCCCTTCTATCGTATTGGACAGACTAAAGCTATTTTACACGCTCTATCAGTGGTGTACTTTATTTTTCTGTCAATTGACAGTAGCATAAACACCTGCTGTATTACTCAACTCTAACTTTCAGATAAGAAAGTATTTATCTCGGCTTAACTTCAACTAAATGCAAATTAGTCTGATTTTATCTTGAGCTTGAGTATTTTTGCGTTAAACTTTTCAAACAATTGTTATGACTATTCATAATCGTTCGTTAGCTAAGCAAGAAACATTTGTGTACTATTAACAACACATCTTCAAGCTTCTCAATCGCTACAGTAGTCATGTAAGAAAAAAAGGCTGTTTCTATGAAAATCCTTGTACTGAACGCAGGATCTAGTAGCCAAAAAAATTGCTTGTATGAACTCAGTGACACTTTACCCAATTCACCTCTACATCCTCTGTGGGAAGCTAAAGTAGACTGGAGTCGGCATCATGGAGTAGCTGCAATCAAAATTAATGCTCAAGGTGCAGTTTTAGAAACCGAACTCGAAACCAACTCGCGCCCTGATGTTATTTCTTACTTATTAGATACTTTGGTGAGCGGTAAAACACAGGCAATTGAAAATCTTGCTGAGATTGATATTGCAGGTCATCGTGTCGTACATGGCGGTCAAGATTACCGCGAAGCAACGTTGATTACTCCAGAAGTTAAAGATACCATTTTACTGTTATCTGATTTTGCTCCCTTACACAATCCAGCAAATCTTGAGGGCATTGAAGCGATTGAACAACTGCTACCATCTCTACCACAAGTTGCAGTGTTTGATACTGCTTTTCATAGTCGAATACCACTAAGCGCAGCACTTTATCCAGGACCTTACGAATGGTTTGAGCAAGGGATTCGTCGCTATGGTTTCCACGGTATTAGTCACCAGTATTGTGCGCATCGGGCTGCAACGCTGTTAAATTGCGAATTACACTCTTTACGTCTTGTTATTTGTCATTTGGGCAATGGCTGTTCTTTATCAGCAATTCGTGGTGGAGTGAGTATTGACACAACAATGGGCTTTACTCCGCTAGAAGGGTTAATGATGGGGAGTCGCTGTGGTTCGATTGATCCAGGAATTTTGATTTACCTGCTGCGCGATCGCGAACTTGATGCAGATAAATTAGATGAAATTTTAAATTACGCTTCTGGTTTAAAAGGAATTTCTGGTATATCTCAAGATATGCGCCAAATTCAAAGTGCGATCGCATCAAGTAACTTTCGCGCCCAACTCGCGTTTGATATGTATGTGCATTCATTACGCAAACACATTGGTGCAATGCTAGCAACTCTGGGGGGTTTGGATGCATTAGTCTTTACGGGGGGTGTCGGTGAAAATCAAGCCCAAGTTCGTGCTTTAGCGTGTGAATCGTTTGCTTTTCTCGGTTTACAGCTCGATTTAGACAAAAATGCTGATTCTCCAGGCGATACCGATATTGCTACTGCCGATTCTCAAGTGCGTGTTTTAATTATCAATACTCAAGAAGATTGGGCGATCGCCACCGAATGCTGGAAATTAGCTCAAAATCAATAAAAGTTTGTCAACTTGTGAAGGCAGATTCTATCTGTACATCTGCAATTTCTAAGTGCTTGACACCAAAGAAAAAAACGAGTAATCTCAAGTTAACGTTAACGTCAATCTGGTGCATCAGTAAATAAAGTGACTGAAAAAATGCGAATCGGAGAACTGGCACAAAAAGCTGGCGTAACTCCAAGAACAATTCGCTATTACGAAAATCTAGGATTATTGCATCCAAGTGAACGAGAGGGAGGTGGCTTTCGCTATTATACGGAAGCTGAGTTTTTGCGACTCCAAAAAATTGATTGCCTCAAGTCACTCGGACTAACTCTCGAAGAGATTGCGAGTGTTATTGACTTGTACTTTGAAGATCCAACAGAACTCAAAGCCAAGCAAAAGGTGTTAACCATCCTGCAAGCGCATCTTCAAGAAACCGATGATAAACTGACCGCACTCGCGCAGTTTCGTTCAGAGTTAGAGACAAATATTACTAAGATTCAAAAATGTATTGAGCAAATCAACAGCCAGTAATTTTTTTCAATCTATATTAACGTTAACGTCAAGGTTAATAAACAGTAAAGGACGATGAAGGTATACGAAATTCAACAGTTTGGCATTGATGCGCTGACACTAACCGAACGCCCCGATCCTCAACTGAGTTACGGACAAGTTCTCGTGAAAATGCGTGCGGCTTCCTTAAACTACCGCGATCTATTGGTAGTTAAAGGTTTGTACGATCCCAAATTACCTTTACCAAGAATTCCTTTTTCTGACGGTGTAGGCGCAGTTGTCGCAGTAGGCGAAGGTGTAACGCGAGTTAAAGTAGGCGATCGCGTTGCCGGAATTTTCTTTCAAAAGTGGTTAGGTGGTGAACTGACGCAAGAAATTACGCAATCGGCTTTAGGTGGTGCGATTGATGGAATTTTAGCTGAGTACGTGGTGCTACATGAAGATGGCGTGATTCACGTACCCGAACATCTTACCGATGAGGAAGCTGCAACGTTACCTTGTGCAGCTGTAACAGCGTGGAATGCGCTTTTTCATGCTGGTAATTTAAAAGCAGGCGATACAGTATTGGTGCAAGGAACTGGCGGAGTTTCAATATTTGCCTTGCAGTTTTCCAAAATTGCAGGTGCGAAAGTCATCGCTACATCAAGCAGCGACGAGAAACTAGAACGTGTCCGCAAAATGGGCGCAGCAGAAACAATTAATTATAAACAACTTCCAGAGTGGGGTAATCGAGTGCGCGAACTCACCGACGGTAAAGGTGTTGATTATGTCGTTGAAGTCGGTGGCGCAGGAACATTATCAGAATCGCTACGCGCAGTACGTCACGGCGGACAAGTTAGTTTGATTGGGGTTTTAAGCGGTGGTAAAGGCGAAGTTGCTACCGCAGCAATTGTGATGAAAAACGTTTGTGTACAAGGCATTTATGTCGGTTCGCGTGAGATGTTCGCGGCGATGAATTCGGCGATCGCATTACACAAATTACGCCCTGTAGTTGATCGCGTGTATCCTTTCCACGAAGTACCAGAAGCGCTGAAATATATGGAAAGTGGTTCGCACTTCGGTAAAATTTGCATCCGCTTTTAATTGCTCAAGAGGAAAATAATGCCACAGTTATTTGATACTTATCAACTCAAAGACGTCACATTACACAACCGTATTGGTGTTTCCCCAATGTGTCAGTATAGTTCGCACGATGGTGTAGTAACCGATTGGCATTTAGTTCACCTAGGTTCGCGTGCAGTAGGTGGTGCAGGATTAATTATTGCCGAAGCTACCGCAGTCGAAGCGCGGGGACGAATTTCTCCAGGTGATGCGGGAATTTGGGCAGACAAGCACATCGAACCGCTACAACGCATCAACCAATTTATCAAAGCGCACGGTGCAGTACCAGGAATTCAAATAGCCCACGCTGGTAGAAAAGCAAGTTCCGCACGTCCTTGGGAAGGCGATCATTCGCTTAAAGATGAAGAAGGTGGTTGGACAACTATTGCACCGAGTCCCCTAGCTTTTGGTAATAAGCTATGGCGGGTTCCGAAAGAAATGACTAAAGAAGATATTCAAGAAGTTCAAAATGCGTTTCGCACCGCCGCATTGCGGGCTTTAGAAGCGGGTTATGAATGGATAGAACTCCATTTTGCCCACGGCTATTTAGCACACAGCTTTTACTCACCTCTTGCCAATCAACGTACTGATGAGTATGGCGGCAGTTTTGTCAACCGTATTCGCTTTGCGATTGAAACAACGCAAGCAGTGCGCGAAGTTTGGTCAGAACGTTTACCATTAACAGCACGGTTATCGTGTTCTGATTGGATAGAAGGCGGTTGGACAATCGAAGACTCGGTGGAACTTGCTAAAAAGCTGAAAGCTGAAGGTGTGGACTTAATCGACTGTAGTTCGGGTTTTAATTCTCCTGATTACAAAAACTATCCCTTCGGTGCGGGTTGGCAAGTGCCTTTTGCAGAGAAAATTCGCCACGAAGCTGAAATCGCGACAGCAGCGGTAGGTTCAATTACAAGCGCAATGCAAGCTGATGACATTATCCGCAATGGACGTGCAGATATTGTCCTCCTTGGGCGCGAGATGTTACGCGATCCTTACTGGGCTTACCGTGCAGCGCAAGAATTACAGCAAGAGGAAAAACTGAATTTACCGATTCAATATGCGAGTGGATTGTAAGGAGTATACCTGCATGAAAGTTTTTATTGTTCACGCACATCCCGAACCAAAAAGCTTTAATGGTGCATTAACCCGTCATGCCAAAGCAGTACTAGAAAATGCAGCACATGAAGTTAAAATTTCTGATTTGTATAGGATGAAATTTGATCCTGTCTCAGATCGTCGTAATTTTACATCCCAAAAGAATCCAGAGTACTTCAAACAACAAACTGAAGAATTGTATGCAACTGAAATCGACGGTTTTGCACTCGATATTCGCTCAGAAATGGAGAAACTAGATTGGTGCGATGTGCTCATTTTTCAGTTTCCCCTGTGGTGGTTTTCTGTGCCAGCAATTCTCAAAGGCTGGGTTGATCGAGTATTCGCAATGGAACGTATTTATGGTAGTGGAAAATGGTATGACAATGGTACGTTTCAAGGTAAGAAAGCAATGTTGTCATTGACTACTGGTGGTTCAGAAACTATGTACACCGAAACAGGATTAAATGGATTTATTGACGATATCTTGTTTCCAATTCATCATGGGATCTTTCGTTTTGTTGGATTTGATGTATTACCACCGTTTATCGCTTGGGCAGTAAATCGTGTAGGTGAAGAACAAAGACAGCATTATTTAGAAACCTACCAAAAAAGACTTTTATCGATTGATAAAACGCCAGCGATCGCTTATCCTGCTTTAGCAGATTATGACGAAAATTTTCAGTTAAAGATAAAAAAATAATAAAGCTGAAATCACTGTAAATTGTATATCGCAACCATCAAACTTTGTACTCAATTAAGAGATATCAATGATTGACGTTTATTACTGGACAACGCCCAACGGTCACAAAATTACAATGTTTCTAGAGGAAGTCGAACTTCCTTATACAATTATTCCTGTCAACATTGGTACGGGAGATCAGTTTAAGACCGATTTTCTTAAAATTGCCCCAAATAACCGAATTCCGGCAATTGTCGATCGCGCCCCAGCAGATGGCGGCGAACCCATTTCAGTGTTTGAATCAGGAGCAATTCTACTGTATTTAGCCGAAAAAACGGGAAAACTGATTTCAACAGATATCCGCCAACGTGCTGAAATCTTGCAATGGTTATTTTGGCAAATGGGCGGTTTAGGACCAATGGCAGGGCAAAATCATCATTTTAGTCAGTATGCACCCGAAAAGATTCCTTATGCAATAGACCGCTACGTCAATGAAACAGGACGTTTGTATGCAGTCATGAATAAACGGTTAAGCGATCGCACTTTTCTGGCAGGTAATAACTATTCAATCGCTGACATTGCTGCTTATCCGTGGATTGTACCGTATGAACGTCAAGGACAAAAGCTAGAGAATTTCCCTCACTTGCAGCGCTGGTTTGGAACCATTAAAGCACGTCCAGCGACGATTCATGCTTACGAGAAAGCAGAAGCATTTAAAGATCAAGCACTCGATATTGAAAAATCAAGGAACTTGTTATTTAACCAATCAGCAAACACAATTCAGTAAAACTAATTCAAAATCACCTATGCCAAAACTTCAGGCTAACGGAATTGAATTATTCTATGACATTCAGGGAACAGGCGAGCCTTTATTATTAATTCCTGGTTTCGCCTGCGATTATGCGCACTGGGATTTATTAATGCCGTCACTTGTCGCCCAGTATCAAGTCATTCGCTTAGATAATCGTGGTATCGGACAAAGTTCTGCGCCTGATAGTCCCTACAGTATCAAACAAATGGCAGATGATACGGCAATACTACTAGAACACATCGGTGTGAGTAGAATTCATGTTGCTGGTCATTCGATGGGAGGTCAAATTGCCCAAGAATTAGCATTAGCACACCCAGAAAAGCTACATAGTTTAATCTTGTTGGCGACTTTTGCGTCATGCGATCGCCGATTCTGTAGCATTATCGAAACACTAGGCGATCTGCCACGCATTCTAGATCCCGAAGCTTATTTTTATGTAGTGTTACCCTGGGCAGTGAGTGAAGATTTTTATGCAACTCCAGGCGCTATCGAAGCAGCACTCAAGTTTCAAATGGAGTATCCTTTTCCGCCGACTCCACAAGGGCTATATCATCAAAGTCGAGCGATTATAAATAGCGATACTTTAGACCGTTTACCACAAATTAGTTGCCCTACGCTAGTTTTAGTAAGTCAGCAAGATATTCTAACACCACTGAAGTTTTCTCAAGAACTTGCTCAAGGTATTCCTAATGCTGAACTTGTGATTCTTAAGCGCGGCGGTCATGATTTCTTAATTGACGCGCCAGATGCTGTAGCTACTGCAATGCTGAACTTTTTAGCAAAGCGTACTAAATAAGGCGATCGCCGACAACAATCAACAAAATATCTAACTATTCAACGGTGCAATTAAATTTAGCGCATGTTGTAAGATTTCTACTTTATTCACTCGTTGCTCTAATTCTTCCGGTTCATAGCGCCCTTCTTCAACTTCTAATGAAGCCTCGTCAATTGCATTTAAATAAGCCTCCTCCAAGGTTTCAAGCAACTCCTCTGACGTAAGATAGTAAGCTCGATTTTCTCGCTGAATTTCTCGCACAGAATTACGAATTGAAACTTCCCAAGAACGAGTTGTCCGATTTTCGGCTTGCTGTTTGATCAGGTGTAACAACAGAATAACGGCATGACTCCGAATTGTTTTAATAATGTCATTACGACCCATTTCTTCAAGTTCTTCAACCATCACTAATGCACCAGAAATGTCACCCTTAAGCAGCATTTCTTTGAGAGTTAGCAGTTCTTCCATAGCTTTAATTTTATTTTGAACCAATATGAATTGTAGATGCCCTACGACTAAAGTCGGGGCTATATAAACAAAGTGTGCCTGCGCACACTCTTAGTAAGAGTTTTAATTGATTGTAAGTCCACGAAGGTGGACTTCGTTTGTCTAGCAGCGAATTCATTCGCCAATGTCTTAAAGGAGAATCTATGCTCACCCAGCATTTTCAATTATTAGCAAAATACAACACATTAGCAAATCGCAAACTGTACGACACTTGCGGTCAATTAAGTGATGATGAACGCAAACAGATTCGTCCAGCATTTTTTAAAACTATTCACGGAACGCTAAATCATATTATGGTAGGTGATCGCATTTGGTTAGGGCGTTTCGAGGGCAAAGCCATGTCATCAACTAATCTAGACGCAATTCTCTACAACGACTTTGACGAATTATGGCAAGTGCGTCAAACCGAAGATCAGCGGATTGAAAACTTTGCTGCAAGTTTAACTGAGGAGTTTTTAAGTAGCTCAATTCAGTATACAAATAATTCTGGTAGAGTCTGTAACGATCCTGTTGATTTACTCGTAGCGCATTTTTTCAATCACCAAACGCACCATCGAGGGCAAATTCATGACATGATCAGCCAAACAGAAATCACTCCACCATCACTTGATATGCATCGTATCATTCGACCCTGATATCAAGTTTGTCTATTCTTCTTGCTCATCCCAAGCTTCTACTGCTTTAATTTCCGCCTCTTTCTTAGGAGCCTCTGAGCGAAACAACGGAATTGCGACAACGGCTGCTAGCAATTGGATTGTACTAAAAATAGCCAGTGTTGGACCAAAGCCCCAACGAAGCGCCTCACCAAATATGAGACTACCAATTCCAAATCCAGTAAATAGTGTAAAAACTTTGAACCCCATTGTTTGTCCTAGACTTCTTGCGGAACCTAGGTCTGTTACAATTCCTGCAAATAAAGGCTGAGTCAGGTCATAGCCAAGAGACAAAATCAAAATAGCGGTAGTAGTCAAGGTCAAGGGAATTTGGAAGATCATCATAAACCCTGCGATCGCAGCTATGCCCAGTCCTGGTGGGATAAGCCATCTGCGTCCCCAACGATCCACCGCTTTGCCAATCATCGGACTAAAAATCAAACCTGGAATGCCGTATCCAAAAATTGCTAGCCCGATTCTTGCCTCTCCCAAGTTGTAGCGCTGCAATAAGTAAAGTCCTAGCCAGGTATAAACCCCTGAGTGAAAGATCGCGTTCAAAAAAACATAGATATAAGTTCGCTTTCCACGCCAAGTTGATAACACACTGCGGTAGCCTGCAAAAACCTGACGAATCGAGCGTAGTGGCTCAGCAGCCTGTGGAGTATCAAACAGTGCTTCATAGCGGTGCAAGCGCCACAAAATAACTGCTGCTGCGATCGCAGTCCCAACAAATAGTACCTGCCAACCTATAAAGGGTTCAAGAATCGCTCCCCCCGCAGAGCCAAAAGCCATACCTCCTTCCATATAAGCAAACACCATACCCAACATCTGTCCTCTTTCGCGAAAGGGAAACAAATCTCCAATCAAGGCAAACGTTAGTGGTATAACTCCACTAGCACCTAGTCCAGTTAAAAGACGCCAGAAAACCATCTGCGAGGCAGATTGAGCTGTTGCAGTCAGTGCGGTACAAATAATAAAGATGCAAACCGAAGCACGCATCACGGGCCAGCGCCCGAAACGATCCGAAAGGATTCCATAAAAGAGGGCTGCTAGAGCATAAGCAAGCATATAAGCTGGGACAATAAAGCCGATCTCTTGCTCTGGAACTTGAAAAATTTGTGCCAGACGAGGGATAAGTGGTGCGATCATATATCCCTGTAAAAAAATTAAGCCTGCGGCGAGAGAAAGCCATAAAAACAAGCGATGATGTTGCTTTAGCCTTTGTTTGCGGTTTGCCTCTTCTACATGAACTCTACGGTCAGCCATAATCTTTCTCTAAACTACGCGTTTTCTCTGGGCTTTGTCAGTTAGCCTGTTTTCTCTATAAACCTGCTATGCAATTTTTGCATAACCTGTATATTTTACAAGTCATCGTTAGTCTGTAATTGAGCGTGCTATTGCGCTTTACAAAGAAGGGGCGAGAGGTTAGAGGAAGATAAAACATCAAGAAGAAAGGTTTAATTCAATCTTTTTACTCGCTCCTCGCTCCTACTCCCTCGCTCCTCTTTTTCTGAAAAAGGCTTGACTTAGAGCGCACTCTAAGTTCTAAGGTGATATTCATGGACACGGACATTCGACAAGTTGCAGCACGAACAGGTTTGAGTGTGCATACACTGCGCTATTACGAGCGTAATGGGCTACTTGAGCCAGTTAATAGGGGAAGCAATGGACATCGCCGTTACTCAGCAGCAGATATTGCTCGAATTGAATTTTTGACTCGCTTACGGGCTACAGGAATGCCAATTCGTCAAATGCACCAGTTTGCTACTTTGTTACGGGAAAAACCAGAAGCAATCAGCGATCGCCGCGCAATTTTAGAAGCGCATGAACTTGAAGTCCAAAAACGCATTGCTGAACTGCAGCAGAATTTGAAGGTGATTCAGTGGAAAATTCAACACTATCAGGAGTTAGAAGCACAACAAACTAATTCACCTAACTACTCCACTAAGAGCTAATCACTAGTAAAAGTCCCCCATTTTTGGGGAGCCAGTGCGCCTTTGGGGGTGTCCCCCGTTGAGTGCAACTGGCGTGGATTTAGGGAGCGCTAAAGAGAGACTCACGCACATTAATTGCAATAAATCTGAGAGACAACATGAAAACACGAAATCTGGGAACTCAAGGACTCACTGTGTCTGAACAGGGACTTGGATGCATGGGAATGTCGGAATTTTATGGTACTGGAGATGAAGCTGAAGCAATTTCTACAATTCACCGCGCGTTAGATCTCGGTGTCACCTTCCTTGATACAGCAGATATGTACGGTTCTGGTACAAACGAAAAACTTGTTGGTAAAGCAATTCGCGATCGCCGTGCAGAAGTTATTCTTGCAACCAAGTTTGGTATTATCCGTGGCGAAGATAGTAGTTTTCGCGGCGTTAATGGTAGTCCTGAATACGTCCGTCAAGCGTGTGATGCCTCATTACAACGCTTAGGATTAGACTACATTGATTTGTATTATCAGCACCGCGTCGATCCCAATGTACCCATCGAAGAAACTGTCGGCGCAATGGCAGAATTAGTCCAACAAGGTAAAGTTCGCTATCTTGGACTTTCAGAAGCCGCACCTACAACAATTCGCCGCGCTCACGCTACGCACCCCATTAGCGCTTTACAATCAGAATACTCGCTATGGCAACGTGAAGAAGTTGAAGACGAGATTTTACCTACTATTCGTGAATTAGGAATCGGGTTTGTTGCTTATAGTCCCCTCGGACGCGGATTTCTCTCAGGACAAATTACCAGCCCTGATGATTTTGCACCTGATGACTTCCGCCGGAATCTACCTCGGTTTCAAGGTGAGAATTTTAATAAAAATCTGCAACTCGTGGAGCGAGTCAAGGAAATTGCTGCCGAAAAAGGCGTCACCCCAGGACAATTAGCACTTGCTTGGTTACTCGCCCAAGGAAACGATATTGTACCGATTCCTGGCACAAAACGGCAGAAATATCTAGAGGAAAACGTTGCCGCAGTTGATATTACACTTACATCAGCCGAACTCCAACGTATTACTGAAGTTGCTCCCAAAGGAGTTGCAGCAGGCGATCGCTATGCGGATATGAGTAGTGTTAATCGCTAATTGCTGCTTTTAAACTTTGGCAAAACTCCCCAATTGCTTGCAATCCTGCTTGGGGGTTTTCATCTGCTAAGCGTTTCACTATCGCACTTCCGACGATCACAGCGTCTGCGCCCGATTCACGTACTTGTCGCGCTTGTTCGGGTGCGGAAATGCCAAAACCTACACCAATGGGCTTGTCGGTGTAACTGCGGATTTGTTTGAGTAATTCAGGAACTCGTGCTTCCATTTGCGATCGCATTCCCGTAACGCCTGTCACACTGACTAAATAAATAAATCCTTGCGAAGCACGGGCGATCGCCTCAATTCGTTCTGGGGAACTCGTGGGAGCCACTAATAATACAACTTCAATCCCCGCCTCTTGAGCAGGTTTCAGCAGCCCTTCAGCTTCTTCTAGCGGTAAATCAGGCACAACTAAACCAGCGACACCAGCATCCGCAATTTGTTGTAAAAATGTCTCAACTCCTCGATTCAATATCGGGTTGTAATACATAAATAAAATAATGGGCGATCGCAGCGTAGGACTAACTTGACGTACTATTTCTAAAACTTGTTCAAGGCGCGTTCCTTTTTGCAGCGCCCGACTTGCTGCGGCTTGAATTACAGGTCCATCTGCTAGAGGATCGGAGTATGGTACTCCGAGTTCAATCATATCTGCTCCAGCAGCATCTAAAACCCGCAAAGCTTCAGCAGTTGTCTCCAAGTCTGGATCGCCAGCTGTCACGAAGGGAATTAAAGCACAAGCACCGCGCGATCGCAAGCGTTTGAAGCAATCAGAAATTGAGTTCATTTTTCAACGATAGTGTCGGCGATCAAATGACAACACCCAACACTTTACACCTTTGAGGAGGAATCGCGAGATTTGTTTTCTTGTTCAATCTCCGCTTGCAGTTTGGCTAATTCTTCTGGTGTGAGTTCATCTAACCTTTTTTGCAAAAATGCTTCTTCGTAATTTTGCCGTTGCTGGTGATACGTCATGTCTTGTCGCAACACTCTGGTGAGATAAGTAACTAACCATCCCACTAAAGCACCAACCAACAAAACTTGACTCCAAACACCTGCTGTTAAGCTATCTAAACCAACTACCTGCAAGATGACATAGACAACACCACCCGCCACAAACACGCCAAGTCCAATACCAATAACCGTAATTCTATTCATGGTTTAGCTAGAAATCTGCCGACGCTGAGGGCGAAAATTCATAAACGGCGCTAGTAGTAATAACCCTGGAAAGAAAAAGAACACTAAGAAATACATAAAGCCCCGCTCAAACGACGTAGCGTTATACCAACGCAGCTTGAGATACAACATGATGGCTAGAGGAACGACAAGCAGATACGCTCCCGCCAATACAAGATACAGCAGCGCGATCGCAATCGGTTGGTTTTGGTTAAGGTACTGTAGTAAGTTATCCATTGAACCCGCGTAAATCGTTTGTTTTTAGCTATTCTACCGCTTTTCTCCCTAGCTGCTACGCTCATTAATCGGGAGAACTTCATAGGCGATCGCCAATTTTTTTTGCTAAAGTTGTTGCATAGATTGCAATTTAATGGTGCAATAGACAAACGGGACGGTTGTTAACTCAACAACCTAAATCTCAAAAGGGGGCGTGGCGGAATGGTAGACGCTACGGACTTAAACAATTGAGCCTTGACAAAGAAACTTGTCAAGTGACCGCTCTCAAACTCAGGGAAACCTAAATCTATTCCAGATATGGCAATCCTGAGCCAAGCCGAAAGAGGAAGCATGAAGCATGAAGATCTTAGGGAAAAGTAACTATCAAACCCTAAATCCTCGCTCCTCGCTCCTAACCCCTCATTTCGGAAGGTGCAGAGACTCGACGGGAGCTACCCTAACGTTAAGCCGAGGGTAAAGAGAGAGTCCAATTCTCAAAACCTAGTAAGGTAGTAGCGAAAGCTACAGGAGAATGAAAATCCGTTGACCGTAAAAGGTCGTGAGAGTTCAAGTCTCTCTGCCCCCATACCTAAAAACTTTGACATAGTTAGCTGAAAGCTCCTTTATTAGGGGCTTCTATTTTGAAGATGATAGCTTTTAGAGGCTAACTTTGGATATGTAATGGATACCCACCAACAAGTGATGTAGCACTCAATGCTTGAATGATTGGCGAACTTGAAGATACAACGCGATCGCCTATATCATTAGCCTACTTTGACTTCCTTGTGTGGACGATCGACGCGCTCAATCGAGAAGCGACAATAAATTCAGTCTTCCGCTGTTTGAAAAAATCCAAACTACTCGAGTTAACGGTTTATTTCAGTTCAATTCCCTTACCCGACACCCGATGACTGAGTAAAGAAGCTACATTTTTCAGCCTCAAGTAAAATAACAGCTAAGCAAGATCGCTGACTGTACTCAACTTTAGAAAACAGTAAAGTAATTGATAAGTTAATAAATCACTAATTTTACTGATGAACTACATCAGGTAGATATGCCATATTTTCAATCAAGTTTCATTTAAATTGTGTATCGAAGTCTCAAATTATTAATAACTCAACTTCTAAGATAAGAAAATATACGTAAAACAAGCTACCTCTCTATATAGAGGAGGATCTTTACCTTTAAAAACCTGTATGTTGAATTCCCCACGCTCAGCAAGCTATAAATCTACTAACAATGTGGTTGATCAGTCAGATAAACAACCTCGTAGTCTGACACAATCTCAAGAGACGGTTTATAGCTTTTTGTTAGAAAACGTTAAGCAGTATTCAGCAGAGATAGTACTACAGCAATTCACTGATTTATTCATATTTCCTCCAAAAATAACCAATTTAGATCATCTTCAAGCAGTACAAGAAATTATTGCTAGTAATAATAAAGAAGAATTTTATAATACAATTAAGCGGTGTTGCTACATCCTCCTCAATAATTGGAAAATCACAAAAAAAACACAATATGTAGAACATTTAATTGCCATTTTTGAAAATATTTCAGATAATCAACCTACTACATCACCTACGCAAATCCATCTCAGAATGTGGGTAAAAGATTTTGTAAGTAGTGAGAGTTACACAGAAGTTAAAGCATTTGCTGATAAGTGTCAGGTGCAAGGACAAGTGCGTTGGAACAAGAGTTATACATCACATATGTTGATGGCTCAATCTAACGACATTAAAAAACCAATAGAACAACGAGAAGCTGCAAGAAATGAGGCAAGCAGGCTAAAATATCAATTTAAATTTGATTTAGCAATGTATATGGCGTCTTCTCAGTCTTCTAAGATAGATAAGCATAAAAACCCTACTAACTTACCAGATGAAGTACTACGTTTAATTAAGTTAATTGTAGCCAAGCGCGATCCTACCAGCTATGCAAACAATGCCAATCTTTTTCTCAAACAAACAAAAAATCTCAACTATCGTCAGTTTAAAGAAAGACTAGAAAAGTTTTTAGTTCATTCAAGTACTAATAGTGAAGTAGGAGATACTTCAGGAATCAACTTATCAAAAAAACTAACTACGTTGAATGCTAATTACAATGAAAAAGAGCCAACAGATGCATTAATTCTGAGAACTTGTAATAAAATAATCGAATACTTAATAACTGAAAACCATCATGAGCCTTCTCCAATGTTCCTTACTCTGATATCTCAAGGAACTCCATTAACGCTAGTCATGCTTTTAATTAAAATTTTATTGATTTGTAAAGGTTGCCGCGCTCATCTTGAAACCTGTATTGCAGAATTGATTAGATACTATGAAAATTTTTCCGAAAAAGAGCGAAATAAGATAACAAATTTTCTTGATATTTTTAATGTAATGTGTGCAATTTATATAGACAATATTCCTGTAAAACTTAATTAAAATCTAAACGACGTTCATCTAGCCAAGCAAATCCAGCAGCAGAAGTTTCAGCAAGAATGCTCACTAACCGATAAAAAGCGATCGCACTAATGACAATACCAGGAGATAATCGATGTTCTAATAGCGCGATCGCAGTTGCTTCAAAAACTCCCAACCCTCCAGGTGCTCCAGGAACAATTAAACCAAGTAACCATGCTAAGCTAAAAGCCCCCATTATTAAAGGTAATTGCTCTAATTGCAATGAAGTAAAAGCTAGCAGTGTGAGTAAAAAACCTGTGCCTCGCAGTAGAACAAAACCTAGTTCACCTATTAAAGGTTTCAAGGGATAATTGACTACCATACTGCTATGCAGGTCTGTTGTATTATTGTGGTTCTTCTTTAGCTTTAATTTGCCTAAAAAGCGAATCGCTGTATTTAAAAACCACGGATGAATGGCAATCAAAACAGATGCTAAACCTAAAATGGATAATAATATTAATGGAAGATGGCGATCCCCCACTTCTAAGGAAACACCTAATAAAACAATTATTAAAGCAGATGCTGCCATGAGTAGGGGTTCTAGTAGTACGCTTAAAGTGGCTACGCTAGTAGAAACACCTGCATCTTTAGCAGCGGTAATTCTACCATAGTAATGCCAAACGTTACCAGGCAAATACTTAGCAATATTTGTTTTTAAGTAAACACGAATAAAGTGATGGTTATTGACTTGTTGATTTAGCTCTCTTAAAATCCAAGTCCACACGAAACTTGACCATACATGTGCAAGAAAAGTTACACATAAAGCACCTGCTAAAATTGCCCATCCTGCAACAGAAATTTGAATCGTAGTAACTTCTTGCCAGTGACGAATTAACGTTTGTAGAAGAAAGAATAGTGTTGCACCAACAATAAACCAGCGAATATGTGGTTTAAGGTATGCCAAAGAGTTCTTTAGTAACTTAAGAATTAGATGCCTCCTACCGCTAAAATCATTTTCTCGCACACTCAGTTTTTAAGTGTAGTCGACCTCAGATCTCAGTATTATTTACATTTTGCTTATAGTAATAGTTCAAATAATACAAGTAATGTTTTTTTTGCTCAACAAGTCTTAACACAGAGAAACGTAAGTTGAGCAAAATCTCTCTACAGTTAGATAACAACGGCGTGTTAGTGAACTAATAATGTGACCTTTGCTAGAGGCAGCGATCGCTAATTGTTTTTTACCATCATCAATTAGTGGTTAAAGTTAACTATCAAAATCAATAAAGCGGCTCATTTTGCTGTATATCTAGTGTGTTGATTGCAGCGCAATGGGTGTTCAAAAACTGTTATGAAAACCCAACGCGACGGTTAAAAAATTGTTAACTTTAAAAGTTCGGTTGCTTGAAGACGAAAGGAGGACTTTGTGAATAGGTTAGTGGAAACTATCAAAAAATTGAAACTACGGCAAATTCTGACAGTATTACTTGCTGGAATTTTAGTAGTATTTAGCACAGCATGTAGTCCTGGTGACGTGCGCGGTGCTAACCCCGATAATCCGGCAGTTCAGGCTGGTGGCGCTAACAATCCTTATAAAGGTGGTGGAGATGCGTACACAGACTATAATTTATCTCCAGACCCTAAGGTAAACAATAAAACTGCTAAGTCGGGGCGCAATCAAGCTAGCGTACAGTTCAATGAACAACTAGTCGCAACTAACGACTCTGAAATCCTTTATCCTGGCGCAGAAACACCAGAAGGTAGGCTTAGTAAGGAGTCACAATTGCCAGTCAAAACTGCGGAAGACTTCAAACAACCTGCTTCTGGCGGGCTAATTCAACGCGATCCCGACTTAGGAAAGCGTGTTGAGAAGCGTTTAGAGAAAGTGCAAGAAGCTTTTGGAGAAGCCTCTGAGTTTGTTGGTGATAAAGCAAATGAAGCCAGCAGAAGACCAGAAGCAACAAGTAATCCAGCACTGAGAAGCAAGTAAGAGCAATTCGCAAACAACTTGCCCTAACTTCAATTTGAAGTTTAAGTCAAAATTTAGACAATAGATCAGGCTTACAAGTAGTTAGGGCATTCAGTTAACTTTTCATCTAAACAGAATCGCACGGAGTATTCAGTATGAGCAGAATCATTACTGCAATTAAAAGAATTCAACTGAGCAAAATATTAATTGCTGTAGCAGCAAGCTTTGTGCTATTTGCCAGCACAGCTTGTAACTCGGTGCAAGCTCGCACACCTGGCTTATCAGGCGATAGACAAGCAGTTCCATCTGGAATGCAATCTGAAAGTAGAACTCAGCTCAGAAACAGCTCTAATCCTAGACCGGAAGTTCCTGACGAAGCAGTAGAGTCCCGCTTTGAGGGAGGATCGATGAATGAGTTTAGTGATGTAGATCCCAGAGCAAGAGGATTAGAAAAAGCTGCGTCTGATCGAGCAGCTGCTTTGAAAAAGAATGCAGAACGGAACGTTATTGATCAAACAGGTAGCTTGACCGAAAATACTCAGCGTACCTTAGATAAAAAAGGTGAAAACCTAGAAGACTTTGGTAAGAATGTACAACGTAGTACAGCAGCAGCTCAAGACAAAGCTCAAGATACTGCCAAAGGTTTACAGAAAGCAACAAAGCGTGGTACTGAGAATATCAAGGAAAATGCTCTTGATGTAACTGACGATGCAGCTCGTAGCGCTAGCCGTACTGCTGAAGATATTCAAGATAACACCCGTGCGGCTGCTAGAGATGTAAATAGAAGTGCTAGTCGTGCTGTAAAAAATGCGAAAGCAACAGGTGAAGACGTAGCAAATAAAGCTCAACGGACAGCTGACAACGCATCTGACTATGTCCAAGATAAAGCTTACGAAGCTGGTAAAGCTACTCAACGCAGCTTGTACAAAGCAGGTGATGCTGTAGGTGATACAGTAGATTAATTGCCTCAAATCTGACTGAGCAGATCGCAATTAAATTAAAGTCAGGAGGTTCGGGTGCCATGTCCACCAGCTTGCCTGACTTTTTTGTATAGCAATATAATTACTAAAATTAGGGCATCTCTGACGCTATATGCATGACATTCTCTTTATTTGACGTACGTAAGTTACGAGCAAATTGCTACTCATGCTCATCTTGCTGCATGTACCAAATCTGCAGTGCCATACGATGAATTTCTCTCCAAGCAATGTTGTGCTGTTTTGCTAACCCAGCACAGTCTTCGTATTCTGGTTGAACATTCACAATTTCTTTTTGTGTTCCTTGTTCTATCCAAGCAACTTTAATTCGTACTGAGCCATACTTAGTATCAACAGTTTGAATTTGCCGAGGTAAGATGGTGCGTTGCTGCAGACACCGGCGAATACCTAAAGTTGTTGTTTCTCTAAATAAAATTGCCTCACAAGTGTTCAATTGTTGTGGATGACACAAAACACTGAGTAATACTCCAGGACGTGACTTTTTCATGCAAATTGGCTGTGCGAATACGTCAACAGCGCCAGCGACAAATAAAGCCTCAAAAATATACCCAATCGCTTGGGGACTGAGATCGTCAATTTGCGTTTCTAATACTGCAATTGTCTCTACACAAGAACTTAGATCGCTAATGTTAACTCCCTGATCTCTAACCCCTGATTCCTGACTACTTTCACCTAACCACAGGCGTAGAATATTAGGAATTGGCAGATCAATTGAACCAGCGCCTAATCCTATTTTGTGTATCGTCATAGCAGGTGGAGTGCCAAAATCAGTTGCAAGGGTCGTTGCGATCGCTGCTCCAGTGGGTGTCACTAATTCTCTTTCAATGCCGTTACTGTAAACTGGACAGCCCCGCATTTGCCATAACTTTAATACTGCTGGTACAGGTACTGGCAATTGTCCATGTGCTGCTTTTACTGTACCACCTCCTGTAGGCAACGCCGAGCAGTACAATTTATCAATTTCCAACCAATCTAACCCTAAACAAGTACCAACAATATCAACAATTGCATCAACTGCACCTACTTCATGAAAGTGTACTTTTTCTGGTGCAATACCATGTACCGCTCCTTCAGCTATTGCCAGTTGGCGAAATACTTCAAGGCTCGACTTTTGCGCCCGCGATGGTAATTTAGCATCTGTAATAATTTGCTCAATTTCTGGTAAATGTCGTCCGTGATGGTGAGTGTGTTCGTTCTGGTGATGTTGCAATTTTACGTGAACCTTGGTTGCTAATTGCCCATTACGATGAACTGGTTCTGCCTGTAACTCATACTCTTGAGCAATACCTAATTTCTTAAGCTGTTCTATTAGATACTCCAAAGGAACACCAACATCAACAAGTGCTC
This sequence comes from Gloeocapsopsis sp. IPPAS B-1203, assembly GCF_002749975.1. Lineage (NCBI taxonomy): Bacteria > Bacillati > Cyanobacteriota > Cyanophyceae > Chroococcidiopsidales > Chroococcidiopsidaceae > Gloeocapsopsis > Gloeocapsopsis sp. IPPAS B-1203. Next base: position 194,554 of record NZ_PEIG01000001.1, on the reverse strand, counting down.
CTAAGCACATATCTCCTGCAATGCCAGTGGGACACTCTAAATACGCTAGCTTTGTCATAGGTAAAAGGTAATAGGTAAGAGGTAACAGGTGATACTTGTTAAGAATACTGCCAGCATTTAATACTTGAAATCGCAATGGCTAAAACTTACACTATTCATCCCGAATCTCCGCAAGTACGTACAGTTGAACAAATTGTTGGTATGCTCCGTGATGGAGCAGTGATGCTTTACCCTACGGATACAGTTTATGCGATCGGCTGCGATTTGAATTCAAAATCAGCAGTACAACGCGTCCGACAAATTAAGCAACAATCCAACGATAAGCCGCTGACATTTTTATGTCCTTCGTTATCCAACGTTGCAACTTATGCCAGAGTTAGCGATACAGCTTATCGCATTATGCGGCACTTGATTCCAGGACCATATACCTTTCTCCTCCCAGCAACCAAGTTAGTTCCCCGCTTGGTACAAAATTCTAAACGGAAAACAACTGGAATTCGCGTACCCGATCATGCAGTGTCGCAAACTTTATTGAATGCGTTGGGAAATCCAATTATTTCAACATCGGCGCACTTACCTCAAGATGACAATGGTCAATTCAGTTCTTCTGCACAAACAGAAGCTAGTATTTCACAAGCAGAACTATTTGACTGTCTAGATAAGCTAGTAGATATTATTGTTGATGATGGTTCTGAACCTGGATACCAAGTTTCTACAATCTTAGATCTCACAGAAAGTGAACCTGCGATCGCGCGCAAAGGTCTAGGTTGGGAAGAAGCAGCAACTTGGGTTTGATGAATTGTTGGTCACTCTAGTGAAGTAGAGCAGAAATCTCCTATTTTTTGAGCTTAGTTTTAAAAAACGAAACCGTCTGTAGTACTAAGTCTGGAAATTGAATGCCATAACTATGACTCTCAAGACAAGGTTAATTTCAACGACTATGTTTCCACATACTCTTAGCGCCAAGCTTAATATCATTTCTGGCTTAAATAACTTGACTAACTTCGAGTTACTAGTCACTAGCCACTTTCATCATAAAATTAACCGAACTTGATATTATCAGTTATTTACACAATACTTAAGCTTTGCTTACCACAAAACGAGCCTTTTTTTCTCTGCAGGGTTAGCACTCTGCGTCTGAGAGTGCTAAATTGGAAAATTGGAAGCGCTAGAAAACAAACATGGCAAAAATCGTTGCATTTGATGAAGAGTCGCGGCGGGCGTTAGAACGAGGTGTTAACGCTCTTGCTGATGCTGTCAAAATTACCTTGGGACCAAAAGGTCGTAATGTTTTACTAGAAAAGAAATTTGGCACACCTCAGATTGTTAACGATGGTATTACTGTTGCCAAAGAAATTGAACTTGAAGATCCACTAGAAAACACTGGTGCGCGTCTTATTCAAGAAGTTGCATCCAAGACAAAGGACGTTGCAGGAGACGGTACAACCACCGCCACCGTTTTAGCCCAAGCGATGATTCGGGAAGGCTTAAAAAACGTTGCAGCAGGTGCAAATCCTGTTGCCGTGCGTCGAGGAATGGAAAAAACCGTCGATATGTTAGTTGAGGAAATTGCTGCAGCAGCCAAGCCAGTGGAAGGCAGTGCGATCGCTCAAGTTGCAACCGTTTCTGCAGGTAACGATGATGAAGTCGGTGCCATGATTGCAGAAGCGATGGAGCGAGTCACCAAAGATGGTGTGATTACCGTTGAAGAATCAAAATCACTCACAACTGATCTAGAAGTTGTGGAAGGGATGCAAATCGACAGAGGATATATTTCACCTTATTTCATCACTGACAACGAAAGACTAGTCGTTGATTTTGAAAATCCTCGCATTCTGCTGACTGATAAGAAAATCAGTACAATTCAAGATTTAATTCCTGTACTAGAAAAAGTTGCTCGTGCAGGTCAACCATTACTCATTATCGCCGAAGACGTTGACAGCGAAGCTCTAGCAACCTTGGTTGTTAACAAAGCCAGGGGAGTACTGAACGTTTGTGCGATTAAAGCACCAGGATTTGGCGATCGCCGTAAGGAAATGCTGCGTGACATTGCCGTTCTGACAGGCGGACAAGTCATCTCAGAAGAAGTTGGACTGAGTTTAGATGATGCTTCCTTAGAAATGATGGGAGTAGCACGTAAAGTTACAATTGATAAAGAAGCAACAACGATTGTTGCTGGTGGTGACAACAAAGGCGACGTCGAAAAGCGTATTGGTCAAATTCGTCGGCAACTTGCAGAATCTGACTCAGAATATGATAAAGAAAAACTGCAAGAACGAATTGCTAAGTTAGCAGGTGGAGTTGCAGTCATTAAAGTTGGTGCAGCAACAGAAACCGAACTTAAAGATCGTAAACTGCGGATTGAGGATGCACTCAACGCAACAAAAGCAGCTGTAGAAGAAGGTATTGTACCTGGCGGTGGAACAATGCTGATTCACCTTTCTACTAAAGTAGAAGAAGTTAAAAACAGCTTAAACGACGAAGAAAAAATTGGAGCAGAAATTGTTAAGCGATCGCTCGAAGCTCCTCTGCGCCAGATGGCAGACAATGCTGGTGTCGAAGGATCTGTAATCGTCGAAAAAGTACGAGAAACCGAGTTTAATATTGGCTACAACGCTGCAACTGGCGAATTTCAAGACTTAATTGCTGCGGGAATTCTCGATCCTGCTAAAGTTGTGCGTTCAGCTTTGCAAAATGCTGGTTCAATCGCTGGAATGGTTCTCACAACAGAAGCATTAGTCGTTGAAAAACCTGAAAAGAAAGCTGCTGCGGCTCCTGATATGGGCGGCATGGGCGGCATGGGTGGTATGGGTGGTATGGGTGGTATGGGCATGATGTAATTTCACCCTAGTACCATAAATTAATAACTACAAGCAGTTTGTTGAAAACAACAAGCTGCTTTTTTACAAAAGTAGAAAATAGCGGCTAGTATCATGCAATAGTATCTTCCCTGATCCTCCGCTCCTCTGCTCTCCATTTGTATCAACCTTAAATCAAGGGTATACCCCCTCTTTTGCATGGTCAAAATACAAATTCAATCTTCTCCTGACACAAAATCCCGCGAAGATTTCTTCTACGAGCAACCTGGTAGTTTACCAGGAACTTTGAGTATTGAAGAAGATGCGCCTGCTCCTGTTATTGTACTGATTGACTATGATGAAGTCCATGCTACTCGTAAACAAATTACTACGCCAGAAGAATGTGTTCCTTATCTAGATAGTGATTCGGTTTCATGGGTTGATGTCCAAGGTTTAGGAAATGAAGATATTTTGCAAAGGTTGGGCAATGTATTTAAGCTGCATCCCTTGCTATTGGAAGATGTCGTGAACGTTCCGCAACGTCCGAAAGTAGAAGATCATGAAAGCCAGTTGGTTGTGATTGCGCGGATGGTTGTTCCTAAAGAACACAAAATTGGCTTTTACAGCGAACAAGTAGGCTTTGTGTTAGGAAAAAATTATCTCCTGACAGTTCAGGAAGAACCAGAACATGATTGCTTTGAACCTGTAAGACAGCGCATTCGTCAGAATAAAGGAACACTTCGCAAACAGCAAGCAGATTATTTACTTTATACGCTTTTAGATTCAATTATTGATGGTTTTTTCCCTGTATTAGAAGATTATGGTGAAGAAATTGAAGATTTAGAAGCAGAAGTTGTTAGTAACCCAACACGTAAAACCTTAGAAAAAATTTATCGAGTAAGAAGAGATTTATTAACGTTGCGGCGAGCAATTTGGCCACAAAGAGACGCAATTAATTCTTTAATTCGAGATGGCAGCACGCAGATCAGCGAAAGCGTCAGAATTTATCTACGTGACTGTTACGACCATGCAGTACAAGTTTTGGATATGGTAGAAACCTATCGCGAATTAGCTGCAGGTTTAATGGATGTTTATTTATCTGCTGTCAGCAATCGGATGAATGAAATTATGAAGTTGCTGACAGTTATTTCATCTATATTTATCCCGTTAACATTTATTGCTGGAGTATATGGGATGAATTTTAATACCGAGCGATCGCCTTGGAACATGCCAGAACTCAACTGGTATTGGGGATATCCACTGTGTTTAGTAACAATGGGAGCGATCGCTGCTTTACTAGTGACCTTTTTCTGGCGGCGTGGTTGGTTTGAGAACTATTCTACAGTTGTTGACGATCCTGAAGGGTTCGATGGTAACAAAATTAATCTTCTCCAAAGGCGATCGCGTAGATAACAACTCCATCAAAGATTACACTGGATTTAGGGAAAGAGTAGGCGCAGCGGTTGCGGAACAGCTTTAACTGCTGTTCTGAGGAAAGTCCGGACTCCCGAAAGACCAAACTTGCTGGGTAACGCCCAGTGCGGGCGACCGTGAGGATAGTGCCACAGAAACATACCGCCGATAGACGAGGAGCGAGGAGCGAGGAGTGAGGAGCGAGGTACAAATTAAACCCTAACCCCTAACCCCTAACTCCTAACCCCTCTTAAAGGTAAGGGTGCAAAGGTGCGGTAAGAGCGCACCAGCAGCGTCGAGAGGCGCTGGCTCGGTAAACCCCAGTTGGGAGCAAGGTCGGAGGAACTATGGTTGGTCTTTTACCAGTTCCGTTATTGGAGAACCGCTAGAGGCGTCTGGTAACAGACGTCCCAGATAGATAACCGCACTTTGCTAGCAACATTGTTGTTAGGAAGCAACAGAACCCGGCTTATGTCTTGCTCTTTCCCCTCCCGAGCTTATATCATCTCTGGTTAAATAACCAGGCTATGATTGAGTGAAGAGTGGCTAGCTGCTAAATACTCATTACTTTAATTGTGAGTAATTAACTGGATTTAATATTAAGTGGCAGATAAGTGTTTCTTAAGGATGCGAAGAAAGGAAGATGGGAAAATATAAGTAATCAGTAGAGAATTGATTGATAGCTTCTTGTTTTTTGCCTGATTTACTCCCTCAACGCTGCAGCCTACTTCCTCCAATGAGCTTAAGTTATCCACGTCGTCAAAAACAATTACAAAATCTTGTCCAAAAACTAGGGCTATCAGCACAAGCGCCATTAAAATGGCGTCTTTTAGATTTAGCATTAACTCATCCTAGTGTTTCCGCGCAGGCAAACTACGAACAGTTAGAATTTATTGGAGATGCAGTGGTGCGACTTGTTGCTGCTGAAGTTCTGTGGGAAACGTATCCTGAGTGTCCTGTAGGAGAGTTTGCAGCAGTTCGTTCAGTTTTAGTGAGCGATCGCATTTTAGCCACTTTAGCTGATGCATATGACTTAGGATTGTACTTGTTAGTTGCGGGTAGTGCGACAGGAGACAAAGCAGGAGAAGAATCGCGTTTAGCCGATGCTTTTGAAGCAGTTTTAGGAGCTTTATATCTCAGCACTCATAATTTAGAGTTGGTACGCCCTTGGCTAGATCTTCATTTCAAACAGCTAGCAGCTCAAATTCGTTCTGATCCAGCTCGACTCAACTACAAAGCTGCTTTGCAAGAATGGACGCAAGCCCACTATAAAGTTTTACCAGAGTATCGCGTACAAGAAATTAACCATCGCGGTAATATTCAAGATCGGTTTACTGCTCAAGTGTGGCTGCAAGGGCGAGAACTAGGTCAAGGTACAGGGAGATCAATTAAAGCAGCAGAACAAGCTGCTGCGCAAGCTGCTTTTTTAGCACTTAGTAGCCAAGAAACCGAAATGGTTAAGAGCTAGCAGGATGCGAGTGTTCAAATATTCGCGATTCTTCAACAACATGATGTGAGTGAAACGGTGATAAATCCATCACAGGCATAGTAATGGCAACCATTGTTCCTTTACCAGTGCCAGCACTATACAAGATAATACTTCCCCCCATTAACTCAATTAAATTGCGCGAAATGGCAAGTCCTAAACCAGTTCCGCCGAACTTGCGTGTTGTTGTCCCATCCACCATCACGAAGGGGCGAAAAAGTTTATGCTGTAGTGTCGGATCGATACCTACTCCAGTGTCTTCTACAGTGATTGTTACGCGTGATTGACTACTAGATGATACTTCCGCAACTGACTCTAGTCGAGTGCTGATTGTAATACTGCCTTGCTCTGTGAACTTAATTGCATTCCCAATAACATTGAGTAATACTTGCTTAAGCTTTGCTGGATCTGCTTGCACAGGAATTGGTTCCATTCCTTGAGGTACAACAAGCTGTAAGCCTTTTTGTTGAATATGAACTGTTTGTAAATTAATGACTTCTTTGAGGAGTTGCCGTAAATCAGTTGGTTCCAAAATAACGGAAAGTTTACCCGCTTCAATTTTGGCAACGTCAAGGACATCATTAATGATACTCAGTAAGTGTATTGCGGCTTCATCAGCTCTGAGCAAAAACTCCATTTCTTCTTCACGGTCATCGCAGCAACCATCGCGAACAAGGCGAATACAACCGATAATGGCATTCAGCGGAGTTCTTAGTTCGTGAGATGTCGTAGCTAAAAACTCACTTTTGAGCTGATTAGCTGCTTGAGCTTCTTCCCACGCTGTTTCGATTTCTTCTGCAGATGCAGTCAATCGCTCTACCATTCGTTCTAGAGCTTCTGCAAGTTGTTGAAATTCCCGAATTTTGAAATTGTGGGGTACTCGTTCTACAACATGATGACTTTGGAGATTTAAGGCATAGTCGCGTAATCTTTCTAATGGTCGCGCTAAATCGCGAGCTAAATAGCGTGTTGCAAGTAAGCTCGCACCAAGTAACCCGACTGTCAGAACAATCAGAATAATTTTAATTTCGCGTAGACCGTATAGCGCATTGTCTAGAGGAGTGATAGCTAAGATTGTCCATGACTGGTTTGGTTCGTTGGCAATTGGGCTAGAAATTGCACTGTAGCCAGCCAAAAATTTTGTACCATTATTTGTGAAAGAGACATTTTGCATATCCTGACGTCCAGCGATCGCATTTGCCACAATTCTTTGCAGTCGTTGAGCATCAGGTTCTTGCTGAATATTTCGTCCCACACACTCTGCGAGCGGATGTGCCAAAATTGTGCCATTCTGAGCAATGACAACGGTATAACCTGTTAATGAACCACGCCCCGTCCGTTCTTGTTCTAAAGTTGCTTGAATGCTCAAGGTGTAGCGAGGTTGACCTATGGGAGTGTACACAGGAGTAGATAAGCGTAGATGCAGATGACCGCGTGTATTATTACTATCTAATGGTAGTTTCTGAGATTCAGTAGGCACTGAAGGTAAAAATGCACTGACACTAACCTGGTTAGTACTCGTAGGCAATTGCACGTGTGTTTCCGGTAGCGAAGCATCCGTATTAGCCCAAGCATTTCCACAGGTACTTGCAACTTGTTTTTGAGTTTTTGACTCTACCAGGCGCACACACTGAACGTAATCTGGAAGTTGCCCTGCCAATTGATTGAGATACTGCTGCCCTTGCGTTGCTGTTCCTGCTTGTAGAATCTGTGTTTGGCTAGCAATCATTGAGATAGCTTTTAGAGCGGCGATCGCATCTTCAATACTCTCACTCTTTCTGATTGCGCTTTCAGTAAGATTGTGGCGTGCAGTTTCCAATAAAATAGAACGTGCTTTTCGATAAGCGACAGCCTCGCCAATTAAGAGAACTGGTACACTCAATAATAAAATTCTCGACAATAAAATGCGGCGAAACGAAGATTGACCTGGCTTAGCCATAATGATTCTCACTGGGAAGGAAAACCCAACAGCGCAATAGCAATAATTGCCTACTTACAGACCGCTAAACAAAACATGTTTTTATTAATAGTAAAAACATCGTTCTGTGGAGAAAAGCATTTTTACCTCACACCAGATGTTTTATCTCATATATTGGCTAAAGTACAATGCTTTACATTATGACGTCTAATCCTAAGTCAGCTTTTGCTATACCATCAGGTTACAGAGTATTTTTATTAATTGATGTATAAATAATAACCTGTATCTCCGCAATCAGTATGGAATTTTATCATCCTGACTGTTACAACTAACGTATTAGCAAAATAGCAGCACAAGCAAGCGATCGCACTTGCGCAACCAGTTCTTAAGTAAGTAGAAGTCATGGCGCATAGCAATCAAAAAAGACCTCAAACTACAGTAGTTTTAGCAATGAGTGCAGATGGCAAAATCGCGGATGTCAAGCGATCGCCTGCTCGTTTTTCCTCCTCGGTCGATCAAACACATTTAGAAAAACAACTAGCTGCGGCGGATGCTGTACTATTTGGTGCCGGAACTCTACGGACGTATGGCACTACAATGAGTATTTCTAACCCCCAGCTCTTGCAACAACGCTTACAGCACAATTTACCACCACAGCCATTGCAAATTGTAGCTTCCTTATCAGCTGAAATTGATCCTCAAATACGTTTTTTTCGCCAAGAAGTCAGTCGCTGGTTACTCACCACAACTCCTGGTGCTCGACGCTGGCACGAAGGTGTAGAATTTGCGCGGATCTTGGTTTGTGAAGCACCGGCAGCGAATGGAATTGATTGGATTAGTGCCTTAGAACAATTTGCCAGTTTAGGCATATCACGTTTAGCAGTAATTGGTGGTGGTGAATTAGTCGCTTCTCTAATTGCAGATGATTTGATCGATGAATTTTGGCTCACTGTCTGTCCGCTCATTCTAGGTGGCGCTGATGCTCCTACCCCCGTAGAAGGAACAGGATTTGTTTCAGAGCAACTGGCTCCTCGCCTAGAACTACTCTCAGCTGAGGTCATCAACCAAGAAGTCTTTTTACACTATCGGCGGCAGCGTTTAGAAGATTAGATTACCCTATTTAGGAGGGGTCAGCGATCAGAGATCGGGAATCAGAAAAAGAAATTGTAACTCAACTCACGACCAATCCTGACCTCTAACCCCTGACCTCCGACCTCTGACCTCCGACCTCTTATTTAACAATGGTGAAACAACTCCAGCCTCGTTATTCTGTCGCTTGGATTAATCATATTGCTGAAGTCCCTCAGACTGAATGGGATGCCTTAGCAATGCCCCTCACAACACCATTTTTTGAATGGGATTGGCTGCACAATCTTGAAAGTTCGGGTAGTGCGATCGCTCAAGCAGGTTGGTTGCCCAATCATTTGACAGTGTGGCGCGATTGCACGTTGATTGCTGCTGCACCGTTGTATCTTAAAGGACACAGCTACGGTGAATTTGTCTTCGATCACCAATGGGCAGATTTAGCACAACGAATCGGCGTGCGATATTATCCCAAACTCTTGGGAATGTCACCGTTTACGCCAGCGACAGGCTATCGCTTTTTAATTGCTCCAGGAGAAGATGAAGACGAACTCACCGAGTTAATGGTTGATGCGATTGATGCTTTTTGTGCCAAAAACCACATCTCTGGTTGTCATTTTCTTTACGTCGATCCCCAGTGGCAAAGTGTACTAGAACGTCATGGGTTCACGACTTGGATAAATCACAGTTATGTCTGGCAAAATTTAGGTTTTCAAACTTTTGATGATTATTTAGCTGTATTCAATGCAAATCAACGGCGGAATATCAAACGCGAACGCAAAGCCGTTGCAACAAATGGCTTACGCCTGCAACCACTGATAGGGGATGAAATTCCCAAATCGATGTTTCCGTTGATGTACAACTTTTATGCTGATACCTGCGACAAATTTGGCTGGTGGGGTAGCAAATACTTAACAAAAAAGTTTTTTGAGCAATTACACTCAAATTATCGGCATCGAGTGGTGTTTTTTGCAGCATATAGCGATCGCGATCCCCGTCAACCGTTAGGAATGTCGTTTTGTTTAACCAAAGGCGATCGCTTGTATGGACGTTATTGGGGAAGTTTCCAAGAAATTGATTGCTTGCACTTTGATGCTTGCTACTATGCGCCAATTGAGTGGGCGATCTCTAACAATATCCAAATTTTTGACCCTGGTGCGGGAGGACGTCACAAAAAACGTCGCGGCTTTCCTGCTAGTCCAAATTACAGTTTGCACCGCTTTTATAATCGTCGTCTAGAGCAAATTTTGTGTTCGTATATCCGCGAAGCAAATGAGTACGAAAAACTAGAAATTGAGGCAATTAATGCGGAGTTACCTTACAACCAAAAGCGGGAAGGAAGCATATAAGTATAGCTACAAAACATAAACCAAACATAAGGAACAGGCGCTTTATTTTTTATAGTTACTCTTGTGCTAAGTAGTCCATTCGTTCCACTTCATTAGGCATCAAGTCCTCAAAGCGTAAATTTGTACGTTGACCTGCTTTTAAATCTTCCACCTTAACTATATTTGGCACATAAGCATCCTGCTCGCAGATGAAGTTGATTGTAAATGTGTAAGCATTCCGAATATCCTTGGCTTCAAGGAAACGTAACTGAGACTGAAATTCCAGTGAGACTTCTTCTTCAAAAAACAGTTTTTCTACACAAACACCATTACGGTAAAGATGGTATTCAAGCGTGCCACAAGTATCGCTACGAGTGTAATAAATAGCAGAAGTATTTAGTATTTCAGAAATACTGCGAGCATCTTCTTCAGTTAAATAAACTCGCTCCGAGCGCACATAAGGCTTATAAACTATGCTCCACGGATGTCCCCGCAACTGAAAAACAAAGGTGCTTTCATTGTGGATGTCTATTTCACGCTCATAGGCATCGCGCATCCAGACATTCATCTGCCTTAAAGTGCTTAAGGCTTGTGCAACTGGTTCAACAGGTGCTTGAACTAAAATAAATAGACTATTTCGATCAATTGTTTCCAGCCCTCTATGTTGCGCTAGAGGGGTCTCTTCTGCTCTGAGAAAATATATTGGCATTATTTGAGATCCCATTATACTAGAACCTTCTGGAGCACCATACTTTATTGGTTCTGCCTCCAGAAGTCAAAATTCACCATTCACCGTCTTCAATGCCTTGGCGAATCATTTCTGCATGTTCCCGCATCGCTGCTGCCCCGCCTGACTCTCCTCTAGATTCAAGGATCGCCGCAGCTTTTTGTGCATCCTCAATTCCCTTTTGGGGTTGTCCTTCTAAAGCCAGAAGATTACTTCGGTAAAAATAAGCCTGCGCATAGTTAGGATCAAGCTCGATTGCTTTAGTGTACTCAGCAATTGCCTCTTGAGATTGACCTTTTTTATCCAACTCACGCCCGCGCTGGAAAAATTCTTCGGCTTTAGCCATAGTTCCTAATTCTTGTTCTTGACTACTTGGACTACACAAACCATTTATAATCGTGACCTGTCCCGATGGCTCAACTGTAATGCAATCCGAATTTTCCTGAGCTTTCGCTACAGAATAAAAAATTATGGGGCAGACGATAGCCACAGAACATAAGCCGAATATAAAGTAAAGGCACTTTTTTGTTTTTGATTTCATTTGATATTGTTCCTTATGTTAATGTTTGCAGTTAGTGTTGCGCTAGGTAATCGATGCGTTCTAGCTCACATCAGGCATTAAGTTATTCGAGATACTTTTATAGCCTGCCAATGCTTCCAGGACCACCGTAACTGGTGGGTACTCTTCCATCCCAAAAATAAACACTACGATTTAACAATCTAAAGCCACCCATCTGAAGATCGCCCGATTGTGGTGTAACTTCGCACGCTATGGAATGCCAAACTCCAATATCTCTACGGTTAGCTTCAGCAATTGTTTTTTTACTAATTTTATGTATATCAGATGTGGTGAGGAAAAAAATTGCTGGGTTTTCACCTTCAGCACGTGCAGGACTACTATCAAGAACATCCAAAAAACCAAGAATTTGATAGTTCTCATAACTCGGAGGCAACAAAGTACCTTTGACTGCCTTTGACTCGTAAAAGACGCTATCTGCGTAGGTTTGAGGGTTAAGAAAAGGAATTATATGAACTACGAGCGGTACTACTCCATCTGGTTCTACATTACGTATACCAGCTTTGGCTTGCCTTAGTGGTGAAGGAAAAAGTCTGTTATTCTGAGGTACTGGATTACCTGCTCTGATCGTATTTAGTGCAAATTCCTCAAATTCTACTCCCACACGAGATAGGGTTATGCCTTGGTTAGTAGCAATTTGGTCGAGTCTACTTTTAGTCAATGGTGTCTGGCTGCGATCAGCACAGGTCTGAGCTTGAGCAGTAAAAGAAGTCATAGTAACTGTAGCTGCTACCCCAATGGATAGCGCTACGTTTCGTAGTTGATTCATAATCGGAAACTTAACTAAGAAAGCCTTGATAGCTGCAAAATTTTGTTTATAAATATTATGAGTTTAATTTTTTACTATTGCCGCAGTATTTTTACGGTAAAAAAAGCTGAAAATCTAAGCTCCAAGTAAGAGCCTTAGCAAACTAGAACACCAATCTATCCTCAGTATTCGACATCTACAATCCTGGTGCGGGCAGACGTCACAAAAAACGTCGCGGCTTTTCTGCCACCCCAAATTACAGTTTGCACCGCTTTTATAAATCTCCTTTTCATCCGCGAAGCGAATCAATGGGAAGAGATTGCGGCAATCAATGCAGAATTGCCTTACAGTCAAAAAGTTTGAGTATAAACTGGAAAAAGTTTAGCTGATAAACTTCTGCAAGACGGCAATATCGAACGAGAATACGGCAGGCGTCGAACTGAAATTTGCTACAGTAAACGGTATCCAGCAATGCTGAGGATGTGATGATGGTGAAAAACTTACCCCACCTTCAATCGAGTTCTACACAGAACTTACCACCGCTGGAAAGTGGCGATCGCCTCACTCAGTACGAATTTGAGCGGCGCTATCATGCCATGCCACACTTGAAAAAAGCTGAACTGATTGAAGGAGTCGTTTACTTGCCATCGCCGCTACGATTTGAACCTCATGCTGAACCGCATGGAAATTTAATCACTTGGCTTGGAGTTTATAAAGCAATGACACCAGGTGTACGGATGGGGGATAATCCAACGTTGCGGCTTGATTGGGATAATGAACCCCAACCTGATGCTGTACTTTTGATTGACGCAGCCGCAGGAGGGCGATCGCGCTTAAGCGAGGATGGCTATATCGAAGGCGCACCCGAACTCATCGCCGAAGTTGCTGCTAGTAGTGCAGCTTATGATTTATATGATAAGAAAACCGTCTATCGTCGCAATGGTGTTCAAGAATATATTGTTTGGCAGGTGCTAGACCAAAAATTAGATTGGTTCGTGTTACAGGATGAAGAGTATATCCTACAGGAACCAGATGATGGCATCATTCAAAGTAAGGTATTTCCAGGGCTATGGTTAGCAGTTTTATCACTACTCGAAGGAGACATGGCAACGTTGCTGACAGTAGTGCACAAGGGATTGCAGTCACCCGAACATGCAGCGTTTGTCGAGCAATTGCAACACAAGCACAAGCAATAAGTTCACTGCTAATATTAGGAGCATATACTCGCAGCGATCGCCCACTTCCTGATGAGTATTAAAGTCGCGAGACAGAAATCCAGTTAAGTGTTCTCAAGGCGATCGCACGCGATCTGGAAGTGACACCCAATCAAGTTGTCCTAGCGTCGATGATGCAAGGTACACCGGCAATTATTCCAATTATTGCAGCAAGCATACTGCAACAACTGCAAGAAAACCTTGATGCACAGCAAGTGGTGTTAAGTTCTGAACAAATCGAACGATTAACATTCGCAACTGAGTAATGCTACTTTAATTCAACAGAAAAAGATAGAAGAATTACACTGGTTATAGGGTAAAAATTGGTAAAGTAGTTAACACACGATGAACCAAACGATTGAATCTTTAGCAGCAATCGATAACAAACTTTCACAGCGTCATATTGACCTTGACCCATCAGGATACTTCATTATCTATTTGGATCGCGAAGCTCGATCTATTTGTGCTAAACATTTTACAAATATCATTGACGATCGCGGTTTAGCAGCTGATCCTGAAACAGGTAAAGTTATTCCAGCACGTGGTAAGGTTGAACGAACTCACACTACAGTTTACTCTGGTAAAACTGCCAAAGAACTTTGCGTCAAAATTTTTGAGCAAACTCAGCCCTGTCCAGTGACTCTATTAGACCATGCGGCTTATCTTGGTCGCGAGTTTGTCCGAGCTGAGAATGCTTTAATATCTGGGCAAGAATATATTCAGGACTAACTATCTGACATATAAGTAGTAAGTTGCCATAGGAATAACTGTTGCAGCAAGTAATAAACCAATAACCCAAATCGTCGCGTTGTTCGTGTCAGTTTCGTCTTTTGCTTTAAACGTACCTTCGACACTTACTGTTTGAGCAATTTGTGGCGGTCCTGGATCTTCTTTTCCTGACAAAATGGCAACTAAGCGATCGCTGGCGTCTAAGAAGGCTTGATTGTATTTTTCACCTTCGCGGAGCGGTGCTGGCACAGTTTCTGTCACCACACTTTGAGCCGTATCATCAGATAACAATGTCTTGACTTTGTCCCCAGTGCGGATTGCAGTGTTATTTGTCAGCGTGTCGATTGCCAGTAGAGTTTGATTGGCTTGTGCTTCTGGTGTCGGAAACCATTTGGCGAACAACTTTTGTGTAAAGCTATCAATGGTTTCACCGTAGTCGAGGCGACGAACTGTGACTAATCTAACTTCATTACCTGTCTCTTGCGCTAGATCTGCCAAAGCGTCACCAATTTTGCCTTCGTTAATTCGGCTGATGACTTCAGCTTGATCGATCACCCAGTTGCGATCGCCTGCGGTTACTTGTGGCATTTGATACACGCCAGTCGCATTGACAGGTGCTATCCCTAGTGTTAATGAGAGTAACAGCACCATGAGTAACACAACCAAACGTGATAAGTACTTTATTGAACTAAAAAATTGATTGAGGAGTTTCATCGGAACAAACCCGATAGACGACGAATAAAAAAGCAATTAGCTGTTAGCCTTTAGCTTGTGAGAAAACCGACATACACTAAATTTAAACGCAGTAAGTTATCCATTTACGAGTTCACATGTTTTGTTTAAGCTATTCACCAACTACCAATTGCTTTCATCTCAAAATACTACCGCAACAGAAGGCGTTAGGGGACGCGCTTCGCAGACCTTCGGTTCAGAGGTCAGAAGTCAGAGGTTAAAAACTCACTAACTGCTCCATGAATTTAATTTCTGAGATTTCTAACAAATTAGTAAAAAACTCAGTCAAAAATTATTGAAAAACTGCAAATGTAACAAGTCAACAAAACGTTAATATTAAATTTTCAACCTTTAAAAAACAATAACCTCTCTTGTATAGCCCTACCAAATGACTTTAGTCCTCACAAATGATGACGGGATTGATGCCCCTGGAATTCGAGCGTTACTTAAAGCAGTGAATGGTCAAGGAGTTTTAGTTGCTCCCAAAGCGCATCTTTCTGGTTGTGGTCATCAAGTTACGACAACTCAACCAATTCATATCGAGCAAAGATCTCAAACCGAATATGCGATCGCCGGAATCCAGCAGACTGCGTACGTGTTGCCGTATCACATTTATTTTGCGATGTCAAGGCTGTCTTGTCAGGAATTAATGCTGGAGGAAATATGGGGGCAGACACTTACATCTCTGGAACAGTCGCTGCAGTTAGGGAAGCAGCGTTTCATCAAGTTCCAGGTATTGCGATTTCTCATTATCGTAAAGGTAAAAAAAATGTTGAATGGGATGTTGCAGCCCGTTGGACAGCTCATGTTTTAGCAGATTTGCTACAGCGCCCTTGGGTATCAGGAACTTTTTGGAATGTGAATTTGCCTCACTTAGAGCCAGGAGCACCCGATCCAGAGGTCGTATTTTGTGAACCATGCAAGCAACCACTACCATTAAAATATCGTGTTGAGGGAGAAAATTTATTTTATGTAGGAGAATATGCTATGCGCGATCGCACTCCTGGAAGCGACGTTGATGTTTGTTTCTCAGGACGCATCGCTGTGACTCAGATTAAACTTTAATTCCCAGCTTTATTATTCAAATGCAAATCCACAGCAAGCCGCTCGCAAAATCAATTTATGGATGACCAATACACCTCCCACAAACCTGTCAATCCATCAATCTACTCGGCACCTTTTTTTCGAGGAATGCCTACAACAGCTGTGGAGAAAGCGACTGCTCATCTTGTTACGCGGACACATCCAGCAAATCAAGTTATTTTACTAGAAAATGACTGGGGCAATTCAGTTTATTTTATTCTCGATGGTTGGGTAAAAATCCGGACTTACAATCTCGATGGCAAGGAAGTCACGCTTAACATCTTAGGTAAAGCAGAGATCTTTGGTGAAATGGCTGCTTTGGATGAAGCCCCCCGCTCAACAGATGCAATTACACTGACTCCTACTATTATTGGCAGTATGCCCGCACACGATTTTGTTGCTTTAATTCAAACCGAACCTTTGGCAGGAATTCGATTATCACAACTGATGGCACGACGCTTGCGGCAAGTTAATCGCCGCTTACGACTGCGGGAGTCTGACAGTGTTTCACGCGTCGCCGATACTCTATTATTCTTGGCAGAAGGACAAGGAATACAAGATGAAACAGGAATCCAAATTCCTAACTTACCGCATCGAGAATTAAGTAGTTTGAGTGGCTTGGCACGAGAAACAGTGACAAGAGTACTCACAAAATTAGAAAAAAAAGGGTTAATCCTGCGTCAACAACAAATACTCTCTATTCCGAGTCTAAAAGCACTAGAACGATTGATAATGTAGGGATCAGAGGCTACGGCTTAGAGGTCAGATAAGCTTGATCCTTAATCTCTAATCCCCAATTCCTTTTGAATAAAGTTATGGTTATCTTTTTATAAGAAATTACATGAGTGATTCTGTCAGTCGCAACGAGAAAAATGCTTTACCACATACAGAAGTATCTGTGAGTCAACCATTAGCAGCCCGAAGCAATTCTGCTCCTTTAAAAATGGTAGAAACTGCATTTCTCGCTAGTGCCGCAAGCTTAATTTGGTTTATCAATTACTACATATCGCTAGGACCACTTTTACGAATCTTCTTCCCTGTACCTATTGCACTAGTTTACCTGCGATGGGGAGCTAGGGCGGCATGGATGGCAACTGGAGTTTCAGGATTGCTGCTATCGGTACTTTTAGGACCAACTCGCGGTATTTTGTACATTATGCCGTTTGCTTTGATGGGGGTATTGCTTGGTGCGGCATGGCATCGTCGCGCTCCTTGGATCGTTTCAATCGTCCTAGGTGCGTTGTTGGGAACAATTGGGTTCTTCTTTCGATTCTGGATATTATCGGTTTTATCAGGTGAAGATCTTTGGGTATATACAATTACCCAAGTGACAAGATTTGCAGAATGGGCATTTTTGCGATTAGGAATACTAGTTCAACCGAGTGTTTTGTTGATTGAAGCAGGCGCGATCGCTCTCGTGTTTGTTCAAAATATCGTTTACTTATTTGTCGTTCACCTAGCAGCCTGGTTCCTTCTCGATCGTTTGGGTAATTCTATCCCACGCCCTCCACAATGGGTGCAGGTTTTGATGGATTATGAGTAAGGAATAGAGGAGAGGAGTGAGTGACTAGTAATTAGTGGCTAGTGGCTAGAGAGAACTTTGTTTGTTTAATAAAATGATTCGTGTTTACACCCAAGAAGAACAAGGTAAAGAGTGGCTGCGGCGGTATCGTGGTTGTTCTCCTGTATTAGCTTGTGTTTTGGGTTTTACCGAAACAGGATTAATTCCTGGAATTTCTGCTGCTGGTAGTACTCCACAAGCACGAGAATATACCGCGATCGCAGATGCAGAATTTCTGTTTAATGGTCCGCAGCCTCAGCCGCAATATCCTTTACCACCGCTACAAGCAGGTGCTTCTCCCGTCTTTATTTCGCGTGCTGTTGCAGAAGCACTTGCGTTACCGATTTATCTTTTTAATGCTGGATTACCTCACCTCCCTAGCGTACCGACAATCGATTTGGGCGGTACTGTCGCCAAATGCTTAAGTCAAGGCTGTGCATTGGAACTAGCAACAGTTAAACATTTATGGGAGCAAGGTATCTTCTGGGGCGAGCAACTAGCACGTCACTCGCAGGATTATATTATTTTGGGCGAGTGCGTTGTCGGCGGCACAACAACAGCACTTGCAGTTTTGACAGGATTGGGTATTGACGCCGCTGGAAAAGTGAATAGCAGTCACCCCGTTTGCAATCACGAACAAAAGTGGGCACTGGTTCAATTAGGATTACAACGTGCCCAACTCACAGACGAAATATCACTGCAAGATCCTCTAGCACTAATCGCCGCAGTGGGCGATCCGATGCAAATTGCGGTAGCTGGAATGGCGATCGCATTGAGTCGTTCTAAAGGTGTGCTTCTTGCTGGTGGTACACAAATGCTGGCTGTGTACGCCTTGATGCCAGCATTAGCCGAAACGTTTAAGATCTCGTGGCAACCTGAAGAAGTCGTTGTCGGAACTACTCGTTGGGTTGCAGAAGATCCTACTGGGAATACCGTTGAGTTAGCACAACTTATTGGTAGGGTCCCTTTGCTTGCTACAGAACTAAGTTTTAAAAATTCTCGCTATCCTCAACTACAGGTTTATGAACAGGGTTATGTCAAGGAGGGTGTCGCAGCTGGCGGTTGCTGCATTGCTGCTTGCTTAACTCAAGATTGGAACCAAATTCAACTTTTACGGATAATCGAAGCTTTACTAGACCGTTACTCAAAAGCTCTTAGCTGTTAGCTGTTAGCAATTAGCGCTGGTTTTAATGGATTCTTTGTGCTAGTAGTTGCTCTTCCAAAGCTGCAATTCGATTGTATGCAGCTGTCAGCTGTGCTGTCAGGCGCTGAATTTGAATTTCTGGTGCAAGTTCCTTCTCACCACTTTGACGCTGATTGTCGAGACTGTTACTGTCTTCTAGTACGTCTTTATGTCCCATTGTTGATTTTGAAGCTTTATATCCCTGACTTGGGTAACGTACCTCTATGTTGTGTAGAGAATGCTGTGTTTCTTGTGTAGGGGCTAAGCGACACTCTGACAATGCTTCAGAAACTCTACCGTTGAGTGCTTCAATTGCTTGATATAACGTATCGACTTTGTGGCTTAAGGTAACGACTTGTTTTTGTAACGGTTCCATAAAATTAACTGCCTCATTGCCCGAAGGAATATATCTCTCTATGCTAGGCAACAAAATAGCAAAGTTAACGCTACTTATGAAACATTTAACTTTTGATAATGTTGATTTTGAAGCGATACATTAATCTGCGATTCTCAATAGAAATAAATATCAGCATAAAGCAGTAACTTCTTGATTGATGTAGATCGGTTAACTTCTCAGCGAATTCTGTCAATAAAATCCTGATAAATGCTGATTTTTATGGATTTATGCAATATAAACATTTACTCTGAAGTAAGTAAAATTTTAAGAAGCGATCGCCTGAAAGACTCAGCCTAATTAGTAATAATACTCACTCTATTAGAATATCAACAAAGACAGCACAATTTATAAAAGTAAATCCTTCTTCTCTAGGCGATTGAGAGAAAATAGATAAGCAGCGATCTATTTAGCAAATAATGCTTAGTTTCTCAGATTTTTTTACTATTTGTAGCGGAAAATGGACTATAGAACGTACTTATCATTCAATGCCGCAAGGCAGTATAGAACGGTCGTATACTGAGTATCAAGTAGAACCAATTACGGCAACAGATAAGCAACAAATTCTAGCACTGTCAGCTCAAGCAGGAATAAAAGTAGAAGTACAGTTAACAACAATCCAACAAGAAGATTTACCAGGATTTGCGATTTCATTCGATACTCGCTCAGAAACTGGTGAAACTGTATCAATGAGCTTGCAAGCTTTATTTGTTCCAGATGCATACATTTCAGCTGAAAGTACAGCAATTAAGCTACCGCCTCCTGTAGCTGCACAAGTTGTCACAGAACCGCAAACAGAGGTGATTCAAGGATTTTATTTGCGAGATGAAGGTTATTCTGAAGCAGGAACAGCAGTAGGGCGATTTACATATCAACCTACACGTCAAACCTTAGAGATGACAACTTATTACCGACGCTCAGTCGCAGTAGATCAAATGCGCATGGTAGCACCAAACTTGCGGTTGCGTACAATTGTGACTTATCAGCGACCCGACAATGTTGATGAAATACCCACCATAATTGATTTGGTAGGCTTTGGTGTAGAGCAGCGCAGCGTGTAACAATTCAATTATGGATCGACGGACTTTTTTATTCGGGACAGGGACTTTAGCACTATCACAACTGTTATCAGGGTGTAATGCACGGGCAAGTGAAACTCTGCAAGTGCAATTTTTGCGTGGTTCAATACCACCTCTTATTGTTGATCGCTTTCATCAACAGATACAGCAAAATCCACAAGTAAAGTTTACACCTATTGCTCAATTACAAGAAATATTTGACCAATTACAAGCTTGGCACGAGCAAGCCAATCAGACACCGCAGTCGCGATCGCTTCCCTTTGTGACTCAGCAATCTCAGTCGCCAAATCCTGCTGCCTTAATTACTTTGGGAGACTATTGGCTAACAGCAGCCATTGAACAGCAACTAATTCAACCTTTAGATATTACTCAACTACAAAATTGGAATGCTTTACCGCTTCGCTGGCAAGAATTAGTCAGACGCAATCAGCAAGGTGTACTTGATGCCCAAGGACAAATCTGGGCAGCGCCTTATCGTTGGGGTAGTACAGTTATACTCTATAACAGAGATAAATTTCAGTCTTTGGGTTGGACACCGACCGATTGGAATGATTTATGGCGTCCTGAACTGCGATCGCGAATTTCTGTCATCGATCAGTCGCGGGAAATTATTGGTTTAACACTGAAAAGATTAGGTCAATCTTATAATGCGCAAAACCTTGATGAAATCCCAAACTTAGAACAGCAACTGCAAGCTTTACATCAACAAGTGCGACTATACAGTTCTAATCGATATATTGAGCCGTTAATTATCGGTGATACTTGGGTAGCAGTTGGTTGGTCAACTGATGTCTTACCGGTAATGCAGCGGTATCGCGAAATTGCAGCAGTTGTTCCTCAATCTGGAACAGCACTTTGGGCAGATTTGTGGGTAAATCCCGTCAGTACAGTTTTACCAACTTTAGCTTCACAATGGATCGATTTTTGTTGGCAGCCCCAAATTGCACAGCAAATTTCGTTACGTAGTCATGGAACTTCACCCATCACCACAGAATTATCAGGAACGCATCGAGAGCAAATCCGACTTACTAATGCTCAATTGCAACGCAGTGAGTTTTTGCTACCACTTACTGCTAGCGTACAGCAACAATATGATGCTCTGTGGCAAACAATCAGAACATAGATCATTTCTATAGAACCCTTGTAGAATCTATCGCTTAGCTTGTCTCTAGTGAAGACTTCAAGAAAAATGTAGAAATTTTTTTGAGGTGAGTGCATCCAATTCGTTGTTGGCGACGTACTAGAGTCGTTCAAACCAATTCACTACGACAAAGAGAAGTTGATGGAGGGGTAATGATTAATCGATTGGGTAAAGCTGCAGTAGTAGTACTTTTAGCCGCAGGTTTTCAGGTTTTTACTTTTGCCCCAGCGCTGAGTAGACCAGCGTACAAAATCATTGGGCTAAAGACCGATAATACATTAGTTACGTATGAATACAATTCTCGCCGTTCTAACCAGACCAAAATTCAAGGAGTTGACGGAAACGTTTTAGGAATAGACATCCGTCCTGCGAATGGTAAACTTTACGCAATTACAGACACTGATAAGATATACACAATTAATAGTGACACTGGTGTTGCTAGGTTGGTAAGCACTTTATCCGTAAGCTTTAGTGGCGGCTTTCAATCCGGCGTTGATTTCAATCCAGTTGCTGACAGATTGAGATTGGTGGCAAACAATGGTGAGAATTTTAGAATCAACGTTGATACTGGAGAAGTCGTCGTCGATCAACCTCTTAATTACAATCCCCCTCAAGCAATAGGAGTAACTGCTTCTGCATATACTAACTCTAGACCAGGAGTTAGCAGTACCACACTTTATAATTTAGATTATGATTCTGATTCTTTAGTTATTCAGAGTCCACCCAACGATGGTGTTTTAGCGACAGTAGGATCGCTAGGTTTTAACCTACCACCAATTGCCGGATTTGATATTGTGACTACTCGTAATGGAGAGAATGTCGGATTTATTGCTGCTGGGAGATCTTTGTATACCGTAGATTTATCAACAGGAAGAGCTACTTTTATGGGTAACTTCCGTAAAGGTAATTTAATTGGTATTGCTGCTACCATCACTTCCAGAGGTAGATAGCCAATTTTAAACTGAAGTTGTCACTAAAAAAGTACTCAGAAGCTGCGCAATCAAATTCCAACTTTTTTAAGGATGAATATAGTAGTTCATCTCTTGATGATGAAAGTGAAAAGAAATTGTAATTTGAGACTTCAGATGCATCGTTTAAAACAGTAAAAGTGAGTTGCAAATATTGCTAGGTGATGCAATCTATTTGTAATGCATTTTAAGAGGTGCACTAGTGCAACAACAGTTTATTGAAATAATACAAGAGTTGAGCTAAAAGCCTTATAGGAAAGAGTTTTCTGATATAAGCTTATTGTGTTTAAGGGGGAGTAATACTATCTTGATATCTTGCTAGTTTACTAATTACCACACAAACAGAATAAAGTGTTGAGACTCTTTTATAGGGCTTTTAGCTTGATTATCAATCTAGCTTTGCACAGCAAAATATAGCTCATTAATTGAACCTGATGTTAGCGCTGCCTCAGTGTTTAGTAATCAATTTTGGCTTGCTGTGAGAGATAAGGCTTCTATTGGTGAAAAAACATGAGTTTATGATCAGAAAGCTTGTTTGAGGAATTTGAGTTAGTCATGGATAGGAAAGATAGCTAGTCCAAATCTAACATTTGATTGACTAATCAACATAAATGTAATTGTCTAAACAAGACTTCCTCATGCTGAGAAGTTCCTCATGAAGTCAGGCAAGAACGCAATTAATGATTAACTACGCAGTGTAAAAACTAGGTTGTTGAAAGCACTATTCTAGATAAGAGGTTTCTAATGCCTAGTAAACGTAGTAAGCAGAAAAATGTACAGCGGTTTTATTGTCCTAAATGCGATCGCCGATTATGGCGCGTAGGCAGCCTCAAGTACTTTTTATCTCATACAGGAGTATTAGAAAACCAAAGATGCGTAAAAATATCTCACCAAGGAGCGTTATTGGTAGCTGCTAAAGAGGTATGTGTGGATGGTAACTCTTGGATTGAAGAATTTGTTTGTGGCGAGCATGGTACGCTTTGGATGAAGCTTGACAAACAAGCTGATGGTTCACTTGGCACTTCACTAGCGACAACTCATGATTGGCGACTTACAAACTACACACTTCAACCAGAAACATCTCATCCATCAATCAAGCTGTAGGTGAATATATTTATGGTATAAGTCTTTCCACTTCAATTCGATTTAGATGAGATTAATCGTACAATCACCTCATACAGTACACTTTCTTAGTAGGTACAATGCCTTCTGAGCAACCTGGCAACACTGAAAAATTAATCCAAACAGATGTAGAACTATATCGCGCACTACAAGCTGGTCAGGATGTTGCTTTAGGCATTCTTTACGATCGCCATGCTGGATTAGTTTATGGAATAGCACTCAAAATCCTTGGTCATCCACAAGAAGCAGAAGATCTGACTCAGGATGTTTTTCTCAAGCTTGCTCAATCGTCTTCTTACGATCCAAGTCGAGGATCATTAAGAACATTCTTGGCAATTTTGACACGCTCGCGAGCCATTGATCGAGTGCGATCGCGTAGTAAAGCCCGCGAGTTTTTTGGACAGTGGAGAGACAGCGAAGCACAGCATGTTACTGATTCTCTTTTTGAACAAGTTTTTCGTAGCGAACAATCTCAGGAGGTACAAGCAGCACTCTCCCAGTTATCAGACAGTCAACAGCAAATTCTGCACATGGCTTACTATGATGGTCTTAGCCAGTCAGAAATTGCCAAGCGACTAGAAATTCCTCTAGGTACTGTGAAAGCTAGAGCGCGGCGGGGTCTTCTCAAACTGCGTCAAACTCTCACGGATTACATTAGATAGCCCCAACTATGGTTTGGTCGATGCCGTCAGAACAGTTACAGTTACTAATTGCTGGGTATGTCCTTGGCGATTTGAGTCCAGAGGAAATAGAAGAGTTTGAGCAACTTTTGGCAAATGACCCTGCGATCGCTCAAGAAGTTGCCCAGATGCAAAAAGCATTAGAAATATCATATGCTCCTCCTGAAGTAGCACCTCCAAGTCATCTACGTGCAGCCATCTTGGAGGCGAATAAGCAGCAACAAGATAAACCCTTAAGCATCGCACGTCCACAGCGTTCGTTTTCTTGGATTCAAGCAATGGGAGTTGCTGCAGCAGTGTTAATTGCTGCTTTAGGTATTAGTAATTATCGTCTATGGCAATCTCTGCACGCTGTACAAACTGAAGTGCAACCGTCTGAACCCTTAACTTTTGTACTTCAGCCCCAGGATACAAATCTCTCTGCATCAGCTACGCTGACAGTCAATCCCAGTACTCTAGAAGCTGAGCTAAATGCTCAAAACTTGCCTACATTACCGCCTGGCAAAGTTTACGCCTTATGGACAGTTTTACCCCAAGGTGCTCCCTTTACAACTGATGACAAAGACGCAGTATTGACGGCAGTATTTGCAGTGGATGCTAACGGCAATGCTTCAGAAAATATTGAGGTTCCTCAGGTCTATCGTAATCAAGGCTTGGTCACAGCAGTTGCTATCACTGTAGAAGACGCAAACGCTCCTCAAAGACACGAAGGAGCACCACTTTTAATCGTGAGAGTGTAAAGCCCAACACCTCAAGTTATATTTTCTACTCCAATTCTGTATTTAGTTGCCGCATACCACCATTTTGACTTTCACCTAATCGTTGCAATCCCGATCTTCCAGTTGTACTGAGGTAGTCGATTTGGCATTGGGGAGTTACTGTGAACTCGCAAGTGTATGTTGCCAACAGTTCCTGTCGATAGTTAAATACCCGAATGTTGTAACCATAATCTCTTCCTACCGTACCAAAGCGATTCACAAACTCGTAACGTTGCAGGTAATCTAGAGAACTCCAAAGACGGCGGTTAACAATCAAGTCAATACGTCCAGCATTGGTACCATCAGCAGGATATGCAATCCAATTTTCTAAGAGTTGACTGGCAAACTGTTCTCTTGCCCACCATAAACTGGGAACAGTCAGATCGCTTTGAGAAATTGTGTTTGCTGTAATGACGTATCTATTACTTAAAGGCGCGCCTGGTTCTAACAAGCTTAATTCCAATGGCTCTGTCGAAGGCTGTGGTATTGCTTGCACGGTTGATGATGGTAATGGAACGAGCCAAGTAACAATGCTTAGGCTCATCAAGAGAAGCGATCGCATTTTAAGATAGTTCCATTCGTAGCTTCCTGGCGACTTATTATAGTCTAAGATTCCAGTCTCATTGATTTATTACTAGAGATACACAATATAGCAGAGGTCGGTGAACTCAAATTGTTGTCAATGCCCTACAAAAAGTTACAATGGAGAATGGTGTCTTTAATTAGGAATCAAAAAAAACTGTAAATGGCTAAAAAAAGCATGATTGAGCGCGAGAAAAAGCGCCAAAAGCTTGTCACAAAATATGCCCAAAAGCGGGAAGCTTTAGTTGAGCAGTTTGAGCAAGCAACTTCACAACGCGAAAAGTTAGAAATTCATCGGCAAATTCAACAGCTACCACGCAATAGCGCCCCAACACGCTTGCATAACCGCTGCTGGGTGACAGGACGTCCTAGAGGAGTCTATCGGGATTTTGGTCTATCTCGTCACGTATTGCGCGAATGGGCGCACCAAGGATTACTTCCTGGAGTTGTCAAATCTAGCTGGTAATAGAGTAGGAGCAACGGGGAATGATGAAGTGAGAGACAGGTTAAAGGTCAAATACTCTTAAGCCCTGATCTCTGATCTCTGACCCCCGACCTCTTCTTTATTGACCACAACAGCGATCAATACCTAAACTATCTAAAAGGAGGTCGCTAACCGCATTAGCGATCGCAAACTCACCATAAAAACTTTGCGAAAAATCAAAAGCTTGCATTTCAGTCACAATTGCAAGCACCAACGAACCTAAGTCATTTTCGCCTTCCATTCTTTGCCGGACAAAGATTTGAGCAGCACGTTGGGCGATTTGCTGATTCACTGGTTCTGGTAAAAATTCTTCATCAAGCCACCGCTGCAAAACCTGTTGCAACCATTCCCCTTCAGTTTGCGGGTTTTCTGCTGGAGGCAGAGTAATCGGTGGAATTGGCTCAGACATGATAACGCTCGGCTGAAGAATAGTTAGTCAATTATTCAAGCATTATTTAGATTCTAAAATAATACCAACCGTCCAAACTGCAATGTTATTGGCAGAGAAGGTAATTGCATAAGAATATTTATGCGCTTCTCTTAAGAAAGGTGCGATGTTTAAATATATTTACGTATAGTACAGGTTGACTTGTTGCTTACGCTTCATGGAATATGATGTTTCTGCGATCATTGAGGGTTACGCTCAAGGCTATTTTCTGATGGCTGATGAAGCAAATGTCTTGGGATGGTATACTAGCCGCGATCGCACGCTAATTCCTTTAGACGAACGGTTTTATTATCCTAAGTCACTACGACGAGTACTCAACTCTGAAAGATTTACTGTTACAGTAAACCGCGATTTTTCTGGTGTTGTTGCTGGGTGTGCAAATCGAGAACAAACTTGGATTTCTCCAGAGTTACAAAAAATTTATTGGCAACTCTACCAAAGTGGTTGGGCTTATAGCTTTGAAACGTGGCAAGGTGATGAGTTAGCAGGGGGAGTTTTAGGAATTGTTATCGGAGGAGCTTTTATTGGAGAATCCATGTTCTACCGCATCTCTGATGGCTCAAAAGTTGCACTTGTGAAGTTGGTAGAACGACTGCGCGATCGCCGTTTTGTCTTCTTTGATGCCCAGATGATGAATCCTCACTTAGAGCGGTTTGGGGCTTATCGAGTCAATCAGCGCGAGTATCAAGTACTACTAACTCAAGCACTCCAGCGACAATGTTCTTTGATGTAAATTAAGTAACTACTTCTGCAACAAAAGTTAGATAATTGCTATACATTGGCAATTTACTACTGACGAAAACGTGTTGGGAAACTTGTTATGGAGAACTGACCTTATTGTCAGGATACAAGAGGCTTTTAGCTCTAGCTGGTACTGGGTATTTGAGTTGTTTAGCTATCTTGGCGATACTCAAGGTGTATTGCTGCTAGCAGCGTTGACATTTTGGATTTCTGGTCGGCGACTGACCTATAGTTTAGTTGGCATTGTTGTCTTTTCCATGACAATTGACTTAGTTATTGGAACCTTAATCGGATTACCACGCCCAGAAGATCCGCAAATTATTGTCTGGAAGGATGAGTTTACGTCCTCTTTCCCTAGTGGGCACACTGCCTTAGCAACTTCAATGTGGGGAATGCTAGCGACTTTAAATTGGATGCCAAAAGTTATTACAGCGATCGCAGTTGCGGGTGTCATGCTATCCCGCTTGTACTTTGGCGTTCACTATTTAGGAGATGTGATTGGTGGTGTGTTGATTGGCGCAGTACTTACTGTTGCTTATTTACGAGCCTTACCAACACTCGATGCCTTTTTTGCGGCGAGATCGTTCAAATTTTTTCAATTTGCGGGAGGTTTAATATTTGTTGCAGTGCTTGTTGCAATTCCCTTTGCCGGAGATTCGGCAAGAGTTTGGCACGTTATGGGAACGGTTGCCGGTTTCATTGTTGGTGGTTTGATTGAATATCGTTATATTCGATTTTCTCCTGCACCAATTTCGCGTACTGGACAAGCATTTAAGCTATTGATTGGGCTAGGTGTGTTGATTCTGCTTTTGCTAGTTCCACTCTTGCTTGACGATCAACTAGTGCTAGAAGCGTTACTGTTCTTTGTCGCTGCATTATGGACTTTGCTGTTTGCACCAATATTATTTGCTTGGATGCGACTTTCAGCTACACCTTTGACAAGTCGGCGCGTTCGCTAATTCACTTGTGTTTCTGTTACCAAGGTTAAGCTGTACCATTCACCTTTTTCGTTGTAACGACGGATAATTCTTTGACGCCGATCTGAATCAATTAGCCAACCAAGTTCCAAGAAAAAGACTTGCCCAATGCGGACTTGTTGAGGAGAAGCAGCAGAAGCACCATCAGGAAGTAGTAATACTTGATTCCATTGCGAACCTGTTTCAAACGATAAAACCGAACCTGAAATTTTCCCAGTCGAACTAATGGTATGCTGCGTACCTTGCTGCATAATGCTTAGGTGTTGCACAATTTGGGTGTCACTTATTTTTTCTACACGTAGCTTTGTAGGATAAGTATCAGCCACTTGCCCATCTGGATATCGCGTTACAGCTTCACCGTGCCATTCTCCAACTAAGTCCTCAACCTTTAGGACTGGGCGTTCTGGTGTTGTTGCATTAGGGAGTTTCTCGCGAATGAGGGTAATTCTATCGAGTTTCCCAGTTTTATCAAATAACTGTACTAAGCGTAAGCGGCGATCGCCAACAATTAAACCATGTTCTGCACCAAACTCAGAATAAGGAGCAAGTTGGATCGAGCCTTGAGAAAAAGCCCCATTTTCAAAAAATAAAATCTGCTTCCCTAATGTGCTGTATTGTAAAACTTTCTCGTCAACAGTTTGATTGGGTAAAGTACGTCGAATAATTTGGCGCATTGTTTGATTGTTGTCGATCCCTTCTAAGGAAACGACTGTAGGAGTATCTTCGAGTAACTCCCCTTGCGGTGAAAAACGAGTAAAGGAACCGTGCCATTCACCAACATTTTGTAGTAAACATTCCCACTGCGATCGCATATTTCAACATGATGATTGCTTTTCCACCATCATGTTATCTTTAGTCGCAATCTCGCTGAAATTCAACTTAAGTTTGATAGTTAAAGTACATCACGATCGCAGATAGCGACTTAAACCATACCAACTAACACATTGCTCTATTCAAAGCTAGTCTTCTTGCTCAAGCATTGCTGTATAATCACTCATTCCCAATTCAGCAAGTACACGATCTTCCTCAGCAAAAGTCGCAAGGTTAGCCAAAGTGGAGTCATTATTGCCTTGCCCCGCAATACGCGCTAAAGCATCCTCAGCTTCCTTAGACACATACCACCACCCAGGACACAGTACATGATCTTGTGCTTGAATCGCTTTAAGTTGCTCAACAGCACGATGTGACCTCATATTCCCTAATCCATAACAGCACCAAAATCGAACAACAGGGGATGAGTCTGAAATATGCTCAAGCAATGCACTTTCGGCTTTGTGGTAGTATATCTGTCCAGAATTTTGATCAAATAACATTCCCAGTGCCTCTGCTGCCTGACCACGCACATTCTCCACCTCGCTAAGATCTCCTAGTACTTGAATGAAGGTGTCAATAAACTGAGAGTTGTGCATCCAAGCCAAGGCGTAAAGCGCAAGTTCTCTCCTGTATGGCGGCTGTTTTGATCTCGCAAACTGAATCAGAGATAGAATGCTTTGTTCGTGGTCTTGCTGGGAAAGCAACTTAGCAGCCTCGACCGCATCTTCATCAGAGGCTTGGCTCAATTTCTCAAGGAGATTTTGCCAATCAAGTTGATCCTTCATCTTAACTATTTTAAAACCTTCCTCTGGGCAATACTCTCGCAATAAACAGCTAGACAGGTATGAAATTTGACCGTGATTGATACGTGGTCAAAAACAAACATCAATGATTTCCTTTAATACCGCTATTACTAGATAGCATCAATCAAAACAGACAAAACTTTCCGAGCATATTGCGCTCCAATGGGATTTTCCTCGATTGTTGCCATTAGACTAGCTCCTCCAATCAAAAGCAAATACTGCTGTGAGAACGAAGCAGGATCGCGCACCCCTGTTTCAGTGGCTAGTTGCATAATGTACGTGCGGATCGTCTCTCTCAACCGAACCGAGACTTGGTGAGCCGGATGAGATGCATCTGCTATTTCCAGAACGGCATTGATGAAAGGGCAACCTCGGAAGTCAGGATTAGCATACCATTCCTGAAGAACATCAAAAGTTGCAAGAAGCCGCTCTTTAGCTGTGCCACCTTTGCTAGTGACGGCGTCTTCAAACCAGCTTAACCACTGCTTAGCTCTATATTGCATGACTTCGAGAATTAAGTCGTCTTTTGAGGGGAAATGTCTGTATAAAGTTCTTTTCGCAACTCCTGATGTAGCAACGACTTCGTTGATACCAACATTCTGAATACCTTTTTGGTAGAAGAGTTGTGAGGCTGTTTCTAAGATTTGCTGACGGGCAGCACTCGATTCGGAAGTTACCATAGCAAAGTAGACAAACTTGTCTCCATAGGGATATACTAGCAGCAATTTGCAGGAGACAAACTTGTCTCCCTAATTGAGGAAGATTTAACTCAACCAGCTTAAGCAAGGTGGGATGATTTGTCCTGCAAAGTTTTCGTACCTGAACATACACCACTTGAGGAAGAAGGAGCTAAGCTGTGGCAGGAATTTCTAGGAAGCCTGATTTAAGCGATCCAAAACTACGGGCAAAGCTGATGCAGGGAATGGGGCACAACTACTACGGAGAACCTGCATGGCCGAATGAACTCCTTTACATCTTTCCAGTAGTCATACTTGGAACTCTGGCTTTATGTGTAGGTTTGGCAGTACTTGATCCAGCTATGATGGGAGAACCTGCTAATCCCTTTGCCACTCCACTAGAGATTCTTCCAGAGTGGTATCTGTACCCAGTTTTTCAGATTCTTCGCGTTGTCCCTAACAAACTATTGGGCATTGTGGCAATGGTTTCTATTCCATTGGGGCTAATATGTATTCCATTTATCGAGAGTGTCAATAAATTTCAAAATCCATTTCGCCGCCCAATTGCCACGATTGTTTTTTTATTTGGCATTTTAGTCACGTTCTGGTTGGGAATTGGTGCTATTTTCCCAATTGATCAATCTTTGACTCTTGGTTTATTTTAGGAATTTCGCTCTGCGATCGCCCAACTAAATCCTTCAAAACACTATTCGACAAAAACATTGCAGTAGCTTGAGATTGAATACCACCGGATAAGCTTCAAGCTACTGGCACAAGCAACAACTCAGGCAGCATAACTATGTATCAAGCAAGATCCCAAGAGAAAGCAATTGAGCGAAATTCTGTTATCCACATGATATTTCTCTTGAGAACAAGCGAGAATGGAGAGAATCGCGGCTTGATAAAATAAAAATGAGATTAGCGGAAAAAAGCGAGTTACAATTCTATGCCTTCTGAAGTTGTTGTTGAAAAACAAAAATTAAAAAACCCTCCATTAGATATTCGATTCTTAGGCGATCGCGCTTTACGCCAGTCGGCTAAGCGAGTTGCGAAAGTCGATCAAGAACTTCGCCTCCTTGCCAAAGAAATGCTGCAAACAATGTATAGTGCAGATGGTATTGGTTTAGCAGCACCGCAAGTAGCAGTTCAAAAACAAGTCATTGTTATCGATTGCGAACCAGACAACCCAGCCAACCCCCCACTAATTTTAGTGAATCCAGCGATTAAGAAACTTAGCCCAGAACTGTGCGTGATGCAAGAAGGGTGTTTGAGTATTCCTGGCGTTTATTTGGATGTTGTACGTCCTCAAGTTGTTGAAATTAGCTACAAGGATGAAAACGGACGTCCTCGGACATTACAAGCTAATGAGTTATTAGCGCGTTGCATTCAACATGAAATCGATCACCTCAATGGAGTATTATTTGTTGATCGAGTAGAAAATCAAATCGCACTGAATGCTGAGCTATCAAAGCACGGCTTCTCGGCAAAAGCTGTTAAACCATTCGCTTAGGAAAATTACAAAATGAATACAATGACCCCTAAAAGTGGGCTATTTCTTGGTGGCTCATGCATAGCAGCGATCGCCGGAGTAGGTTCAGTGTTTGAACTTTCTTCTGGGCAGCCAGATTTAGGAGTAACTGTGACAAGTGTTATTCTAGCAATGAGTATTCCTCTAACGGGCTTTTTGTTTTATGCCGCGGTGCGTGATACCAATGCTGCAAACAGTAAGTAGAAGCCTTAGGCAATTTAGGTAGCATCCTCAATTATGGATAAGCTCACTACTACATCAGTAGTGAGTCAACTATGGCAATTTTGATCGCAGTCAGTCATAACTGCTGTATGCTGTTGCCAACACCGTATTCCAACTCATGACCGGACAAGACACTGAGGGATTTTTGCAGCAATTACCTCGTAACAGTGTAGGGGAACCAGATATTGGTCGTCGCTATCCCCTCTCTAGAACTCAAGAGGTTGTTGTTGGGCGCGACCATAGTTGTCAGATCATACTAGATTCTAGTATTTATGGCATGGTATCTCGCCGTCATGTAGTTTTCCGACCAATGTTGAATAGTGGCATTCAACGGCGTTGGCTTGTCTGTGACTTAAATAGTGCCAATGGTACTTACGTCAATGGACGTCGTTTGGAGCGATGTCAAGAGTTGCGCGCAGGCGATCGCATTACGCTGGGATATAACGGCGCCGAATTTGTTTTTGAATATACAACTCATATTCAACACACACTACAATCTACTCCAGAAGAAACACCGCAACTCATTGAAACTTCATCTTCAGAACACTCAGTCAGCTTTACTCAGTTATTTCCCATTGCAGCTACGGCAAAGGATTTAACAAGTAAGGCATATCTCATTCCAGGAGTACTCACAGTTATCTTTGTTGTTTTGATGTTTGCCACGGTAGGCAGACCTGAAACAGCATACTTTAATCAGATACTTGTTGCAATCTACCTGGCGGGTGCTGCTTATTACTTCGTTTATCAGCTTTGTGGTAAGCGTAAGCCTTGGTGGGTAATTTTAGGAGTCGCGATCGCTTCTCTGCTAATTTTACTAAGTCCTATTTTACCGTTATTTATTTTTGTTTTTCGTAGACTACTTCCTGGTCAGATTCCTTTAACTGCTGAATCCGTAAGCTTCCCTGAACTATTGATACGGATGTTTTTTGGTGCTGGATTGATGGAAGAACTGCTTAAAGCGTTACCAGTACTTTGGGCTTATATCATCGGAAGACGTTTGCAATCTCCGTGGCGAGAACGCATTGGTATTGCAGAACCGTTAGACGGAATTTTACTAGGTACAGCTTCCGCTATGAGCTTTACTTTGGTAGAAACATTGAGGCAATATGTTCCAGAAATTACTCGCAGTGTAGCAGCTCAGGGTGGTGTGGGTGAACTTGTTGGTTTCCAACTATTGATTCCTCGAATATTAGGATCAATAGCTGGACATATGGCTTACAGCGGCTATTTTGGCTATTTCATTGGTTTGAGTGTGCTCAAGTCACGTAAGCGCTGGCGAATTCTAGGAACAGGGTATTTGAGCGCTGCGGTACTTCATGCGTTGTGGAACGCTACAGGTCTTCTTAGTGGTTTACTTCTAGCAGTTGTTGGTGTTGTTTCGTATGCATTTTTAACAGCAGCAATATTAAAAGCGCGGGTACTCTCACCAACGCGATCGCAAAACTTTGCTACTCGGTTTGGAAAACGCTTGTAAAATCTTCGATAATCTGAACCTGATGGCTGAAACAATAACTGTGCGTCGAAAACAGACCAGGTTTTGTCAATATTGCTGTCCATTGGTAGAAGGACTGTGTGCTAGTTTCGTTTGGGCTAAAGCGTAACGGGCGATCGCCAAACTTGCTTTTGCTTGTTCAATTTCTGACAACTCATCCCACTTACGCTGTTGCACGTAACTAATAGCATTTTCAGATTCTTGCTTTGCGCTGTGTGTAGCAGATGCGAAAGGGCGAGCTAGTACTAGCAAATCTTCTTCAACTAAACTTGGGAGTAAACCACGAACGCAGTCTACCAATTTTTCTGCTAGCGAACTTTGATTATGGCAAACTTGTTGGGCTTGACAAGCGATCGCTTCTAACCAACCTTGCGGTACGAAAGCAGTGAAGAAGTGTTGCCAATCTCGTTTACAACTAGCATTAGAGAAATTATTTCTGTTGAATGTTACTTTATACCAAGTTTTCTCCAGCTCTGAGTGAAATTGTTGCGAACGTGTTTTAATTTCTTCTTGTGATAGTAATTCAATCGCAAGTTGATCTTGTTCTTCAAAATAAACCGCTGCTTCTGGATCTGCAGGATTCCATGGATATGTAGCATTTTCTGATGATAAAAGTGCTTCTAATAAATCCAATTGCGCTGGTGAAGGAGTATACTTACTCTCATCTTGCGCTGGATTGAATTCTTGTGCCATGGTAGAACTCCTGAAATACGTTGACAGAAAAATGCTGGTATGTGTAGCTACACTTGCTTCGTAGCCCTTTCCGTAATCAGTGGAAATAGCTATATTGTCTATGTTGTGATTTTATTTATCTTCAACAAAATCAAATATTTAAATTTTAGAACTATCAAACTTTAACTATGTTTTTAATGTCAAAGGTACTTCCTGATGATGGATATTTTACTAACCTTTGGTAGATAATAATGGTATGCCAAAATGAGGAATCTTTCGTAAGAAATAGATCAAACTTGCTTTTTCTTTTGCTTACAATCCAGCAAAAAATCAACGTGCTGCTCTTGTAAAAGAGCAACTAGCTCCTCGTCACGCCAGCAACTAGCAAATGATGACAGTACATTTGCTAGGCATGAATAACCAGAAATAGTTCATGAATCAAGTCAGGAAATTGGAATAAGAACGTTTATGTAATTGTTGCCAGCAATCTCAATCCTACTTTTTTGTTAGTGACTTAAATCTATTTAAATACGTGGTCATAATTGTTGATCGCACACTTATATACTGGCTAATGGTTGTTACTTCACTGACCATTGATCATCGACTGATAACAGCCCTCAAGTCACATTTATTTTCACCTACTCACTTACGTTGCAACCATAGAACGAGGCGATCGCGTTTTCTTGCCTCGCGAAGAATCCTTTTCACTTTTTTTCAGTAACGTTGAGAGTGGAGCATTGTTTGAGAGATTCTTAGGGAGTGGACGTTGCTGGGTTAGTTGAAACAGGGCAAGAATTGCTTTTTGTTTGACCTAGAGTTTTTTCAACACTTGGTAGCAGTGTTGTTTGATGAATCCATCCTTCTTGTCCTAATTGAATCAAAGGGGAAAGTGTATTTTGCTGTAATTGCGTATTGGGGTTGACGTCGAGTCCTGCTGTATTGTCAATAACGCAAAGAAATTTTAGCCTGAGTAGATCTCCTTGTTCAAGGTTTTCTTTTCTACCCGTTACTTTCAAGATTCCGTTTGTAGGAACTTGGGCAATTTGAGATTGTGAGGTGGAAGCAGCGATCGCATTTGGATTTTGCTCAAGATCAATTTGGCGATTAATTTGGACTAAAGTGCCAACTGATAGCGTGCTAGCTGTAATAGATTGAGTTATCGGTGGTTTTGTGGGTGATGCGATCGAAGATGGTGTTGTTGGGTAATTTAGTGGTTGCTTTGTGCGATTGAGTCCTAATAAAAAATAAGCAAGCAATCCTCCACCCGTCAACAGCAAGATAGCTCCGAGTAACATTGGTAGCAAGAGACGTTTAATTGAGTGCGATTGTCGCAATTTATCGGAACTTGAAGGGGTAAGATTGACTGTAGCATCTTGTTCTTTACGATATGCGATCGCTTTTGTTGTTTTGTCGTGTTCCTGAAAATGAACAACATCCTCAAATAAAGTAACAGATAGCGGTATCGCTGGCTCAGAGTATTCAACTTTACAACCTACAAGCGCAACAGTAATGTTATCGTGGCCATTTTGCGTATTCCCAATTTCAACTAATCGTGCAACAGCATCTGCTTCCTGAATATTGCCATTGATGGCAGGTAAAATTGCGGTATCCCAATATTCTTCTATGCGATCGTAGTCGCTTAAACCATCAGAACATAGCAAAAAAATACAGTCTTCATCAAGTACAAACCGTTGTACAGTTGGATGTAACGCTGTTGAAGAGCTCATTCCTAGAGCTTGTACCAAAGAACCAGACGATGCTTGTGCTAAAGCATTGCGATAAAGTGAATAGCCCAAACGTACCTCACGAGAAGCCACATCATCATCTAAGGTCAATTGATGGCAACCTGTGCGAGTAATCCAGTAAGCGCGACTGTCTCCTACGTGCGTAATATACATTTCATGCGCACGCTCTACTGCCATAACTAGTGTAGTTCCCATACGCTGACGACCAAAGCGATGTTCGTTGTCGTTGCGCTGGCTAATGCGATCGTTAGCAAGTCGGACAAAACGTTCTAAGTCGTTAGTAAGTGCTGTGGCATCTAAGTTGATATCATCTAATGGCAGTTGTTTGACTTGTTGTAATACATCTACTGCCAACTGCGAAGCAACATTACCTCCTTCATGACCACCGATTCCATCACAAACTATCACTAGTGCTGGTTTTGGTGATGTTATTGTATTACCACTGGCAGGGTAACATGCATCTTCATTGCGTTGCCGAGTAGGTCCAGGATCTGTGTAAGTGCTAATAACTAATTTTCGAGCTTGCGATCGCCCTAGTTCAGTAATACCTCGATCCAATGCTGTCACAAGAGCATCTGTACTTAAGACTCCCTTCAACATAGAACAGCATAATTGATTGAGAAACTCAACAATATTTGGTCGTGCCTGGTCTACTAACTCTAGCCATAACTGACCTAAGTCGGCTAGGGTTGGTTGAGAATTCTGATCTGCTCGCAGTTGCAATAATCGTACCAAAGAGCCTTCCACACGCAGTAGCTGTAGATCCAGTAAACTAGACACGACTCCTTCACTGCTGAGAGGTTGCCACAGTTGCGCAATTTGCCACAGCCAATGTAATTGTCGTAGTGACGTGCATCTTGCCAAGCATCATATAGCGTTGGTAGCAATTGTCCTGCCAGAGGTGTTGCTTGAGAATAAACCGGTGCTTCTAACAAGAATATGTCAGAATTAGCCTGTCCTGGCAAAAAACCATATACTTGAGGAACCTGAAGGCGGTAGGGAATTAACCTTAAATAGGGTTTTGTTGCGGTCGTAATTTCATACTGCTGTGTTTCCGGTGGTAAGCCTGGCTTGGTGTCAAGAAATAGTCGCTTACTTTTCAGCAAATACCGCTCAGCGGCAATTTCTCCAACTCGATACTCTTCAATACCCGACCCTACTGCCCACAGGTAGAGTTTAGGTATAAATGTACCGCATTGCTGGCAATACTTATCACTTTCATTATTGGCAGCTTTGCACTGTTCATTTGGACATTGGAGCCTTGCTGCTTCATTTTGCATAGTTTTCGCACCAATCAGTCATTGGGAATTTTGTACAGCAGTCCTAC
The DNA here is from genome assembly GCF_002749975.1 of Gloeocapsopsis sp. IPPAS B-1203. NCBI lineage: Bacteria > Bacillati > Cyanobacteriota > Cyanophyceae > Chroococcidiopsidales > Chroococcidiopsidaceae > Gloeocapsopsis > Gloeocapsopsis sp. IPPAS B-1203. The sequence continues at coordinate 157,321 of NZ_PEIG01000001.1, read as the reverse complement.
TATTACAAACTGATTACTCTCTAAATTGCCACATCAAGAGCTTCATGCAAAATTTCTCTGCCTCTGGTATTCTGCTGTCGAACAAGTTTCACAATCTGAAATTTCGATATTTTGATACAATTTTTCTAATTATAGGATAGGCTTTTCTCGCACGATACCTGAAATTCTTAATTAATCTTGGTTATTACCTTAGTCATTATTCTTTTATATTAAGTGAAGCTGAATAGTATTAGTTTCCCATAATAAAGACTTTGATTTGCCAAATATAGTTTCTTGTTCTTGCTTGAGAAAATAATTAGCTAATGTATTATTTTCTCAATAATATATCTGTTAATTTACTTGTTGTCTATTTTCTCAAGTAAATATTTATTTCAGCAGCACATTGTAATTATTGCAATAAATATTTTAATCAAAAGAGTAGAGTATTCTTAATCTCAATCAAAAGTACTATTTTCCAGTACTAAAAATTAGCCTTATTCCACCTAATGTTGTATATAAGCTTGATTAAGTAAAGATATTTTTTAATCAGTTGAGCTGAATGTGAGTTATTAGAAATAAGGTAAGATTGACTACTAATAGTATAGTAATGGTTTATAACTCACGTAAAAGTAATTTATTCTAGTGAAAGTTATACATAAATAGGAAAAAGTAGCGCTAGAAGCCAAATAAAAACAGCATTTTTTATAATTAAGTGAGCGTGATTGTTGATCGCCCATTTCATGCCGGTCAATAGTTAATTGTTGCTCTATTGACTATTAACCATTAACCAACAATCTTTAAGTTACGTTTATTTTCACTCGCTTACTTATATATTAAATTATGTCGCTGGAAAGATGCGATCGCCTTTGTTGTTCTTTAATCTGTAATGAAAATTAGTTTAATGTAAAGTTACTCTTCCAAATTTATGGCAAACGAACAGGAAAAAGATACTCATCGTGCCGTAAACCCTGGCGATGTTATTTCAGAGCAACCCGAAACGATAGAAGAAAAATCTCAGCAGCTTGCGGTAGATTCTCCAGATATTACTGGAGATCATATTGAAGTTCCTGCGTATTTTGTAGTAGATGAGCCAGATGGAGAAGAAAAGGCTCTACATCATGTTAAAGATGCAGAAGAAATTTCAGATGTGATTAGGCAAGCACGAGTTGACGAAGAGGGCGACCGTAAGTGGTGGTAAACTCATACAACAGCTTACGTTATTAAGATCTTCATAACTTAGCTTGAAAGCTTAACTAAATAATCCAGGGAGCAAGATGCTATCCCTGGATACCAATTTTATAGCAATACAATAAGAGTTCACTATCTCAATAGCGATCGTGACTATGAACTTTCAAGCTGAACATTGTGCTTTATGGTACTTACATGACAGCTTACTTGCTATCATCAAATGCAACTTGCGGAATACCCATACTGTAATTAACGACGCGCCCTTGAAGATTGTAGCCAATTTGACTACTTTGCAAGAGATGACGGATAAAATGCTCTAAATCTGACCCAATCCGGCGAAGATTGTAATCAGTTAAATCGGCACCACTATAAGACTCTACCAAGTCATCAAACTTGCGGTACACCTGTTGGAGAGCATCTTCATTCCAGTTGAATTCGTTATCTGGGTCTACATCCAGTGTTAGAACTTGGTTACTAGGCACTAGTTCACCATCTTTATCCACTTCAGCAGAAAAGATGCGTACATGGCGGGTTGTGGACTTAAGAAGCTGATCTTCCATAGGTGGATGATTGAACAGAGGAATCACACTGAACTCATTTTAGACCGGATCTGCATAAGTTTATGCCCATAATTTCAGCGAGTGCGCTTTTCGAGAGCGCCAAAGGCGATCGCGCTTAACGTGAAATCATTCCTGTTTGGCGGGCATAGGCAAAAATGCCGCCTGCATCAATAACTGGTCTAACTTCACCTAAAGACTTAAGAACGTATACTTTATCTAGGGAATGGTTAGTAATTTGATTTTGGTCAAAGTCAATCGTGACCTCTTGACCAGTCTGGAACTCATCGCACAGACGTTCTACTGATTCCCAAGGGTAGAGTTCACCCGTAGCTGCACAGTTACGAAAAAAAATCCGTGCATAAGATTGTGCTACAACTGCTTTAACACCGGAAGCACCCAAGGCGATCGGTGCGTGTTCTCGCGAGGAGCCACAACCAAAGTTTTCTCCTGCCACGATAATTGGATATTCTGTCTTCGCTTGCCCTGGAGCAACAAACTTGCCATATCGATCAGGCAACCCAATTAAAGCATAACTTCCCAACTTCTCATACTCATCAAGCTTAGAAGGGACTAGTGTTAAGTACTCTGCAGGAATAATCTGATCTGTATCTATATTGTCGTCAACAACAAAAATTTTACCTTGAATGACTTTGCTCATTGGTAATCTCCTGTAACTTCGCATAATGCTACTTTTCCAAAATAGCAATAAAGAGAGAATAGTAAAAAAAAATCTCAGTATTTCTGCGTTACTTACTACATTCTGACTAGCAAATTTTTAACATTAGATCAACCTAATTTTTGTTTAGAGCAGCTTACAATTGTACTTCAGTTGAAATTTCCTCTATATATTTCTTTAATAAGGAATTTATTTTCTGATTTAGCTAGGTGTTAATAAATACAAGCGTGCTAATGGAACTTGTCTGCTAAGTGAAACTTAGAAACCATTGGCACCGTCATATATAAAAAATTAGACAACTCTTACAAACTCCTTACAGAAACTTTATTGTATTTCAGCTTAAAGGCTGAATAATAGTGATTGACCATATTGATTCTAATTTTCCGGTTTTTAAAATTTGTCAAGAAAAGTTAAAGTGAGGTGGCTGAGATTTATTAATCTGTGTTGAAAATAAACATCCAGTGAATTTAGATTAAGACCGATATATCAGTTATTTACTTAATTACTACAAAAAATTGGATATTTAAAAGTATGAAATCTGATGCAATACCACCCCAACAAAGCAAAGTCGAAGTCGGCGTTTACGAGTGCAACGTTCAGCTCAAATTTCGACTAATTGAAGAAAAATGTATTTTACGTAATCGCGAAGACTTACTAGAGTTGCTGATCGAGGCGTTTGCTAGTGGAGCTGATGAGTATATGGAACCTTTGCAGGCACACGTAGAAGCACAGGAAATTTCTGAGCTAGAAGCCTCGCCGCAAATGCGCCGGCAACTGATGCGGTTACGAAATTCATCTGATTTGGCGTAAAAGCATCTTTTTTCATAAGAGTGTTGACAAAATCACGGTAAGCTCGCTATCCTAATAAAAGTGCAAATCAGACGCCCCCATCGTCTAGAGGCCTAGGACACCTCCCTTTCACGGAGGCGACGGGGATTCGAATTCCCCTGGGGGTATAAAAACAATACGTTTTGGATTAGTTCAAGGAAGGTTAAAATTGCCTTCCTTGACTGCTTTTAGGGAATTGTAACTTTTGCACAATACCATTAATAGGCGTTGATAACCGCTTAATCCCTGCTATTTTTTAGTCAGATTTTAGTCAGAAATTTTAATTCAAGTTTTGGCGGTCTGGGGCGCTCTGGTCTGAGCATCAGGACATTGAAAGCTCGCTGATGTACATCTTCAGTAATCCAGTGATGGTAATTATTTGAATGAACCTGAACGCTATGACCCATTTGTTGGGCTGCCAAGCTGATATCTAATCCAAATTCCAACGTCCGCACTGCCCAGCGGTGTCTCAAGGTATAAAGTTGGAAGGGTAACTTGAAGTCCCCAAAGTAGTGACTACAGCTTTCTCCGATCGCGGTATTGGGTCGGTCTAATCTAATATTGGGTAGCCTGACATCTTGGAGTTGAAACTCATCAAACCATTCTGGGTAACAAGCCCAAACTAACCGCGCTCCTGTCTTGGTATTTTCCAGAACCGACACAATATTAGAACCGTTTGTCAGCCGCTCTAAATCAAGTCGGAAAACTTCATGGGGTCTTAATCCATAGGTCGCAATTCATTCCATAGACCCACCGCCAGCCAGGATTAGTAATTTTGTACCACCACTGAGCAATTGTTAGATCGTCAGGTAAATCTCTGGGAGATACCCGATTAGGCGAATAGTTACCAGACAAGTCTGAGGGATTGTATTCTAATTGAGCAAACCGAGCTAGGGCAGCGATCGCCATGCAAGCCCGTTTTCTGGTTTTAGTATTGGGTGGGGTTGAGAGAATTACCTGTTCTAGAACCTCAACAGTTAGCGTTACGTCTTGAGGTAATCGCTTAAATATCTTCCAGTAATCTCCTTTCCATGAAGTCTCACTTCTACCATCATTAAAAAACTGCACTTTATATTGCTCTATATATTCTGAAACTGAAATTAGCGCGGGTGACTTCTGAAAGCTATATACAGCAGTGTTTTTAGCAGAGGTAACAGTCTTTAACCCTAGATCAGAAATTTTTTTCTTGAGAATTCGTGTAACCGTTCGGCTGAAGAGTATAATTAAGGTATAAAAGTTATACATTTTTTATACTTTTCAGGTTGGACTTTGAGTTTGACGAGAAAAAGAGCGATTCAAATAAACAGAAGCATGGCATTGACTTTACAGAAGCTCAATCACTGTGGAGTGATGCCAATTGCATCCAGATTCCTGCAAGAACCGAGGACGAGCCGCGATATTTAATCGTTGGGAAAATCGCGGATAAGTGCTGGTCAGCAGTCATCACCTATCGCAGCCTGAAAATACGGATTATTTCAGTACGCCGTGCGAGAGCAGAAGAGGTAGCAATTTATGAAGGCAAGTGAGTTTGACGAAAAATTTGATGCTGGGGAAGACGTTACCGAATTTTTAGATTTATCAACAGCCGAGCGTCCTGGTCATTTGCTCAAGCGAGTCAACGTTGATTTTCCCGTGTGGATGATTGACGCACTTGATCAAGAAGCCTCGCGTCTAGGAGTGTCACGCCAATCAATTATCAAAGTGTGGTTAGCCGAGCGACTAGAAGCACACTGATAAATTATTTGTCCTCTCTTGAAAACATGCGCTCCTAATACTAATGCATTGCTGTCGCTTGATACAGTATTTACCAGACAACTTAAGCAGCTTGGACTACTTTGCAGAAGTGTTGTTATCGTGTTGTGTACGATTGTGGACTAGTTAACTAGTCCCTTATTTCGTACGACTTGTGTAGAAAACTCGTGTAACACTGGTAAAGGAGATAACCACGCATGGACGAAGAACAGACAATTCAACTCCAGAAATTACAGAAACTAAACGGATTTATGGTGAGCAACGTAGACTGCCTCGCCGTCGTCCTCTAGAAGATATTAGGTTTAGATATGCAGAGCTACATCTGTGGGGAATGACTAAGCCAGTCACGCTAGTTGATACTCTAGGCAATCGTGACAAACCACTGGTAAGCGTTTTGAGCTAGTGTTACCAAATGTTATTCACTAGCCTTTTCCTGATTATTGATTCTGTACGTTTTCCATAATTGATACTACTTCCTTGATAACGGCTTTACCTTTACCAAAACTATTGGTTGGGTAATTAAGGGTTTCTTTAAGCATAGATAATACTTTTTGATTATGTACGTTATCTATACTGTTGGTATTATCACCCCGATCTAAACGTTTTGCGTAGTTTAGTAATTCTTGGGCAAAACATTCAGGTACTCGGATAGCAACAGTCTTTTTGTTATTCCAGGGAGACGGTCTACCTGACCCTTCACGCGAACCACCACGACCAGACATAGACATAAATTACTTTATAGGTTATGTACACTATCATATTAATACAAGCAATGATTCTGTACAATATCTATATGATGTGATATTGTGGCAATATTGAAGATAGGAGAATATGTAGTTGAAGGTACGTGAGGTCATCAAGCTGATAGAGGCTGATGGTTGGGTTACTAGTACGTACCAGAGGGAGTCACCGACATTACCACCATTCAAATAAGCCTGGGACGGTCACGATACCTGGAAAGCCATCTGATGATTTATCCCCTGGATTGCTCAACAGTATTTTGAGACAAGCTGGATTAAAAGGTTGAAGTTATGAAATACGCAATCGTGATTGAAAAAGCAGAGAGTAATTACGGGGCTTACGTTCCTGATTTACCTGGATGTGTTGCGACAGGTCAAACCGTAGAGGAGACTTTACAACAGATACAAGAGGCGATCGCATTTCATTTGGAGGGAATGCTGCTGCATGGTGAAGTCATTCCTGAACCTACTAGCTTGTGCCAATACGTAAATGTTCAAGTACCATCGGTTGAGCAGGCTGCTGGTACGTCAACAAAGGTAATCTCCTAGTACTTTTTAGTCAGATTTTAGGCACAAATTTCTTAAGAATTCTCTAATGCTGTTACCAAGGGCATTTTAGTGACTTGCTAGGAGGATTCGAATTCCCCTGGGGGTATTTAAAGCCCAGTTAAAGGCGTCAAAATGGTGTTGTTAAGGCGAAGTGTACCTTACGATATAAAGGCAAGGGAAAGACTAGGGATGCATCCGGCAACTCTGTTTCCCCAATTTTGATTTACTTACTTATTTTCAGGATTTAAGAAGTAAATAGTTCTGTGACTCTTTGATGAATAGCAATCAAATTTGTTTGCATATCTCTACTTAAACGGCGCTCAATGATCGAAATTGGCATGGTACGCTTCGGTAGAACCCGAACAATGTACTCTAGATTCGTTCCTGCTTGCTCTGCAAGCAGACAAGGCTGCAAGCACCAACTACCAGAGAAGTCTTTGAAGTCACCTTCAACCATTTGAAAATTGATTTCTTGAGGAAATTTTTCTTCTAGGTCAAGAATCACTCGTGCGGAGAAGTTGAAATTAAGCAAGCGTTGGGTACCAACTTGCTCTAGGCGAATACCACCTGCGGGATGTTCAAGGCGATGGCTACGAGCTAAATTTGGGATAAAGTCGGCTAATGTCTCATAGTCGGTGAGGACTTGCCAAACTTGCTCAATTGAATGAGGAATTTGAATACGAGCAGAAATTCTCCGGTGTCGCTCAGCTAAGCGCTCAGTTCGCACTTTCACCGCCTGTAACAATGCTTCTGTTGCTCCCAAACTTGTCGCATTGTTGAGCGCAGCGGTATTTGAGACTAGTTCCAGGTTAGGGTTGTGTTGAGTCACTGTTGTCCTAAGTTTGAGCTTGGTTCAAAGTTAATGGTAACGTCAGCGTAAAGCAAATTTCACTATTACCAGATTGACTGATAGTACTAGAAACTGCGATCGCACCATCAATGTGTTGTACTAAACACTTTACCAAAGCCAGCCCTAAACCAGTGCCTTGAATTGCTTGTTGGGTCACACCTTGACCGCGACGAAACTTATCAAAAATGTGGGTAACATCCTCTGCAGCAATACCAGGACCATGATTAATTAATTGTAGGACGATCTGATTATCTTGATGCCGTGCGTTGATAATCACTGTAGAATTGGGTTCAGAATATTTTCCGGCATTAGTTAATAATTCTTGTAGAATACGATGCAAACTTTCAGCATCAGTTTGGAGTAGTAGAGGTGTTTTAGGAAGATTTACAGTGAAAGCTAGTCCTTTATCTTTCCACTTATCTGCAAACAAACACGCGATATGCTCAAGTTGAGCGGCAAGATTGACTGTTTCTACATTCAAGAGTGCTTTATGCGATTCAAGTTCCTGAAGTCTGAGGAGATCGTTAATTAAATTGATTTCTTGAGAACACTGTTGCTCTAAAATATCTAAATACTTAGCTTGTCGTTCTGTGGGTAATCCAGGTTGACGTAGCATCCGAATCGCTAAGCTCATACTCGTTAACGGCGTTCGTAGTTCGTGATTCATGGTACTCACAAACTCATCTTTTAATTGATTGAGTTGCCGCAACTGGTCAATTTGCTGGCGAGTTTTTTCATATAATTTTGCCTGAACTTCCAAGCTGCGTTGTAGTTGAGCCGTGCGTTCTTCTACTAAAGATTGGACTTGGCGCAGAGTTTGGCTTTGAATAATCGCAGTACTGATTTGAGTGCTGACCAGTTCGAGTAAAGCTAGCTCGTCTTCTTGCCAAAGATGAGCGTATGAATGCTGTAATACAATAAATCCCAGCACTGTACCCTGATTTTCTAGTGGTAGCATGGCTAAAGATTGCCAAGAATGAACATCAAAGACATCAGGAGTTTCTTGCTGGTGGTTCAGTTGAGAGAACTTTTCTTGACTATTAATAACAATTGGTTGGGGAAAGTTTAGTAGTCCTTGCTGACACAACCAACTTTCCGAAAGCGAGAACTGATTGATAGAACTACGATTCGTCGCTAAGTCGGCATGACAGCCTTGCCATTCACTGACAACTGTAGCTATGGCTTGAGGAATTTTCTTCTGCCGTTGACGGACTTTGAATAAAGGATCTGCGTACTTTAAAGTAAGAATACAACCGCGATCTACTTTGAGTGTTTGAGCTGTTTGGGAGAGTGCTAGCTGAAAAATGCGATCTAATTCTAAGGAACTGCGGCTAGCCATTGTGATTTGGTTGATCAATGTTTGATATTGTGCTGAAGTTGCGACTTGCTGCTGTAAAGAAGCGATCAACCGATTTTGTAAGATTTGAGTAATGGCAATTGCTACCGATGTTGCCACAGCCAAAGCACTTGCTTGTTCTTCATCACTCCAATGATAAGGTTGTGCACGCAGAAAACTGATAACACCGCCGATTTTACCTTCACACCAAAGCGGTATACCCAAAATTGCTCCTACTTCAAGTGGTAGCTGTGCTGTGAGATTAGGCATTGCTGCCTTAACATCGTCAAATACAAATAGGTGGGATGCAGACGCCAATGCGAATTGTTGTAGTGAAGATAATAATGGTTGCTGGGGAACTGTCAAATTCTCATTTGAGCACCAATGACCAACTATTTGAGCTGTATCTTGCTCGTCAGCTGTCGTGATAATAGTACACCAGTCTACCTGAAAAGCCTCTCCTAGAATTTGTGCTATTTTCGGTAGCCGCGTTTCGTTATCAGAGTCATGCAAGATAATCTGATTGATTTGTTCTCCCAGATGGGCGGATTCTATTTGATGCTGCATCAATCTAACTGAATATTTTTGCGAGCAATTAGTTTCATCTGGGCAATGAGATTGCGACGATAAAAGCGGCTGCATTTTTGGCTTGCTCTGTTGTAGTAGTCGCACAGATTGACAGAACGATACTTTAGACATCCCTTGATTTTTATGCTTAGCAATACACTATTGACTGTTGCCCATGAATGAGTTGACACAATTGCTCACCTCACAGCTAATACTTTCCTATTTAGGATGCCCCTACTGAGAAAGATTTAGACAACGAATAATTAAAAAACATAGAAGAATTGATGAAACCAACGCTGAGAATTTATTGCTCCACAATATCCTGCCTGCAGCTATAGAGAATCAGTAGATTCGCTGATTATGAGCAACTATTTAATCAGAACCAACTAGCTAAAATGCTTATGAGAAAATGTTTCTCCCTAAGAGATGTAAAGTTTTTACATAAAATTTTAAATAAAGTTTTTCCGTGAAATTTTAGAGCGGCGGGAAGTATGTTGCCCGCCACTACCTATGAGTTACTAAAAACTTCAAGCTATTCTCAGTAAAGTACTACATAAGTAAACTATTCATGCTGATGGGAACCAAATCTCCGTAGGTAGTTAACCCCAATAGCATAGATTCTTGTGGTTGAATTGATTGTCCTGTAATCACACAGTGTTCTTCTTTCTGAGCTGTTGCTGCAATACTAGCTCGGATATCAGCTGGTGAGTGCACATAGTCACTAGATTTCTGCTGTACGTATTTCCACAGAATATCTCGGATCAACGCTTGATAACCTTGATTACCAGCAAGTTCTTTGAGGCGATCTTTTAGTTCTTTTTCCAAGCGAATGCTGGTGACTTCCATTTCTGTAGTTGCCGTGCGTGTGAGTGTATGCATTTTTTCTCCTGAAATATCTAGACAGGTTAGTAATACAAGTGTAGTATGTTTAAAGTAATGTTCAAATATTACTCTCAACTGTAGGCATCCAGCCTGTAGTTTTTTGCAGTATGCGCCAAGATTAGGCTGTATCCTAACCAAAGTTCGTCAAGCCCTCCACGCAAGAGAAAGCTTCCTGTGAAACGTACCGACTCTACTTCTGTTTCTGTGATTTTTACCCTAAGTGTTGATCTGTGGGAATTAAAAGTTATTGAACTGAAAAGATTAGGCACAAGTAGCAAGTTTATCCAAAAAATAAGAGGCGATCGCTTAAATCATTGGCAAGCTAGAAAAGTTAAGGGTGAAAATTTAGCAGATTTGTGTAATGTGCTATTAACTGCACTACAACTAAAGAAGCTGAGCGGGAGGTGTAGATGGCACATTATACCTACACAAAGATAAAAGGATTTAAAGGTCTTTCCCAGCCCCTGCTTCTCGCGTACAGAAGTGGGGGTTTTTATATAGGAGCTAGGTTATTATGATTGCAAATCAAGTATTAGACCAGTCAGTAGTTGTATTTTCCAAAAATTATCTTCCGATCAGTAAAGTTAACGTCCGACGAGCTGTTCAACTATTAATTGCAGGTAAAGCTGAAGCACTAGATTTAGTTCAAGAGACAAGCTGGTTCGTGCGATCGCCAAGTATTGTACTTGCAGTTCCAGCTTATATTCGATTAACAGTTGCTAGTGTCGAGCGAATTTGGAAAGTTCCGCCAGTCAATCGGCGCGAAGTGCTGCGACGCGACAACCATACTTGTCAATACTGTAGCAGCCGCAAACATTTGACACTCGATCATGTCCTTCCAGTATCTAGAGGTGGTTTACACACTTGGGATAATGTTGTCACGGCTTGCGAGAGGTGTAACCAACGTAAAAGCGATCGCACTCCTCTTGAAGCTGGTATGCCTCTACACACTAAACCAAAAGCACCAATGCACCCCACGGTTGCTTTTGCCGAACATTTTTGGCGATCTGAGCCATTTCCACCTGAAATAGGAGGAACTTCAAAGCACAATGCTGAAACTAACATATCTTGATAAGAATTTCTGTTTAGAGTACTTAACGCAACCACTAGAGGAATGGGTAGCACTGCGAGTTACTTTGGCACTCCGAGTCGGTAAACGCATCTGTGTTGAACCTAGCATGGCTTCGTTTTTATTACCTGCTGATTTACCAGGGTTGGATTCTCTAGAGACTGAGGCTCGACGCTTCAAAGAGGATACAATTACGCTGTGTGCTTGTGACGCAGATTATATCGAAGTCTCTCTTCAAGGTACTTGGCTAACATCCGATACAGAGACTGAAGAAGGTATTTTTGTGACTACTTTGTACTATGTAGTTGAGTGTTTACTGTCTAAGCTTTGGCAAGAAGCTCAAATGGGCGCAACTGTTGTGGGAGAGTAAAACTATTTGAGATGCGATCGCATAAGAGCACTGCGGCTGATTGAATCTAAGTCCTTAGATAGGGTATGCACTATATTCCCCGATCTTAAGCTGAATGTGTGTTCAGTTATGTAATGCGAGAAAATTGATATGTCTAGCGGTCATGCCAATCATAAAGGTACTTCTGACAAACCGAATACAAATGCTGAAGGTGTCATGGATGTTGCTGCGGACAAAACCGTCGCTCCTGAAGATCTTCTACCCGAAGGAGCTACTACAAATACGACAAGAACGCAAGAATTTGTAGATTATCCTCCTGCAACACAACGTCCTGCAGAAGAACCAAATTCGTAATCAAGTACAATCATAAACGCCTTCTGACTGAAGTCAGGGGCTACTCAAACAAAGTGTACCTTTGTACACTTAAACAAGACTTTTATCAATAAGTTCACCCTGGTAGATTTTCCTTTGTTCGGCTGCTAATTTATTCGTCAAGCATTCATGCAAGAGTTTTTTTTGTATACTTTATGGTTTGTTTTCAAAAATGAAAACTCAAATTGGATTGCTATATAGGTGTTGTTTGTGAATGTAGTTTCCGAAAGTAGAGTTCTGCAAGTAGAAAACTTTAGCTCTACTTTCTATTAAAAATCGTCAATGAATTTTAAATTATCTGTGAGAATAATGCACTTCAACAACACAACGTCAAAGTCAAATTAAATCTAATTTAAATTATTTTTCAAGTATTCTTTAATTAAAAAATGGCTGATATTAAATCATTAAGCCAAATCTCGGATACGATTTGGGAAATTCCTCTCTCGTACAAAGAAGGAATGCGCGTTCCAGCACGTATTTATGGAACGGAAAAATTAATCCAGGAAATGGATGATGCTGTTTATGACCAAGTTACTAATGTAGCAACACTTCCAGGGATAACTCAATATGCCTTGTGTATGCCAGACGGACACTTTGGCTATGGCTTCCCTATTGGTGGAGTTGCGGCTATGGATGTCGAAAATGGCGGCGTTATCTCTCCTGGTGGTATCGGGTTTGATATCAATTGTGGAATGCGTTTGGTAGTGACAAACCTGACGTATGACGAGGTAAAACCGTATATTAAAAAAATTGTCGATCGGCTGTATGAACGAGTTCCTGCAGGGGTAGGAAGCAGTGGCTTTGTCAAAATATCCCGTAATGAATTTCGCAAAGTCGTCGAACGAGGTGCACAGTGGTGCGTTGAAAATGGTTATGGTTGGGATGAAGATTTAGAACTGATAGAAGAACAAGGTTGTATTGCAGGTGCGGATGCTGCCAAGATTAGTGAAAAAGCAATTGATCGTGGTTTTAATCAAATTGGAACTTTAGGTTCTGGAAACCATTATCTAGAAATTCAGGTTGCTAAAAAGAAGGATATTTTTGATACCGAATTAGCAGCAAAAATGGGTATTACTCAACCAGATCAGGTCGTTGTGATGTTTCACTGTGGTAGTCGTGGTTTTGGACATCAAGTAGCGACTGATTATCTGCAAGTTTTCCTCAAGGTGATGGAAAGCAAGTATGGCATCAAAATTTTGGACCGCGAGTTAGCTTGTGCGCCATTTGATTCGCCTGAAGGACAAGCCTATTTTTCGGCGATGAAGTGCGGTTTAAATATGTCGTTTGCTAATCGTCAAGTGATCTTACACCGGATTCGTGAAGTTTTTTCGGAGATTTTTGGGCGTTCCGCAGAAGATTTAGGAATGCATGTGGTATATGACGTAGCGCATAATACGGCTAAACTAGAACGTCATGTAGTAGATGGTAAAGAGCGATCGCTTTTAGTACATCGTAAAGGTGCAACTCGTGCATTTGCGCCTGGAATGATGGGTGTTCCTGAGAAGTACCAACATATCGGTCAACCAGTGATTATTGGTGGCAGTATGGAAACTGGTTCTTACTTGTTATTAGGTGTACCCAGTGGCGCACAAAGTTTCTTTAGCACGGCGCATGGAAGTGGACGTACGATGAGTCGAACCAAGGCGCGAAAAACGTTTCGAGGTGAAAAACTGCAAAAAGAGATGCAAACGCGGGGTATTTACGTCCGCAGTACCTCGTGGGCTGGTTTAGCAGAAGAAGCTGGAGGCGCTTACAAAGACGTTGATGAAGTGATTGAAGCCGCAGAATTAGCCGGAATTAGCAAAAGAGTCGTGCGTTTTACACCTATTGGGAATATCAAAGGCTAGGTGACTTTTGATTTTTAGCAAGCTGTTATAAAAACAGATATAAACTATGGAACCGCGCATTCCACTTACAGTTATTACAGGTTCACTAGGTAGCGGTAAAACGACTTTGCTACGTCACATTCTTGATTCGATTCCTCAAAAAATTGCTATTTTGATGAACGAGTTTGGTGAAATTGCGATTGATACCAAGATCATTCAAGGTAAAAATGTGGCAATGGCAGATCTGGGTGGTGGATGTGTTTGTTGTTCGCTACTTGGGGAATTTGAAGCTGCAGTTGACGAAATCATCGAGACAGTTAATCCTGATATGATTGTGGTGGAAACAACGGGTGTAGCAGAACCTGATGCATTAGTATTTGATATTCAAGAAAGTTTAACTAAAGTCCGATTGGATGGTGTAGTGACTGTCGTTGATGCTGATGCGATGGTGAGATATCCTAGTGTTGGTCACACGACACGAATGCAAATTGAAGCCGCAGATACAATATTACTCAATAAAGTTGATTTAGTAACAGAAGAACAATTGCAAGCAATCGAAACAAAGTTGCACTCGTATAACGAAGTTGCTGAAATTTTACATACTCAACGCTGTCAAGTCGATCCAGATTTGTTATTTGGTATTGTGAGAGAGCGACTACAACCAGAACCTCATCATGTTCATCAACCTGAGTTTGAGTCATTTAGTTATAAAACGCAGGCTACTTTAAAGCGAGCATGTTTTGAGGATTTTGCCGATAAATTAATAGAAAAAGACATGTATCGAGCAAAAGGTTTTATAAGGTTTACCGAGCAAATTTATCTATTTAATTTTGTAGCTGGACGATGGGATTTAGAACCATTTGAGCAAGATGCTACAGAGTTAGTTTTTATTGGTAGACAAGTCAAAAAATATCAACAAGAAATTATCGATCAGTTGAAAAGATGTGAGAAGATATATGCCTTATGAGTATTTAGAAGATGTTGCGATCGCAGACATTGCTTTTCACGTTTGGGGAGAAAACTTAGAAGAATTATTCATCGCGGCGGGTGATGCAACAATTAATACAATGATTGATAATATTGATGCGATCGCACTCCAAGAAACTCGCACATTTAACTTGGAAAATGACGCGCTAGATATGTTGCTATTCAACTTTCTTCAAGAATTTATTTATTACAAAGATAGTGAATTATTACTACTGCGTCCACAAAAAGTTAAGTTAGAACAAAAAGAAATATACCAGCTTCAAGCAGTTACAAAAGGAGAAAAGCTTGATCCTAATAAACATCATCAGCGCGTAGATGTCAAAGCTGTAACGCTACACCGTTTTCAATTAGAAAAAACTGCTAATGGTTGGCAAGCTATGGTAATTTTAGATATTTGATAGTAGGTAGCACGACCGTGCTTGTAGGCTGCATATTAAATTTGTATATGCCTAACTTCGATGAATAATACTCGTCAGGTTAAAATTAGTAAATATCTCAGCAAGCATCTGCGTCATCAACCGGAACGTCTTGGTTTAAAGTTAGCTCCTGGCGGCTGGGTTAACGTAGATGAATTATTAACGGCTTGTGCTAAAAATGCCTTTCCGATTAGCCGTAGTGAGTTAGATGAAGTTGTTGCTAAAAATGACAAACAACGCTTTTCTTTTGATGTTACTGGTAATTTAATTCGAGCCAATCAAGGGCATAGTGTAGAAATTGACTTACAATTAAAACCTGCTATTCCTCCCAATGTGCTGTATCACGGTGGACATAAAGCTGTAGATTTGATTCAGCAATATGGATTAAACAAAATGTCGCGACATCACGTGCATTTATCACCAGACATTGAAACAGCGCGTAAAGTTGGTGCTAGACACGGACACCCAGTTGTGTTTGCTATTGATGCAGGTGCAATGCAGCAAGCAGGTTATACTTTTTACTGTTCTGATAATAGTGTTTGGTTAGTAGATAGCGTACCAGCAGATTATCTACACCGCATTTAATTAGGTGTGAAAAAGTATCTAATATCCTCCTAAAATTCCTCGGCGCTTTGCTTCTACTTCTGCACGACGAAATACGATTAAACCTAAGGCTAAGTATCCTAATCCATTGAGAAAGGCAAGTGAAATTTCAACAAAGTTTAAACTTAGATTACGTGCCATTAAATCGCGGAGAATTCCTGCACCCATTGTCATTGGTAACAGCGATCGCATAATCCATAACGTTCCACTCCAGGTTTCTGAGGGAATTGTCAGGAGAAATAATAAGGCAAATTGTGTCAGCCCAAGTAATTGCTGAATGCGTTTAAATAGTAAAGCTAAAGAAGCCATGAGGAAGGCTAAACCATAAGCACCGAACAAAACTGTCAGCAGTGGCAAAATTAAAGTCGGGGGAAAATACAAACGTCGTCCTGTTAGTAAGAGAATTAGTAGTAAAATTCCTGTAATTATGACAATGTTGATAGTTAAGCTGGCGATCGCTCGTGCCAAAAATACTCGCGGTACACCATAGGGTGTTAGTATGACTTGCTCTAAAGTTCCCGTTTGTGCTTCAATTTGCAGGATACTGACAATACTCGTAACAATAAATATTACTAAGGTCCATAGCACATATCCGACAACGATCGCATCCAGGCGATCGCCAAATTGTAAATTAGGACCTGCAATGTAACGGGCACTGAGAAATAAGCCATAAAATACGGATGTAATGATAAAAACTCCGGCGATCGCATCAACAGGATAGCGCGTAAACTCAATCCAACTGCGTTTGAGTTCAGCTAAAAATAGTTCAAACATTACGGTTTTCTCGGACAATTTTGAGGAAGACTTGCGTCAAATCAGCTTGTTGTTTGACTTGGATTAAAGGTAGAGGGTTGAGAACAGCTAGAACTTGATACAAACCTTCTGAGGTTCCCTCATAAATAATTCTATCGGCTTGGACTATGACACCTAGAGATTCAAGTTTACTCGTTTGTACGGAATCTAATTCACCTGCTATCTCGATAATGTAAGTTGAACCCGAAAAGCGCCGGATAATTTCGCGCGTTCGTTCCTCGGCTAAAATTTTACCTTGTTGAATAATCGCGACGCGATCTGAGATTTCTTCTGCGACATCAAGTTGATGTGTTGTTAACAAAATTGCACAGCCTTCTTGTGCAATCTCGCGTACTAAAACTTTGACATTTTGGCTAGCTTCTACATCTAAACCCAACGTGGGTTCGTCGAGTAACAACAATCGCGGTTGGTGAACTAATGCAACTGCGATCGCCAACTTTTGCTGCATCCCGCGTGAGAGTGTTTGTACTGGGGCGCGGCGTTTTGATAGTAAGTCGAATCTTTCTAATAATTGCAGTCCGTTTTTATGCGCTACACGGCGATGAAGTCCGCGTAATGTTCCAAAATACTCTAAGTTTTCTTCAGGAGTCAGTCGCCAATAGAGATTGCGGTTTCCTTCTAAAACTGCACCTACCAAGCGTAGCGATCGCGGATTGCGATGCGGATCAGAACCTGCAATTTTTACCGATCCTACATCAGGTTTGATTAAACCCGCGATCATTTTGATACAAGTCGTTTTTCCTGCGCCATTGGGACCAAGAAATGCAAGAATTTCACCAGAATTTATGTTTAGAGAAACGCCACGTACAGCTTCAATGAGCTTTTTGCGTTGCTTGTAGGTTTTATGTAGGTTGTGAACTTCGAGGGCGATCAAGAGAGGGGTGAGGAGTGAGGGGTGTTAGCGTTAGCGTTAGCGAAGCCCAGCGAGGCGAAGCCCAGCGGGACGGAGTCCGAGGTGAGGGAATGTCTGAAGCGTTAAAGCGTAAGACTTTACCTGCTGTAATTTATTTTAGATGGTATCTTTATAATTCTTTATTTGGGTAGTTGAATTGTTGAACTAAACATTGGGCGATGCGATGGGCTGCGCCTGGTTTTCCCATGCGTTGGTAGCCGTTTTTGGCGATTTGTTCAAGTTTTTGGGGATCTTGAAGTAGCGATCGCACTGCATCCGCAACTTGTTTTGGGTGTTCGACTAAAGTTAATGATGAACCAAGATGACGGCTTTGGGCTTCAGCAAAGGCATAAGTATATTGTGGCCCATTTCCTGGAAAGGCGATCGCACATTTTCCTAAACCAATAAATTGTTCGGTGGCTGTTCCCGCCATTGCAATTGCGAAATCTGCTTGATGTAAGCAATCGTTGTAAGCATTTTGAGTTAACACAACAGATGCATTTTTTTGCTTAAATGTCAAGTTATCTTGAGAAAAACCTCTATTGATAAGACTTTGACACAATGGTTCTAAAGATAATGTGGGTGCGATCGCCGCGAGAAATAATAGCGATCGCGTCGGGAATGCGGCAATTAATTCGGCGACAGCAATGAGAATTTGTTGCCAATTTTCATAAGCTTCAGGAGGGCGCGAACCAGGAAGTAAGAGAATTGTTAACCGCTGCGGATCTGTATCTAGCTTTAATAAATTTTGCGCTTCTAATCCATCCATCATTGGATTTCCCAAATCGAACGCCGGAATTGCCCACTTTTGTAATGTTTTTGTTGTTAGTGTGTCTCTGGGAAAAACCGCTTTACAGCGCGGGTGACTCATCAAATAACGGTCTAAAGGATGGTAAACTGAAGCCGACAGATTTTCTAAACGCGAAAGTGGCGATCGCCGTTGATGCCATCCTGATTCATCTTGTCGGTAATATTCTGATTTTGCTGTGCCGACAAAAGCGTAATTTGCCCCACTTGCCCAAGCAAAAAGTAACGGTACAATATCACCTACAGCTAAAATTACACCACCCTTTGCCCAACTACGGACTACCTTAATTTGAGACAAAGTGAGTTTTAGCAAACCGTACCTTAAATCTCGCCAAACTTGTCGCCCATCCATATAAATAAATCCACCGGAAGGCATTGTTTGTACTGCCCCAACTATGGGAATACTCGATTGAGAGTAGGCGTGTCCTTCACCAACTATAGGTAAAGCAGCAATGTCAATTGAAGTTAACTTCTGTAATTCCTGGAGAATTCGTACAGCAATAATATCCTCGCCATGACCATTACTGAGGCAAAGTAACTTTATTCTAGAACCTGGGGAAAATGCTGATAAATTATTCATCTAGAAACAAAATAACACTAGTAAGTGTCTGTAACTGGGTAATGGGTAATTGGTAATAGGTAATGGAAACACTACTAACCACTTATAGACAAATTAATTAGACTAATAATTATGCGTGTTTCTTATACTGCAATTTTTACTTTGGCTGGATTGACTGCCATAGAGCTAATTTATACATCACTTGCGACGGCTAGCCCTCAAGCTATTGTTCCCAAAGGTGATGTGCAGTATTATCAAGAATATCAAAATGCGGTTGTTCTCCCTACGCGAGAATCATCGGCAAATCCAACGCGCTTAGCAGCGAACTCGCAACAGTTACCAGCAGAAGGTAACGATTTGTTTGTCACTGCAACAGATGTTCAAATTGTGGGCGCAAGCGAAGAATTACAACAAATTGTCCGCAATGCGATTAACACTCGTGTCGGAGGAGAAACAAGTGAAAGTCAGCTACAACAAGATGTCGCCGCGATTTTAGCGACAAATTTATTTAGAAATGCCACAGTTAGTAGTAACCCGACTGCAACTGGTTTAAATGTGGTGTTTCAGGTGGAACCTGTTATCGTGCGTTCGCTGCAACTTAGGGGTGCAAAAGCCTTACGACAAAATGTAGCCGTAGAACGCATAAAACCGCAAATCGGCAATCCAATTAGTCCATCAGCATTAAATCAAAGTGTTGACCAAATTAACGAGTGGTATGCCCAAAATGGCTACACTTTGGCACGAGTTATCGCAATTCGCCCTAACCCACAAGGCGTACTAACGATGGAAGTTGTGGAAGGAGTTATTAGCGAAGTTCGATTCCGCTTTTCTGATGAAGATGGCAGGTTTGTTGATGACAAAGGTAAGCCAATTCAAGGAAGAACGCAACCTGATTTTCTCCGTCGCGAATTAAATGTCAAACCAGGGCAAGTTTTCCGCGAAGAAACAGTGAGACAAGATTTACAAAAGCTTTATCAATTAGGATTATTTCAAAATGTCCGCGTCGCCTTAGATGGTGATGCGACAAAAGTTGATGTGATCTATGACTTGACAGAAACTCCAGCGCGTGCTGCCAACTTGGGTGGCGGTTACAATGATGATAGTGGGTTGTTTGCGACAGTCAGTTATAAAGACTTTAACTTTAGTGGTCTTAATGATTCAATCGGTGCTGATGTTCAAATCAGTCGTCGCGACATTCAATTTGATACAAATTTCACTAGTCCCTATCGGGAGAGTAACCCTGATCGCTTCGGGTATCAACTCAATGCGTTTCGCCGTCGCGGGATATCTCAAACTTTCGATGGTGATGTTTCTTTGCCAAACGACGATCGCCCAAGAGAAGGACAATTTGGCACAAGTGTAACTTTACAGCGCCCGATTGATGACTGGCAAGCTTCAATGGGATTAAACTACAAACGCACTAGTATTCGCGATCGCGCAGGGAATATTTCCCCTGAAGATGAGTTGGGTAATCCTTTAACCTTGAGTGGTACAGGAATCGACGATTTGACAACGATATCTTTTGCTGCGACGAAAGATTTTCGGAATAACCTTGTCAATCCAACGGAAGGTTCTGTACTCAGCCTGAACGCGGAACAGTCAATTCCCATCGGTCAAGGGGCAATTTCAATGAGTCGCCTGCGGGCTAATTATAGTCAGTATGTTCCTGTCGATTTCATCGGAGGCAAAGATGAACCCGAAGTTTTTGCCTTTAATGTTCAAGGGGGGACAACAATTGGCGATTTACCACCGTATGAAGCGTTCAATTTGGGTGGTTTAAATTCAGTACGCGGTTATGGTAGCGGGGAAGTTGGCAGTGGGCGATCGTTTGTGTTAGCTTCGGCAGAATACCGCTTTCCAATCCTCGATTTTCTTGGAGGAGTAGTTTTTGCTGACTTTGCTTCAGATTTAGGTTCAGGAGATACAGTACTCGGAGAACCAGCGGTAGTCCGCGATAAACCAGGCTCGGGCTTTGGCTATGGTGCTGGTGTGCGAGTCAATTCACCGATTGGTTTAATTCGTGCTGATTTTGGATTTAATGATCAAGGAGAAAGTCGCTTACAGTTCGGTTTCGGTCATCGCTTTTAAGGAGGAGCGATAAAGTAGAAGTCAGTATTTATACTTTATCGTTCGGTGGGGAGGCTTGACTATGCTAGTAGGAAAAAAATTGCAACGAGGGAAATATACCCTAGATCAAGAAATTGGACGCGGTGGCTTCGGGATTACATTCACAGCGACTCACCAGTACTTGGGTCAAGTTGTCGTCATTAAAACGATCAACGAGGAACTGCGACAGCATCCTGAATATGTCAGTTTCTATCGGCAATTTCAAGATGAAGCCCGCAGATTAGCGACTTGTGTCCATCCTAATATTGTACGTGTGAGCGACTTTTTTATAGAAGACGCATTGCCTTACATGGTCATGGACTACGTTCCTGGACAAACATTGGATCAAGTTGTTTTTCCTAATAATCCGCTTTCAGAAGCAACAGCGATCCACTATATTCGCCAGATTGCAGCAGCTTTACAAGTAGTACATAAAAATAATTTATTACATCGGGACGTTAAACCACAAAATATTATATTACGTCAGGGCACGCAGGAAGTTGTTTTAATTGATTTCGGCATTGCCCGCGAATTTACTCCAGGTCATACACAAACGCATACTAATATTGTTTCTGAAGGATACGCACCAATTGAACAGTATCTACCTCACGCACCGCGTACTCCTGCGACTGATGTTTATGGTTTAGCAGCAACATTGTATTCTTTATTAACAGCAAAGGTTCCTGTTGCAGCTAGTTTGCGCGATCGCGTTTCGATGCCAACACCCCGCGATATCCAACCGCAACTGAGTATTGCAATTAACCAAGCTGTCATGCGTGGTATGGCAGTAGAAGCCAAGTTTCGCCCTGCAACAATTGCAGAATGGCTAGCTTTATTACCTTCAGAGTCTTTCACCGCAGCAGATATCCAAATACAACCAGCATCTACTCATACCGCCGCAACAGTTGCAATGATTCCCCAACCACAATCAATTGAACCCCCACCACGGGTTGTTCCTCAACGTAAACGAGGGTTATCTGGAATTGTACTCGGTATTGGAGCCGCTGCGATCGCAGGTATTACTGCGGTTGCTGTTGCTAACGTGTTATCTGAAGAAGATACTCAACCAACTGCACCTGCGATTGTTCCACCAAGTAATATTCAACAAACTGGTGAAAACGACACCGAAGTCTCACCATCCCCACAAACAGAAGCTACACCGCCAGAAGAACCAGCGCCTTTTCGTTGGCGTCCGCGTAACCGCGTTGAACCAGAAGAATCGACAACACCAACAGAAACACCATCACCATCTCCTGCTGAATCTCCTGTTCCAGATCCATTACCAGAGTCGCCTTCTGCGGTAGACACGCCACAACCTACGACAGAACCACCATCCGAAGAACCGTCACCGACAGAAGAAGCACCGTCAATCGTAGTTCCAACACAACCTGCTTCCCCAAAACTACCCGAAGCAACTGGAGAATCACAAACGGGTGATAATTTAGATGCATCTCCTCAATCTCCAGATCTTCAACCGGAATAGGAATAATAAGAGTGCGATCGCGTATTGATGGTTATGAGTGCGATCGCGTATTCTTACTCAAGAGATGCTTGGCGATTAAAGCCGCAGCTAAACTAAAGCTGTTAGCATTTAGCTAGTTGCCAATTGAAGAGTGCTATTCACTTTTATAAGTCCCTTACTGAGACTTAGTTTTTGATAACTTCCTCACCGTTAAAATGTTTTTGAGAAAGGTTCTTTTCTTCTCTTTCGCTACTCTTACAGGTCTTTTTGCTTTACTATTAGTTGTTTCACTACTTCCAAGAAAACGGGGAATTTCTTCTCAAGAAAATGATGTAATGATTTGCGTAAATCAAGTTGGTATTCATACTAATATTATTGTACCCGTCCAGAATAATACTTATAATTGGCAAAAATTCTTGAACATCAAAGAAATTGGGAAAGAGCCTTCAGGAAATTATCAATATTTAGGTTTTGGTTGGGGCGATCGCGACTTTTATCCAACAAATCCTAGTCAAATCCAGGAAATCCTTCCACTCGGTGTACAAGCCTTATTCTTTTCCCGTGGTTCCGTCATGCGAGTAGAAGGTTATCAAGAAATACCCCAAAGACATGATATTCAATGCGTAGGAGTCAATAACTCAAACTATCTAAACACTGTACAATTTATTCAAAACTCTTTTCAACTAACCCCTCAGGGTCAAATAATATTATTCGTGCGTAGTGATGAATCAGAAGCTAGCTATTATGAGGCGAAAGGTCATTATTCAGTTTTAAGAAACAGCAATAATTGGACTGCTGAAGGCTTAAGACAAGCAAACATCAATACACCACTTTGGGCTGGAATTCCTCAAGCTGTCATGTTTCATGTCAGTAGAAATCCTAATTAATTACTATTTTTTATTTATAACAGTTAAGAATTGTTCAGGCAAATTTCTCACTATTTCTTTCCATAGTGGTGCAGAAAATGTCGTCCACGGTCAAGGGTCTGGTCATGAGAACGGCACCACTGGCGAGAACTCAATGCGAGCGTCTCGGGTTTGCTGGTAGTGCTTCAGGGCATAGGCTTTCGGGGGGCTTCGCTGGGGCAGTGGGGTAAAAGTAGGCAAGCTCAGTCGCTGATCGCACCGCCGAGCAATCTCTCCAAGCTCCAGTTGCCGAAAACTCAACCCCGCTCACCGTGCCAGTCAAGTTGAGAAGGGCATCCCCACGAGGACGGCAATCAGGTGTGTCGAGGAGCATGACCAGTGACCTCAGCCGTTGGGCGTCTTAAAGGCGAGATTGAGACACGTCAAAGCCCGCCGACAAGTCATCCTGAAAATGCGGATCGCAATGCCGCCATAGCGCTGACCACACCCATGACCCACTCCCACTGATGGACCTGCAGCCATTGCAACAGGTGCTTATGGTTAAAGCCTCGGTCTGCCAGGCGTGTGACCGAACACTCGAGTGGAATCTGCTCAGATGTCTTCTCCAACTCGGCTTGATAGTCCTCGAAAGCGACACTGGCACTCTGAGTGTTCCAGAACCGTTTGCGCCACCGTCAGCGAGCGACCCATCTGGGATTCAGCTGCCCATCAGGGCTTGGGCGAGCCCGATGAAGAGCGGTATTCCTATGGCAATCGCAACCGGCGTGCCGATGGCTGTGGACGCGCCTATGTAGGCGGAGGGATTGGCCGACGGGATACCGGCTCGTAAAGTGGGCGGTCCTGAGATGTCTGAACTGGAGCAGGCAATGATGGCCAGGAGCGCGACACCGCCAGGGCTGAACCCCGTGACGTAGTGGGCAATCATGCCGAGACCGAAGGCGATAAACCCATGCAGCAGCGGCGCCACCAAGGCATATACGGCGTACCACTGGGCTACCTTGCGCAGCTCGCCAACCCTTGACCAGGCCTCCATACCCATTACCAGCATCAGTATTGAAAGTAGGCCGCGGAAGAGGGGTTCGTAGAAGCTTTCAAAGACACTTTCCGGTCGGGTTAGCAGACCTAGAGCGAGGCCGAGTAGCAGTGCCGATAGGGCAGAACCCTCGAGGCTTTCCTTCACGATGGGCCATATTTTGACCCGTTCACGCTGCTTGCTGGGATACCCGCTTGCGGTAATGCGCTGCTGGCTACGATACTCCTGCCTGCTTGTGGGATACTCCTGCCTGCTGGGATACTCGCCTGCGGTACTGAAAGATGCGTCTGCGGTACTGAAAGATGCGCCTGCGGTACTGAAAGATGCGCCTGCGGTACTGAAAGATGCGTCTGCGGTACTGAAAGATGCGCCTGCGGTACGGTGCTGCTCGCTGAGAGACTTTTTCTTACTGGTATAAATGCTGGCCACGACGATCGCAGTTACGAGCGCTGGGATGTCCATGAAGGGATAGAGTGCGCCGGCCCAGGCCTCGTATTCGATGCCTTGCGCTTCCAGTACCGTTATGCCGGCGGCGAGGGTAGAGCCACTTACGGCACCGAACAAGCCCGCAGTCGCAACGGCATCCACGGTTCTGATGCCCGGCAGCTTGGCCAACGTGTAGCGCCCGATGAATACGATAAGCATCCCCGTTATCACGGCGAACAGCGCGGGCAACAGCATCTCCGTCAGATTGGAATTGCGGATCGCAATGCCGCCGCTCAGACCGACTTTGATGAGCAGCATGAAGACAATGAACTTATAAATCGCATCTGGAATTTCCAGTTTGCTACCAAGGGCGGCAATGACTATACCACCGATCAGAAAGGCGAGCGTTGGTGACTGCAACTGCGCCCCGAATTTCGTCAAAAAATCGGACAAGAAATCCACTAAAACCTCCTTCCGCCTCCTCTAACAAGGAGCGGCGATTATTGTGATAAGTGAGCTTTAAAAAGTTGAAGAAAGTAAGGGTGAAGTGCTTCACCTCATATAGCACAGGCGTTACGCGAGAACCTGTCGATAGGGTGTTTAGAGATGGCCGCTCTCCTAACGGGGCTGGAAGGTGATAGCTGTCCTGCACCATCCTCCATAGATCCTGATCTATCAAAACATGAATCTCTATGTGTTTAAGCCTATCCTAAAATGGACAGATTTTTGCGCTCCATAACATGGATTTGAAACGCAATGTCAAATTCAAATCATAAGTTTTTCTTTTGTTTGGCGATCTCCGCCTCTGGTTAATGTAAATTGCGATCGCTCTTTCTGGGCAACAATCCCATCGAAGACATCTCCCCCCTAGCTCACTTGCATGAACTTGAAGAACTTTTACTGTTCAACACCTCAGTAGCTGATATTGCGCTGCTCAAAAATCTCGCACAACTTACCTGGCTAGACCTTTACAACACCCCAGTCGCAAAAACGACCGCCTTGACTAGATTGGTTTAGCTGACCTGGTTGGATCTGCGGGGCACTGAGATCCGCGATCGCACCTGAGAAAGTGCAACCAGAGAGCGTCTGTCTCTTCTCGCCAACCGATTCCATCGACCCATCCAAAACTCGTGCAGATGTTGCCTTAGCTAATCCGCCGCTGTGAGGGGTCGCACCATGGTCGCCTTGAGACCAAATTACGATGTCTCAAGGAGAATACCTCGCCCCTACGATGGGTCGTATCAATCCACCTGCAATGCGGGTGACTCTGTTGGTGGGGTCGGATCTAAGGGGGGACTGTAGCGAGCGGCGTTAATCCAAATTACTGAAAGCAGTAAACCAACACTGCAACCGATCAAGAAGATCCAACCGTGGGAGGGTTCTAAAACACAGAGCAAGCGGCGATTACTGCCATACACCTGCACGACCCACCCCTCATTCGTATCCAAGTTTAGCTGTGACTGCCTCGATTCAAACTTATTCATGGTTTTCGCTTCATACTGCTTGTGTGTATCGCTTACAGGTTGCTTGCCTGTATCGCACGGAACACCTGCCGAAAATCCACCTGTGTGATCTGTGTAGTGGCTTCAAAACAGTAGTTGTGTCTTTGAGCTGCTTGCGCTGAATTTTATAGATATAAGCCTATACTTCAAGCAAACATCATATCTTTAAGTTTATGCAATGCCTAGCTAACAAGCAGCATTTTTGACAAAGTATTGCTTCAAACTTGCCAAATCTTTTGATAACCGAAACTTATAAATTAAACCTGCTCGGTTATACCGCACCTGATTCCTATGAACCCTCGTTGATTCTGGCGGTTGCGGAGGAATCAGCCGCCGGCTGATGCTACTCCAGCTGATGTTTGGTTTTTTCGATTCAATTTCGTGTGAATTCTGCATGACTAGTCCGTCAATTGCCACGCATTAGTTTGCATATGGGAGGAATCGCCCCACGTCGATCGGCTTCCCCCGTGCCGCCGACTACTAAAACATCTGCGGTGAGGGTGATGATATTCCAAAGCTGCTCCGCTGTTGGATGGTGAATCGAAGTTTGATTACTCTACCAGTGGACGGTACTGCAAACGGCATCCTCGTCCCTAGTGCCCCCTGCAATCTGATGTTGAATGGTGGTCATAGCGCCAAAAGGATAAGTGTTTTTTATAAAATGCTTCCGCTAATCTGAGTCAATCTTGCTCAACAGAGGGGAGTGGATGCGCCGCTCTTTGGCATAAACTTAAAAATATGGTTCAAAGCAAAACCATAGAGTCTTGCCTTGAATTGTCGCAACAGAACGCGTCAGGAGGTAACCCACATGACCCAGAAAGCCAGCAAGCTCGTCATCGTCACGGAAAAGGTGCTGCTCAAACAGATCGTCAAGATCATCGACGAAGCCGGGGCTACCGGTTATACGGTGGTGGCCGCTGGCGGTAAAGGCAGTCGCAACGTGCGCTCGCCGGGACAACCCAGCGTTTCCGACACCTACTCGAACATAAAGATCGAGGTACTCACCGCCAATCGGGATATGGCTCTGAAGATTTCGGATGAAGTCGCAGTGAAGTTTTTCGACGATTATTCGGGCATCGCCTATATCTGTGACGCGGAGGTACTGCACGCGCACACGTTCTAATTCAGAACCCCTTAGTGGTGTAGAAGCGCTCCGCGCAAATGTGCAGATTTTCAAGCAAATAATGAATCCGCTCTAGACTAGCTCAAGCACTACAGTCTCGATGACTCAGGTACGGCAACCAATAGACCAGACAAGCCTTCTGAGACGGCAATATCGCCCCAACGGCTTCAGAGACTCCTTGCAGATGACGCACGTCTTTAGCGTTTACCCATTGACTCAGTTGGTTCATCAGTTGACCATACAACAGGGGAGTGTCCATGGCAGCTGCTGGTAGTTGAGGAACTTCAGCCTCTGATGGATAGCTCTCCTTCTCAAGATGAGAATCCAGCTACACTAACCTTTAAGATTTCTTCCTCTGCGTTTCCCATTGCTACGCTAGTTGCTACAACGGGGGGCACCCCCGCAACTTTGCCATGGCTCACGCGGAGTTCTACAGGGCGCGGGAACCTCCGCACGAAAGTGGCTCCTCTGTGGTTCGTTTCCAAAAAATCTCGTAACTTACACACGATTACTATAAGACGAGCGCTCGCGTAAACTCTGCAATGCTGCGATTTGTTTTGCTTGTTCATTGATCCGAATCGAAAGGCGATCGCACACCAATTCACATAACTCGAAAGCGATTGGATCGACAATTTGGTAATAGACACTACCACCTTGAGGAGTGCGAGTTACAATACCTGCTTGTAGTAACACTTTCAAATGTTTAGAAACATTCGCTTGTCCGAGTCCAGTTATTGTAATAATTTCGGTGACATTTTTTGCCCCTGAAGTGAGACTGCTTAAAACTGTTAATCGACTCACTTCAGATAAGACTTTGAAATATTCTGCAACAGGAGTAAGGGCTTGAGGAGATTGCATGAATATCCTTAAAACAGCATAAGATTGAGGAAATGCCACTATATTGCGAACTAGGAATATAATGGCGGTAAAAAAAACACGAAGCACGTATTAAATACAACCACTACTCATCGTGAGCAAAACGATGGTAGAGGAAATCAAGCGCGTAGTTGCGTAACTTGTAGTATTGCGGGTCTTCCATAATGCGGGCGCGATCGCGTGGGCGGGGAAAGGGAATTTCCATAACTTCCCCAATTTTTGCGTGAGGACCATTTGTCATCATTACCAAGCGATCTGCTAAAAATAAAGCTTCATCAATGTCGTGCGTAATCATCAAAACTGTACAGCGATGATCGTTCCAAATTTTCAGCAATTCTTCTTGTAGTTCCTCTTTAGTAATCGCATCCAACGCGCCAAAAGGTTCATCTAAAATCAATACTTGCGGACGAATTGCCAAAGCCCGTGCAATACTGACCCGCTGTTTCATACCACCTGAGAGTTGTGGTGGTTTTTTATCCGCAGCTTCGCTAAGTCCTACCATTGCTAAGTGTTCGCGGACGATCGCTCTTTTTTCGGCTTGAGGTTTATTAGGGTGAACTGCATTAACTGCTAAGTAAACATTTTCAAACGCTGTCCGCCAAGGAAGTAAAGCGTAGTTTTGGAAGACTACCATGCGATCGGGACCTGGTTTGGTAATTGGTTTAGAACCAAGCCGCACTTCTCCTGAAGTTGGGTGATTAAACCCTGCAACCATGTTGAGGAGTGTTGATTTACCACAACCTGAGTGACCGATAACACAGATAAATTCACCTTCAGCAACCGTGAGATTAACACCATCTAAAACCGTATAAGGACCTTTTGATGTGGGATAAACCTTCGAGACATCTTCCATCACCAAAAATGGTTCGCGTTGCGTTGCAACTGACACGGTTTGACTTGCTGTCTCGGTATAGGCAAAAGTGCGCTTAAACATTGTAATTCCAGATTGTAAATTTCGGATTTTGGATTGATTTTTGAGGCTTAAGCGGCGACAAGCGGACGTCGCGCATCAAGCACAACTTCAGCGATCGAGAAATCGCGTTTGATTGCTAAATCGTTGAGATAGCCAATTGGATCGTCAGCATTGAAGACACTACCGTCAAATAACTTGATCGGCTGACGAGTGTAACTGATATCTAAACCCAATTCTCTAGCAGCAGTACTGAACACACCAACTTTGCAAATGCGTTCGACGATTTCTACCCAGTTTCTGGGAAATGGAGTATCACCCCAACGCGCCAGTTGCGTCATAATCCACAGTTGTTCGGTACGACTGGGACGATTAATCGCTGAGTCTGCATAAAATTGGTGATGCGCATACTCTCGCATCGGACGATCGAGACTACACGTTGAGGTATTCGGATCTTCGATTTGAACATAAGCAAGATCTGTGCTGACGTACTCCCGCCGCGCCACAATTTCGCGGACTTCTTCAGAATTCGCTGGATTTCCACAGTAGCGACAAGCTTCTAAGAGTGCTTTAACTAGGGCAATATGCGTGTTAGGATACGCTGCTGCCCAATCTTCGCGGACGCCGAGAACTTTACCAGGGTGTCCTAGCCAAATTTCTAAGTCAGTAGCTATAGTAAAACCAACGCCTTCTTCCGCAGCGCGGATATTCCAAGGTTCTCCGACGCAGTAACCGTCAATTGTTCCAGCTTGTAAATCTACGATCATTTGTGCGGGAGGAATTGTTTTGAGAGAAACATCGCGATCGGGATCGATACCACCTGCGGCTAGCCAGTAACGTAGTAGTAAGTTATGCATCGAACTTGGATGCACCATGCCCATGCGATGCTGTTGATTGGCAGTTGAATGCAGATATGCTTTGAAATCAGATAAGGTGTAAATGCCTTGCTCGTAAAAACGTTTATCGAGAGTAATCGCGTTACCGTTACGCGTCATTGTTAGCGATGTTGCAACAGGTAACGGACGGTTTTCGCCTCCTAAAGTTAACCACATTGGCATTCCTGAAGGCATTTGCGCGGCGTCTAAATAGCCACCACTGATACCATCAACAATTCCCCGCCAACTTGTTTCGCGTACCAGAGTCACTTCGTCCAAACCATGCTTTGTAAAAAAGCCTTTTTCTTTCGCTACTGCTAAAGGGGCGCAAGCTGTGAGGGGAACAAAACCGATTTCGAGATTGACTTTTTCTAAGCCGTGACGGGAAATCGCCGCCGTTTTCCGTGCTCGAATTTTTTTAATCCGTTTTTGCTGGTTGAGGAAGTAAATCATCTCACTGCGCAAGCTGTAGTAGCTAGGATGTTCGACAACTTCCATGCGCTTGCGCGGACGCGGGATATCAACTTCGAGAATTTGACCAATCTTTGATTCGGGTCCATTGGTTAACATCACAATGCGATCAGATAGCAATACGGCTTCATCGACATCGTGCGTCACCATAATTGCGGTAACGTGGTTTTCCTCGCAAATTTGCATGAGTTGTTCTTGCAAGTTCCCCCGTGTTAATGCATCTAGCGCCCCGAAAGGTTCATCGAGTAAGAGTAATTTGGGACGAATTGCTAAAGCGCGGGCGATCGCTACTCGTTGTTTTTGTCCGCCGGATAGCATCTCTGGGGGTTTATCTGCATGAGGACGCAACCCTACCATATCAATATGTTGTTC
This sequence comes from Gloeocapsopsis sp. IPPAS B-1203, assembly GCF_002749975.1. NCBI lineage: Bacteria > Bacillati > Cyanobacteriota > Cyanophyceae > Chroococcidiopsidales > Chroococcidiopsidaceae > Gloeocapsopsis > Gloeocapsopsis sp. IPPAS B-1203. Next base: position 126,699 of record NZ_PEIG01000001.1, on the reverse strand, counting down.
GACGATCGCACGTCGTTCGCCTGCGGGTAAATCTTTCATCGTTGCATTTACTGCTAAGGCGATATTTTCGCGGACGGTACGCCACGGTAGCAATGAATAATTTTGAAAGACAACCATGCGATCGGGTCCTGGTTTGGTGATGCGTTGTCCTTCAAGGGTGACGACACCATCGGAGGGTAAATCTAATCCCGCCACCATATTTAATAGCGTTGATTTACCGCAGCCAGAGTGACCAATTAAGGAAACAAATTCGCCTTTTTTGATTTGCAGGTCAATTCCTTTGAGGGCTACGTATTGCCCACCGCCAGCTAAATCAAAGACTTTATCAATGTTATCGACAGCAACGAATACAGACATAGTGGTAATTGGTAATTGGTAATTGGTAATTGGGATTAAGTTTTTTGTCCTTGGGGTACGATTAGGGTTTCAATCCATGCCATTAATTTGTCGAGGAGTAAGCCAACAATACCGATGTAAACGAGGGCTAAAATCACTTCACTAACGTTATTGTTTTGGTATGCTTCCCAAATGAAGAAGCCGATGCCGACGATACCGGACATAACGATTTCTGCGGCGATAATTGCTAGCCAAGCTAAGCCGATCGCGATTCGTAAACCTGTGAAAATGTAGGGTAACGCTGCGGGAATGAGAATGTTGAAGAAATATTCTTTGCGGGTGAGTTGCAGTACTTTGGCAACGTTGTTGTAGTCTTGGGGAATCTGTTTCACGCCTACCGCTGTGTTGATTAAGATAGGCCATATTGCGGTGATGAAGATTACGAATAATGCTGCGGGTTCGTTTTGGCGTAATGCGGCGAGGGAAATGGGAACCCATGCTAGCGGTGGTACTGTTCGTAAGAGTTGAAAAATCGGGTCTAGCGCTTTGGACATTAATTTACTTGTGCCGATCAAAATGCCTAAGCCAATGCCAACAATTGCCGCTAATACATAACTAATTGCGACTCGTTGTAAGCTAGCAAGAATTTGCCAGAATAAACCTACATTTGTTCCACCCAAGTCAAAGAAAGGCCAAAAAATCAGTATCCAGGTATCTTGAACAACTTGAATCGGTCCAGGTAGAGTTGCACCAGGTGTTAAAGAAAATAGTTGCCAGATTATTAGGAAGATGGCGATCGCAACGATTGGCGGTATAAGATCGGGAAATTGTTTATTAATCCGCGATATCCAAGGATTTTGTAAACCTCTAGCTGGACGGGTGCGTAACGTTGTCATTAACTTTGTTCTCCTAATTGGTGATTGGTAATTGGTAATTGGTAATTGGTAATTGGAAATCTTGAAGCTATTACCGTTTACCCGTTACCCTTAAACATTGACTCGCTTAATTTTTAAACTCTGAAGATAAGCGTTAGGATTTGCTGGATCGAATGAGATACCATCAAAAAATTGTTCTACACCGCGTGAAGTGCTAGTGGGAATATCTGCGGCGGCGATACTCAGTTCTTGTGCTGCTTCTTTCCACAAATCTTCGCGATTGACTTTATCGATTAAAGCATTAGCATTTGTTAATGTATCGGGCGGTAAAAAGCCCCAGCGGACGCTTTCGGTTAAAAACCAAAGATCGTGACTCTTGTAAGGATAAGAAACACTTCCGCGTTCGTCTTTCCAGTAGAGTGTTGCCATTGAGCGGTCATCGATCACGCGATCGCCCATATCGATCTTGCCCATAAACGGATCTAAAAGCACTTCCGCTGGGACATTAAAGTAGTTTCTGCTCGAAAGAATTTGTGTCAGTTCTTGGCGATTATCAAAGTTATCACACCATTGTTGGGCTTCCATGATTCCCTTTAATAAAGCTTTTGCTGCTTTGGGATGTTTGTCTACCCATTCCGCCCGAATTGCTAGATATTCTTCAGGGTGATTTTTCCACATCTCTGCGGTTAATGCCGCCATGTAACCAATACCATCTGTCACAATACGGTAAGGCCAAGGATCGCCGGTGCTAAATGCATCCATTGTTCCTGTTTTCATGTTGGCGACGGTTTGCGCGGCGGGGACTGTCAATAATTTCACTTCACTATCTGGATCAATGCCACCTGCTGCTAGCCAGTAGCGAATCCATAAATCTTGATTAGCTTGCGGGAAAGTATAAGCTGCTGTAAATTGAGTTCCTGCTGATTTTAATTGCGCGAATAATGATTCTTTACCTGCAAGTTTTAGTCCAATACCTTGGGCTTGATGTTTATTGGCGATCGCAATTCCGTTTCCTTGTGTATTTAGCTGACATAAAACGTACATTGGAATTCGGACATTGCCTTTGGTAATTCTACCTTCAGAAATGAGATAAGGCATCGGCATTTGCCATTGTCCGCCATCCACGCCACCACCTGCTGAACCAATTTCAACGTTATCTCTAGCTGAACCCCAGTTTGCTTGTTTTGATATTTCAACTTCAGTCATTCCATACTTAGCAAAAAAACCTTTTTCTTTTGCCACAATTAAGGGAGCCGCTTCTACAATTGGGATGTAGCCTAACTTAATTCTGGGAGTTTCTGGAGCCTGTGCCGGATCAATATTTGTAGCCGCTACTTGTTGAACTTGAGTTGTGCTAACCGTTGTTCCAGGCGGGTTTCCTAAACATCCTTTAAGGAAAATTGACCCTACCGTAGATGCTCCAGCCGTTAAAAGAAACTTACGACGAGATTGCTTTGGAAATTCGCTCATACTCTCTCCAAGAAAACTTTATGACCTCAATAAGCTATTTATTAAAATTCCTATTTAGTAGGAAATCCTAAAAATTTATTACTTTCACTGAGTTACGAGATGCACCCACTAGAATACTGCTACAACTTTTAGTAAAAAACTTGCAGCTAATGTCTCTCTCAGTTAATGTCAAAACATTTACTAGCTGTTCTTTCTCACAGTCAGCTGTGCGTTAAATGTAACTTTATCATCTTTAATTAATAATTGGTTCACCTAAAACCACAAGTTATTAATGAAAAATTAAATGCTATGCATAGGGATTTCTAGAGGTAATTTTTGCGTGCCTATTCTCAGCAAATAGTACTCTTAAGTTTTATTTATCAATAATCCCTAAACAACGTAATAGTGTAGTTTTATTGCAAAATTGGTTGGCGATCGCTATTAGGTGCTGCGAGGGTAATAAGTACAATAAATACTTGTGTTTTAGGCTGGTAATCAGCTACAACGTTCAACAATAAAGGTTTTTATTTTGTCTAATGAGAAATATAAATTAATTCCTTATGCAAATTTAATACATTACGAATACTGTCATAACAAGTAAGCTAAATTAATTACTAATACAAAAGATAAAATAGTTCTGAACAAGGTAAGTTCATGGCAGACATTGTTGATATTGCGGTAAGTGCAGGTTCGTTTAATACCTTAGTAGCAGCTGTACAAGCGGTTGGTTTAGTAGAAACGCTCAAAAGTCCTGGCCCTTTTACGGTTTTTGCACCGAATGATGACGCTTTTGCGAAACTTCCACCTGGTACAGTGCAAACATTGGTACAGAATATTCCTCAATTAACTAGGATTCTGACGTTTCACGTTGTTTCAGGTAAGCTGATGAAGGCTGATTTAGCCAAAGTTGATTCGGTGACTTCTGTTGAAGGTTCACCGATTAAGATTGATTGTTGTGATGGGTTTGAGGTGAAAAATGCTACGGTAATTGCGCCCGATATTGAAGCTGATAATGGCGTTATTCACGTCATTGATACCGTTATTCTGATGGGATAGATTATTAAGGGTGGGTAGGACTCACCCTTTTAAGGTAATTTTTGCACCAACAAAAGCACAACCCGAAATAAGACGATATGGAAGAATTATTAGAACTCAAAGAACTTCTTATTCATAAAGATATTGAAGGTGCTTATGCTTTGGTTGAAGACTTGGAAGAAATGGGAAAAAAAGGCGTTGCTAGAAACGTTCGTTCTTATGCTAAAGTTTTACTGCTGCACCTGATTAAACAACAAGTTGAGCAGCGTACTACCAAGTCTTGGGATATATCGATTCGCAACAGTCTTAGGGAAATTAAAGATCTTAATACACGTCCATCAGGCAAAGGAACGTACCTTAACAACAAAGAGTTGCGTGAAGTGATTGCAGGTGCGGTGGATAGCGCTATTGATCAAGCCTCAATTGAAGCCGCAGAAGGGATATACGAAGCGCGACAGATTGAGCAAAAGATAGATCGAAACGAACTGGTTAAACGTGCGATCGCAATGATTCACAGGTAGCTTTTAGATTAAGCAAATATTTGTTTGACAGGAATTTGTAAATTTATGAGTATTGGCGAAGTAAGTTCATCATTTGCAAACAGCGTTGCAATCAAGGTTAAAGCAGCTTTTTCGCGCTGATAAACTTCAATTTGTTGTTTTTGCCAATCAACTATCCAATATTCTTGTACGCCTCTTGATGAATACAGTTTTAATTTCACTTCGCGATCGCGGCGTTCGTTTTCACCACCAGAGGATAACACTTCTACAACTAATTCTGGTGCAGCAGTCAGATGTCCAGCATCATCTAACAAAGTGGCTAATCTCTTATTACTCGCCCAAACAACATCGGGAATTACATTATCAGCATCAGAAAAGATAATCCCAGGGGCGATCGCTACTTGTCCTAAACCTGTTTCTTGTGACCAAATATTAAGTTCTTGGTAGATATTGCCACAAACCCGTTGATGATTCCAGTGCGGCGCTCTTGCCACAAACAACTCCCCGTCAATTATCTCATAGCGATTGCCGTTATCCGGCAACAACTCTAAGTCAGCTGTTGTCCAGCGTAGTCGTTCGGTTGTAGGCTGCATATAAGCCCTCTATTGCGGGGAATAGCTATATTTTAGTTGATACAACAATAGGGTAAGCTATATTGCTTACTCTGCATTATTGTATTTGATAGAATTTGCTCTTTAATTAGAGTTTAAGTAAAGTTTAGCTAAATTGATATAAAATCCAATTCTTGAAATTCATAATTTATCGAATATACTTTTAAGTAAAATTTACTCTAATTGTATTTAGAGCTTGTGTAAGATCATTTGCCTGTATTCTGCTAATATAACCCCCATAAATTAACTTACCATCCACATCTGATAAAAATATATGGTCAAAAGCTAGATTTTGATAGAACTTCACAATGGTTCCATCTCGTAAACTAAACATTGGTGTTGCTCTCTTTAAGTCTCTGCTGTGAGCTTGATTCATTCCTTGAATATTACTTAGTATAAATATGACTTCTTGTGTCACTTTTGAGGTATGGTTAGATATTTCAGCCTCATTCAACATTTCGGATATGAGTTTACTTGTAATTTCTCCTGTTTGAGTAGCAATAGCGCCCGTTAACGCACTTGTAACAATATTCCACATATATAGGTTTTTCAAAAGAGCTTTGTAAATGATTCCAATACTATTAAAAATATTTTGAAATTGACAACTGTACATACACTGAAAAGTATTCGCAAAAAGGCTAATAGTGATTTTTTATGATATGATGACCCCTCAATAAAATAGAGGGGACACAAATATATTTGATTTTCTGAGTGCAGCTGAAAGTTTTCTATCGATAATCTTGCTGTTGAATATCTCGTAAACGTGCAGCATCGCGAATACCGTACTCTGAGCGCGTAAAGCGATTTAATTGGGCTTCAAAAAAGTCGCGATTTGCTTGTAAGTGCTTTGGATTTGGGTCGTCTAAAGGATACAACAATGCAGTCCGCAATGCTTGAATAACAGCAGATGTTACGCAATACATGGAACGTTGAAAAGTGATGCCTAATTGGATTAGCATATCTTCTTCACCGCGACAGTGTTGGTGATAGTAATCAACCAAGTATTGTGGTAGAAAATGCAACATATCTTGCATCAACAATGTGGGAGGAATACCCGCAGTGCCAACAGGGAAGACATCAGCGTAGAGAATACCATAGTGAAAATCTTTTTGATCGTCGGGAACTTGTCTTGCTTGCGCATTGTATGACTTTGTTCCTCTAAATGGTGAAGTACGATAGAAAACGGCTTCGACATACGGTAATGCAGCTTCGTATAGCCATGTAAAGCCTTTTGATTTAGGAATAATCTCGTAGCGTTCGCCACGAATATAGACATGATGATAAATTGGACGCCCTGCAACTGCAAAGATGCCATTTACCAAGAAATTCATTGCATCGGGTACAGTTTTAAAATCACCAGCATCGTAGCGATCGCTCATTTCAAAAAATACTGGTGCCATCACTTCCCAGAATAAGCCTAGATTGCTGTAATACGACATCTGGCGACACTGTTCCAAAAACATATCAGGAAACAGTTTATACATCCCCAACATCAAGGGATTACCCTGGAAGTAGGCTTTAATTGCTTTATCTGCGTTCGCTTTGTACTCTTCGCTATCTAAGTAAGAATCAAACTTATTGTAAGGCGCATACATTCCCCGATGCCACAGCATTGAGCGCATACACTCTTCCGCAAATTCCATATTGATGCGATCGTGAAACAAATGATGCAACAGTTTGGGCATTTTGAAGGTTTCACCCTTCTCTATAAACGCAAGTAGTTCAGGATGCGCAGTGGCTTTGCCTTTTTGCCAAATTCTTAAATCAGCGTCTTCACCTGCATAGTGATTGTGCAATTCCAAATACTCTTTGGGAATGAAGTATTTAAAAAACGGAAAAGGCTCTAGAAAGACACGTTCAGCAATATACAGCAAGTCCCGCCAATAAAAATCCATTGGCACAGCATAAGCTTTATAGATTCCGATAATTTGCATCAAGTTTTCTGGTGTATCGGGTAACATAGCCCCACCAGCTTCTAAGCGGTGAATAACCTGAGCAAATTCGTGTTGCGATGGTGGTAGTTTAGTAGTTGGAGGTTGAATTGTTGCGGTCATGGTAACTGGTAATCAGTAATTGGTAATTGGTAATTGAGATTAGAAGTAGTATTTGTGCAATTTCTCTGAACTATTCACTAGCCACTAGCCACTCACTCACCCCTCGCTCCGGACTTCGTCCCGCTGCGCTAACGCTTCTAACCCCTTCTTCCAGTGCAGGAATTGTTGCCACCATTGCAGTTGTTGTGGGTTCACTCCAACGCACTAGCCAAGTTGGTTGTACTCCTAAAAAGATAATTAAGCCTGCCAAAATGAAAGCTGGGATTTTTTCAGACCAAAAGACTTTAGGATAGTAAGCGAGATTGTTGTCGAGTTTTCCAAAACAGGTACGATTAAGCAAAATGACAAAATAAACTGCGGTTAAACCTGTTGCAACAACGCACAAAATCGTTTGGATCGGAAAAACAGAGAAACTGCCCTGAAATACAATAAATTCGGCAATAAATCCTGTCATTCCAGGAATACCCGCGCTAGCCATACCACTTAAAACGAGGAGGGCGCTAATCACTGGTAAACCGCGCACTGGACTCATTAATCCATTTAGCTTATCTAACTCGCGAGTACCAACTTTAGTTTCGACGACTCCGACTAAGTGAAATAAGATTGCTAGAATGATACCGTGGCTAACCATTTGTGAAACCGCACCAACAAGCGCTAGGGGAGTACTAGCCGCCGCTGCTAACAATACGTAGCCCATATGACCGATTGAACTAAAGGCTACCATGCGTTTGATATCTTTTTGTGCGATCGCCGCTAATGCCCCATAAATAGCACTCGCTGCACCCCAAATTGCCAAAGTTGGCGCGATAGTTGCCCAGGCTTCAGGAAACAAACCCATACCAAAGCGTAAAATTCCATAGGTTCCCAACTTAGCTAAAACTCCACCCAGCAAAATTGCGATCGGTGCAGAAGCTTCGACGTAAGCATCAGGTAGCCAGGTGTGAAAGGGAACTAAGGGAATTTTGATACCAAAACCGAGAATGATGCCTGCTAGCAGTATTACCTGCAGTGTTGAAGATAAAGCCTGTGTTGTCAGAGTATCGTAAGCAAAGCTGGAAGCACCAGTAAGCCACACCATACCTAGAAATGCGGCTAAAATTAATGCACCAGATACAGCAGTGTAAATTAAAAACTTGATGGCAGCGTATGCTCGTTTTTCACCACCCCAAATTGAAATTAGTAGGTAGAAAGGAATTAGTTCGAGTTCGTAGAACAAGAAAAACAGCAAGAGATTTTGTGCAGCAAATGCACCTGCTACCCCACCGCTAACTAGCAAAATCAATGAGTAGAAAAGTCGCGGGCGTTCAGTTTGCTTGGCACTGCTATATATTGCAATCCAGGTTAGCAAGCTATTAAGTACCAGCATCAGAATTGATAAGCCATCAGTTCCAAGTTGATAGCTTAACCCTAATGTTTCATTCCAAGGAATGTTTTCTAAAAACTGCATTCCTGGACTCGTAATATCAAACTTGAGTAGTAGAAAAATATTCCATGCCAAGGTGAAACCAGCGGCAAGAAGTGCTGCAAGGCGAATGCGTTCTGTAGAAATATTTTTAGGAAGGAATGCTATAAGTGCTGCACCTAAAATAGGCAACCAAATTAAAACACTGAGCATAAGATATTTACCTTAAAATTTTTGATGATGTTTTTCTAGTTTTGTTGCAGACAAGATGTCTGCAGATACATAATAGAACTCAGAAATTGAGAATTAAGGAAATATATGAATACATCAAGTTCAAAAACTGATCTCCCCAAAATTGCCAACTCATCAAAACTCCAAATAAACCTACACCCAGTAACACAGTAAAAGCATAAAATTGTGTTTGACCAGAAGTACTGTACTTCAATCCTTCTCCACCAAAGATTGAAATCAATCCAACTAAGTTAACAATGCCATCGACAACAAAGCGGTCAACAATATCAGTGATTTTTGAAATTAAATCAACACTAAAAACAATGCTGAGACGGTAGAGATTTGGTGTATAAAAATCATAAGCAATGAGGTCTTGCAAACCTTTCCACGGCAGACGTACTGGTTTAGTAATTGTATTACCAAGGTAGATCAAACCACCGATGCTACAGCCAAAGATACTCGACCAAATTAAGAGTAAAGCTACATCTTTATTGAGTAGTTCCCAACTAGGTAACAGTGATAAGCTTTGTAATACTAAAGGAAGATGTAACGTGAAAGCGAGCAAGATAATCATAGGTAATGCCATAGGCCAATGAATTTCTGGCGATCGCTCACTCATTTGCTTAGATCTACCACCAAATACCAAACCGAACTCACGAGTTAAACTAAATGCGGTTAAAGCATTGACGACGATAATGACTCCCACTAGCCAGGGTTGTGTTTCCCATAGCGCAGATGCAAGTTTGAGTAATGCCCAAAAACTACCTAGTGGTGGAAAACCAATTAACCCTAACGTACCGACAATAAAAGCCATACCAGACACAGGACGACGCGACCACAAGCCACCGAGTTGCGTCACATCTTGGGTGACACTATTCCAAACAATTGCACCCGTACTCATCACCAACAGCGCAGACGCTACAGCATGAGTTAGTACCAATAACAACGCCGCTTCACTCTGTTGTGTACCAACGGCAATAAAAACCAAGCCCATGTATGCACTAACTGAATATGATAGGCAGCGCTTGATATCGATTTGGGCGATCGCAATTAAAGAACCACCAACCGCAGTCACTGCACCAATCCCTACCAATGCAGACATGACAACAGGGGATAGCGCTAATACGGGTTGTAATTTAATTAATACCCAAGCACCACTAGCGACAACGACTGAATTCCGTAAGATTGTGCTAGGAACAGGTCCTTCCATTGCTTCATCTAACCATAGATGCAACGGAAACTGCGCGCATTTACCCATTGGACCGGCAATTAATGCTAGACCAATAAGTGTTATCACTGTCGGATCGACGTTTGCAGTAGCCGCCCAAGTTGCAAGTTCGGTAAAGTTCCAAGTTCCTGCAAGAGGTAGCAGCGCCAACACTCCCATCAATAGAAATAAGTCACCGACACGCTTTGTCAAGAAGGCATCTCTTGCACCTGTAACTACCAACGGTTGGCTAAACCATAAACCCACCAACAGATAAGTTCCTAAAGTGAGGATTTCCAAGAGTACGTAGCTGAAAAATAACGAGTTGCACAATACTAAGGCACATAATCCAGCTTCAAATAAACCGAGTAGGGAATAAAACCTTGCCCAACCCCAGTCCATTTCCATGTAGCCAAAGCCGTAAACTTGCGCTAGTACATTGATACCAGTAATAACAACAAGTGCTGCGACGCTAACTGAAGAGACTTCTATTGCGATCGTTAAATCTAAACCCGCAGTATTCAACCAAGGTATAAATATTTGTTGGGGTGGTTGATGCCAAGTTGCTGGCAAGCTAAGTAAGCTATGTAAAAATGCCAGAAATGTCATTATAAAATTGACATATCCTGCGGGTCTTGGTCCCGTACGCCGTAGTATTCCTGGCGACCAAGGTACAGCCAAAAGACCGCCAATTAAGGCATAGCAAGGTACAACCCAGACACTCTGGATAAGAAATTCCATTGGAATTACCTTTAATTCTCGAAACGACTAAAAATTTTCACTCTAAAGCATGATGCTTATGAAACTGCAATAGTACTAAGTGATGCTTTCGTTATTTAGTTATTTGATCTAAATAAAATTTTAACTTTTTGAGGGTTAAAAATAAATTATTGCTTCAGTGGAATCTACGATAGTTTCTATAACTTTTGTTTATTAGTATTGTCTATTGTGAAGTTTATTAATCGTAATCATTGATTTTTATGGATACTACTCACTAACTATCAACTTAAGTCAATGATTTACATTGGTTTTCGTCTATGCATAGAATGAAGACACTAACATGCAGAAGCGATCGCTTTTTTTGAGATGTCAATCGGGCGATTGCGGTGATTCTACAATGGGGAAAGCTTTTGCGTACACCAGAAATTGCGATGAAGCCACAACTCAAGATGGAGATAGCCGAGCAACCAAAGCATGATGAGACTGAATTTATTGTTCAACAATTGATCCAATTCAACAGTCGTTGTGCTGGTGACGGCAATTTTCGGCAATTAACTGTGTTCTTAAGAGATGAAGATGATAACTTAGTTGGTGGTTTAGTTGGCTCAACATATTGGCAGTGGTTGTATGTTGATGTTTTTTGGATAAATGAAACTTACCGAGGAGGAGGTTGCGGTACCTCTCTTCTAGCTGCTGCGGAGCAGGAAGCAGTTAAGCGCGGCTGTCAATATGCCTATTTAGATACGTTTAGCTTTCAAGCACCAGAGTTTTATCAAAAACTTGGATACACTGTGTTTGGTGAGCTACCAGACTTTCCGGAAGGACACAGCCGATTCTTCTTAAAAAAAGTGCTGCAATAAGCGCAGCCTAATAATCCCGCTCTATATAAGCCATTTACCATTAGTACTTCTTGGCAACACAAAACACTACATTATTTGCCTATGGGAAGTTAATCCGAGTGATGGCAAAGACTAAGCAGATAATGCATATAACTTTAAGTACTTTAAGTAAATAAAGAGATAATGACTACAGCAATCCAAACTATAACTATAATTAGTGAGCGTCTTCAGGCTTCACCATCACAAATTGCCGATTACTGTCAGCGATGGAAAATTGTTGAGTTTGCTTTGTTTGGCTCAGTTTTACGCGATGACTTTCGATTTGATAGCGACGTTGATGTTTTAATAACACTAGCTCCTCATCATGGTTGGAGTTTGTTTGACTGGCTAGACATGCAGCAAGAGCTTGAAACGATGTTTCAACGAAAAGTGGATTTAGTAGATAAACGCGGATTAAAAAATCCCTATCGTAGATCTGAGATTTTGAAAACTCACCAGGTGATTTATGCAAGCAAGCAACCGTGATGCTGCTGCACTCTGGGATATGATATCGGCAGTTCGTCGCATCCAGGAATTTACTGCTAACCTCTCTTTTGAGAACTATCAGGAAAGCTTGTTAATTCAAAGTGCAGTAGAGAGACAACTAGAAATTCTTGGCGAAGCAGCAGGTAGAGTATCTGAAGCTTTTCGATGCACACATTCAGAAATTGACTGGCGCAGGATTGTCGGCTTACGAAACATTCTTATTCATCGCTACGATGAGATTCAACAAGATATTCTCTAGAATATCGTCAACTCAGAACTTGTGAGGCTGTTGACTCAGCTAGAACCTTTGTTACCTCCGCTATCGAATGAAGATTTGTAGTGCGATCGCAGATAATTGAATCAAGCAAGCTGTTTTGACAGATATCATTGCAATTCTCAAAAGTTATATTCTGGTTTGATATCGCGTAACATCAATTCTTCTAATGCTTGTCGTGGTGTAATTTCTGCTTGTAATAATCTGTAAACTTGAGTTGTAATTGGTACAGAAATGTGTTGCTGATGCGCTTTTTTGATTAAAACTTGCGTCGTGTTCACACCCTCGGCTGTTCCCTCTAGATGTTCGAGAATTTCTGCTAAAGTTTTACCTTGCGCTAGCTGATAACCAACTTGGTAGTTACGACTTAAAGGACTATTACACGTTGCAAGTAGATCTCCTAATCCTGATAAACCGTAAAAAGTTTCAATTTTTGCACCCCAAGCAACACCAATCCGAATAATTTCAGTAAGTCCCCGTGTCACAAGCGCAGCTTTAGCGTTTGTTCCCAAATGTAAGCCGTCACAGACACCAGCGGCGATCGCAATGACATTCTTGATTGTCCCACCGAGTTCTACTCCAATCGGATCAGTATTGGTATAAACACGAAACCGACTAGAAGAAAACACCGTTTGCACAACTTCTGCTGCAGTAATATTTGTACTTGCTACAACCGTTGCAGCAGGCAAACCTTGCTGAACTTCTTTTGATAAATTGGGACCGCAAAGAACGACAATTGGATGGTGGGGAAATGTAGCTTGCCAAATTTGTGCTGGAGTTAAAGTCGTTGTTGGTTCTAAACCTTTAGTCGCTGTCAGAAAAATTGTTTCTGGTGCAAATGGTAAAGATTGAATTTGTTCGACAACCGATCGCACGCCTTTCATCGAAATTGCCGAAACGATAATATCTACACCTTCAACGGTTTCTGCTAGACTACGGTCAAGATGACGCGACCATAAACGCACATTATGCCCTGTTGCAGATGCGAGGTCTGCCAAAGTTGAACCCCAAGCACCAGCACCCAAAACTGCAATTAATTTTGGAGGAATTCTCCCATTATCTGTGGAGAAATCAAACTCACTACTAATCACTAACTAAAATCGACTACGTGGATAGCGTTGCATCAATTCTCTGACTTGTTCTGCATGATAAGAACTGCGAGTTAAGGGGGAAGAGACAACTTGCAGAAAACCTAACTCTTCGCCAAACTGTTTCCAAGCATCAAACTGTTCTGGCGTAACGAACTGAGCAACATTCAGGTGTTTCTGACTCGGTTGTAGATATTGTCCTAGTGTCAGAATATCGCAATCAACAGCGCGGAGAGCTTCCATTACAGCGCGAATTTCCGCGTCAGTTTCTCCTAGCCCAACCATCAAACCTGATTTAGTATAAACCCAAGGAGCTAGATCGCGAGAACGACGCAGTAATTCTAAAGTGCGATCGTAATTTCCCTGCGGACGTACTCGTCGATACAGCCGAGGTATCGTTTCTGTATTATGATTTAATACCTCTGGTTGCGCTTGTAAAATTATCTCTAAAGCATCCCAGTTGCCACACAAATCAGGAATGAGTACTTCAATCGTCGTTTGTGGCGACACTTCGCGAATTGCTTTAATACACCTTACAAACTGTGATGCCCCACCATCAAGTAAATCATCGCGATTCACCGAGGTAATCACAACATGATTCAGTCGCATCCGGCGTACTGCTTCTGCAAGTCGTTCCGGTTCAGTAGGATCGAGGGCTTTAGGCTTTTTCTCAAAATCTATATCGCAATACGGACACGCACGGGTACACGCTGGTCCCATAATTAAAAATGTTGCAGTACCCGCGTTGAAACACTCGCCAATATTTGGGCAAGAGGCTTCTTCACACACCGTATTGAGTGCTAAATCCCGTAAAATTTCTTTAACGCTGCCAACACGCTCCCATTGAGGCGCTTTGACTCGCAACCAGTCTGGCTTAACAGTCACGATTGACGATTTATAAATATGTGAATCAGTTACATCTTAACAGGCAAAAACGCCCTATTTACGAATAGCAAGTTACAGGGCGATGGGATTGTGATTAGGTTGCTAAAAGCGATCGCCTTTTCCCAATCAGTCGATCTAAAGTCATGATACTGAGTGCGCCAGTAATACAAACGCCAAAAAGCGGAATCATCACTGTTGGAAATGTCGCGATATTCTCCATTAGTGGTACTTGCAATAAATTAAATGTTAAACCTGTGCCTACGGCGATCGCAAAGTCTAAGACACTAAAAATGTGAAACATCGTATACTTACCGCGAAATCTTAGTAAGAGAACTACAGGGACTAATAACCCTACAGCTAAGTCACCATAACCAGCATTATTTACAAACCTTTCTGGAAGCAGATTTTGACTTCCACAATACAAAAACCACAGCCCAGCCGGAATCCGCCATAGGTGGAAAACGGTTAAATACTTCAAATCGAGCGATTGAATGTAAGTATGAAAATCTACGTTGAAGTAGTACACTGCAACTGGAATTGTTATTCCCGTCACTACGAGTAGCGCAATCCAAATTAAGTCAATCTTGGAGAAAAAACCATAGTACCCTCCTAGTGAAACCGCACTTCCCCAAAGTGACAGCACAAGAAAGAACCAGCGCTGGGTAATTGAATGTTGACTCATTTTCACCTGAACTCCTTGATAATTAAGTGTATATACACGCAGTTTTTCAAAAAAATTAACTTTCGCGGAGTAAGGATACTGTGTCAGACAAATTGGATAATAACGCCTGCCAACGGTCTTGACCCAATTCCTCAATGACCTTAGTTTGTGCTTGTTTCCATAACGGAAGTGCTTTGACTAAAGCTGCTTGACCTTTTTCGGTTAAACTCACAACTCGCACTCGCTGATCTTGACCTGGTTCAATGCGAATCAAACCTTGGCGTTCTAAGGGTTTAAGATTGCGTGTTAGTGTTGTTCGATCCATCACCAACTCTTGCGCTAAGCGCGTAATTGATACACTTTCTGCAAGGCTGAGGGCGGCTAGCAGTGTAAACTGATTTGCCAAAATTCCACTCGGTTGTAGCGCTTGATCGAACAATTGCGTAATAACACGCGATGCTTTGCGCAGATTTAAGCAGGTGCACTCAGTAGCAACGGTTTTGATTGATTGGTCTTGCATAAATTTAAGTGTATATACACTTGTTTGAAGTGTCAAGCAAATTGGTAATGAGGTAAAACATGATTAAACCCTGACTCGTGTACAAACAGTTAGACTAAAAACAGCAAAGAGGACGTTAACTATGACTCAAACAAATCGTTCTCAATGGGATTTAGGTAAGTTTGTACAAACCCTTACCTTTTTTGAGGTGATTCCTTTTATCGGGTGGTTACAGCGCTTGATTCCAGGATCTCAAGATTCTCAAGTAGTGCCAACAGGAGAAAAACGAGTGGGAGTCGTGTTGGTCGCTGGGGCGACAGGTGGTGTTGGTCGGCGCGTAGTGCAACGGCTTGTTGATCGCGGTTACACAGTGCGATCGCTTGTCCGCAATGCTGAAAAAGCAAAGGAAATACTCGGCGATCGTGTTGAACTCTATGTTGGCGACATCACAAAGCCAGAAACTCTCAGCTTAGAAATGATGGCAGATGTCACAGCAGTTATTTGTTGTACTGCAGTGCGCGTTCAACCTGTGGAAGGAGACACCCCAGATCGTGCGAAATACAATCAAGGTATCAAGTTTTACCAACCTGAAATCGTTGGCGATACTCCAGAAGCTGTAGAATACTTAGGTGTCAAGAACTTAGTCGAAGTAGCGGCAAAACATCTTACGACAATTCCAGCTGATGAAAAGCTAATCTTTGATTTCGTACATCCCTCCGAGGAGTTAAAACGCATTTGGGGTGCAGTGGATGATGTTGTCATGGGTGGTGTGAGTCAAAGTGAAATTAGATTTGTTGAAGATACTGCATTGTTTACTGGTCATGTATCTACTGCAAATTCAGGTGGCTTTGCTTCTGTCAGAACTAAAAACTTTGAGCCAGCATTAAATTTATCTGGCTATCAAGGTATTAAACTACGTGTTAGAGGTGACGGCAAACGTTATAAGTGCTTCATTCGTATAGATACTAAGTGGGATGGTACAGCTTATTCCTATTCCTTCGATACAGTTAGCAATACTGGGATGGATGTCTGTATTCCCTTTGCTGATTTAACTGCAGTATTTCGTGCCAAAACCTTAAAAGATGCGCCTGCAATTGATGCAAGTAGAATTGCTTCGTTGCAATTAATGTTAAGTAAGTTTGAGTATGATGGCGAACTCAACCCACGGTTTACGCCTGGTGGCTTTGCGTTACAAGTCGAATCAATCAAAGCTTATGGTGGTGCTAAGTTACCACAGTTTATCTTAATTAGCTCAGCGGGAGTAACTCGTCCTGGGCGCCCAGGAATTAACTTAGAGGAAGAACCTCCAGCGGTAAGATTAAACGATCAACTAGGTGGCATTTTAACTTGGAAATTACGCGGAGAAGAATCTCTAAGACACAGTGGTATTCCTTACACAATTATTCGTCCTTGTGCTCTAACCGAGGAAACTGGAGTACAATCATTAACTTTCGATCAGGGCGACAATATTAAGGGTAAGGTTAGCCGCGATTCAATTGCCGAACTTTGCTTGCAAGTGTTAGAACAACCCCAAGCTTGTAACGCAACGTTTGAAGTCAAAGCAGAAGAGAAAACTCCAAATTCTAGTGGAAATTCCTTTTCTCACTTGCAACCCGATTAACACTCGTCGTTATCGTTTTAATAATCAACTACATACGGTAATTCTGATTGACTCGCATTATCTAGAAAATCCTCTATCTGCATAATGTCGTAAAGGTTAATCTCTTCTTCTACTAAGCAAGCGTGTCCACTGTAAGGTAAGAATACCGTTTTGACATTATCTAAAACTTGACAGAGGTGGTGTGCTTCAGCAACAGATGGCAAGAGGCGATCGCGCTTGCTAGCAACAACTAAAATAGGTTGAGTTAACTGGCGTAACTGTACATCACTGACATCAAACTCTTTTACCAAAGTTATCCGCCACAAAACTGTTTCTGGTGGAACAGAACGCATTGTATGAAGCATATCTTGGCGATCTGCTGGAGCAATTCTATCAAGGGAGGCGAGGACTGCTAGAAGTCCTAATGCGCCAAAGGGAAACAACCAACGAGGTACGACATTAATTAACTGCGATACCCAACTATACCAAGAGCGACGATGAAAAGAAGATGCTGAATTGACTAAAATAATCTTGTCAAAAAGCTGTGGTGAGTATAGTGCAACTTTGATTGCCAGGCAACCACCAAATGATTCCCCACATAAATAAACTTGTCGTTGAGGATTTTTGGCAATTTCTAGCTCAATTAAATCAACAACTTGTTGAGTAAGATCTTCCCAGCTGGTTAAATCATCCAGAGGAATTGATAAACAACGCACATCAAACGCAACTTCTAAACCTTCAGTTTGCGATCGCAGCAATCTCCCAGTTCCATCCATACCAGGTAAAAATACAAACAAAGGATAATGCGGTTGAACTTTGTTAGGTGTCAAAAAAACAGGTTTTCTATTTATTTCTGACATTGTTAAATTTGAATCAACTTAAAAATCTGCTGTGAATAAGTCAAAGGTCAAGGGACAGGAATGATATCGAACTTTAATCTTTATTCAGTCATTAAATGTTAAAAATTTATGACGTATCGAATACACAAAAAAATCCGAGTGCTAGATTCCTACCATAAAGTAACCATTGCAATATCTTTAATCCCTAATAAAATCCTTGACGTAACAGTTGTGCTATCTCGTCTTGACAGTAGTGAGTTAGTTCAGCCACTATTTCTTTTGCCTGCTTGCCTTGGTATTCCATCTGCTGATGCTGTGAAATCCAATACGGACGACCAACTAAAACTGCGACACGACGATAAATGACTAATGGATGCCAACTAGACTGGTTAAATAAAGGTTCAGAAGGATCAAATAAACTGAGTAACTTTAAAGGTACTGCTGAAGTGTTCACTTCCTCTAATGATGCGATCGCTATTGGTAAAATCGTCAAATTTTGTCCTGGTGACTCGACACTAGATGTAGTAGCCCGTAAAGCTAAATGCGCAAAACCACGATGAAACTTGCCTAAATGATCGGGCTGTGTGAACGTTACCATCGGTTTCGTCCCTTCAGGAAAGATGCCAACGACTTGGGAAGTATCTAACAAGCTTAACGCTTGCTCAAAAAAGCCTTGTTGTCTTTTTCCTTTTGCCTCTAGCGGAAAGCATCCTAGCAAATCTGTGACAATTTCTCGCATAATTGGCACTTGAGCCATATAGTGATGGCAGGCAAAGCGAATTGGTCGTTCTAGAGTTGTCATAAGAATTGGTGCATCCATGAAACTGCGATGATTGCTCACCAAGAGTACAGGACCACCACGAGGAATGCGATCCTCGTAATAACGAAACATTTGAGTTCCCACCGCAGTGAGAAACCCTTGAGAAACCTGCAAGGCGTTGTTTGCACTCATGCGTTGCAATATCGATTGTGCTTTTTAGGATGTTAGTAAAGCTAATTAGCTTTACTTAACTAAATTGTTACATTTATTTATGTTTGGCGGTGAGTACCAGAAGTAAGAACTGTCACAAACTTGTTTATCTTTAGTTAGAAGCTTGGAAGAGATATCATTTTCTGGTATCTTTTTAAGGATAAATTCCTTAAAATTGATATAATCATCTATTTTTACGTTTTCTATACAGCATTTATCTTGATAGTTCGCTATTATTTATAACTGCTTCATTTTACTCTGTTATTTCCTAATCCTAGCGCTAGGAGACCCCATTACCTAATAGAATTTGGTAACAAAAATACACACTCAGAGACTCTGAGGTATGATAAAGAAAATTTCAAATTTATTTATAAACTTTGCATGATATCTGCGAGTAAAACAACAAAATTCGCGCTGACAACACCACTTTATTATGTGAATGACCTACCACACATCGGTAGTGCTTACACAACAATCGCGGCCGATATCCTAGCAAGATTTGCGCGGTTACAAGGCAAGTCTGTCATGTTAGTGACAGGAACCGATGAACACGGACAAAAGATTCAGCGTACGGCACAAAGCAAAGAGCGATCGCCACAAGCATACTGCGATGAAATTGCGGCGGGATTTGTTGCCTTATGGGAAAAACTAGATATTCAATACGATAGCTTCATCCGTACAACAAGCGTCAAACACGAAGCGATCGTCAAAGATTTCTTTCAACGCGTCTGGGATCAAGGAGATATATACAAAAGTAGACAACAAGGCTGGTATTGCGTTGCTTGTGAAGAGTTCAAAGAAGAACGCGAACTACTAGATGGACATCGCTGTCCAATCCACACCAATAAGCAAGCTGAGTGGCGTGATGAAGAAAATTACTTTTTTCGCCTGTCGCGCTATCAGTCCCAGTTAGAAGAACTATACCAACAACATCCAGATTTTATTCAACCCGAAAGTCGCCGTAATGAAGTCCTTAGTTTTGTGAGTCAGGGACTACAAGACTTTTCAATTTCACGGGTAAACGTACAATGGGGCTTTCCCGTACCAGTCGATCCAAAACAAACCATTTATGTTTGGTTTGATGCTTTGGTTGGATATCTTACTGCATTACTCGATACAGACGACGAACCCAGTTTAAAAAATGTTCTTAGTCAATGGCTGCCAATTAATTTACATTTAATTGGCAAAGATATCCTCCGCTTCCATGCCGTCTACTGGCCTGCAATGCTAATATCTGCAAAGCTACCTATTTCTCACCAAGTCTTTGGACATGGATTTTTGACTAAAGATGGTCAAAAAATGGGTAAAAGCCTTGGCAACACTCTTGATCCCATTGCTTTGGTTGAGCGTTATGGTGCGGATGCCGTACGATATTACTTTTTTAAAGAAATCGAATTTGGAAAAGACGGAGATTTTAACGAAACTCGCTTCATTAATGTACTAAATGCAGATTTAGCCAATGATTTAGGCAATTTGCTAAACCGCACCTTAAATATGGTGAAAAAATACTGTAACGGAAATATTCCTGATTGTTCTAGTGAGGATATATCCTCAGACCATCCATTAAAGGCAATTGGCTCAGCTTTAGGAGAAAAAGTCAAACAGAATTATGAAGCGTTAGCTTTTAACCAAGCTTGTGATGCTATCTTGTCTTTAGTACGGGCTGGTAATAAGTTTATTGACGAACAAGCACCTTGGACACTCTATAAACAAGGACATCAGCAACAAGTAGAGCAAGTGCTATACACTGTATTGGAATCTATTAGATTAGCAGCATATTTGCTATCACCAATTATTCCAAACGTGTCAAGCGAGATTTATCAACAACTTGGTT
Source organism: Gloeocapsopsis sp. IPPAS B-1203 (assembly GCF_002749975.1). Lineage (NCBI taxonomy): Bacteria > Bacillati > Cyanobacteriota > Cyanophyceae > Chroococcidiopsidales > Chroococcidiopsidaceae > Gloeocapsopsis > Gloeocapsopsis sp. IPPAS B-1203. The sequence continues at coordinate 106,265 of NZ_PEIG01000001.1, read as the reverse complement.
TTGCAATAAATTTCAATGAAAAAACACAAATTGCTACTTTGACACCATTTAAGACCCACTCTCAGTGGGGACTATTAAGCGTAGAGCAAAAATTAGGTACTCCAAAACCTGTTTTTCAAAGGCTTGAGTTGCTACAAACAATTTAGTAATTTACTGAATATATTAATACTGACAACTTTATAATGGCAAAACATAATCAAGTCTTAATATAAATTGTCAGTAAAATATAACAGTCTGGTGTAACATACTTTATCTAAAACAATCATTTTTTATAAATAAAAAAGTTTAATAACATCGAGGCATAACAAATCATGTTAAATTTTGAATCGGATGCGATTTTCACGCCCGAACAGGTGCTAGAGAATCGAGGCAGGGTATCCATTTTTATTGATGGATCTAACTTGTTTTACGCTGCGCTGCAGTTAGGTATCGAAATTGACTACACAAAACTCTTATGCAGGCTGACTGGTGGTTCTCGGTTGTTGCGCTCGTTTTTTTATACAGGCGTAGACCGTACCAACGAAAAGCAACAAGGTTTTTTATTGTGGATGCGGCGTAATGGGTACAGAGTCATTGCTAAAGATTTAGTCCAGCTACCGGATGGCTCGAAGAAAGCAAACCTAGACGTTGAAATTGCTGTGGACATGATGGCATTAGTCGATTCCTACGACACCGCAGTATTGGTTAGTGGCGATGGCGATCTCGCTTATGCGGCAAATGCGGTTAGCTATCGTGGGGCGCGAGTCGAAGTTGTCAGTTTACGGACAATGACAAGCGATAGCTTGATTAATGTTTCAGATCGCTACATTGATTTAGAGTCGATCAAAGACGATATTCAGAAAACTCCAAGACAAGACTATCTCTATCGTCCCATTCCCACAATGAATATTATTGAACAACCCTCACAAGAGGGACTTGCGCCTGATGGAATACCAAATATTATTCCAACTTCGCAAGAGTGAAGAATAACGAGCGAAGATAGAAATATGAATCGTTTCTATCTCTTATCTTCTATTCACCGTGGCTTCACGGCACAACGTCTAGTAGTAGTGCTGCTACTAGCAGCTATGGGTTGTCAAAGTCAAAATCAAACTGCGAACAAGCTATCTGAAGACACGACGACAGTACAAAAAATTGACACTGAATTAACGTTCAATAACGTTGATTTGGAACAAGCAGACGAACAAGGGCGGACTGTCTGGAAAGTTAATGCTGCGCAAGCGTTATACAGTCAAGATCAACAAGTAGCACAGGTCAAAAATCCTACAGGCGAGCTATTCCAAGATGGTAAGCCTGTATATCAAATCAAAGCCCAGGAAGGGGAAGTTCATCAAGATGGGAAACAGCTATTCCTCAAAGGGCAAATTGTTGCGACAGATCCTAAAAGTGGTTTAGTACTGCGTGGGAATGAATTAGAATGGCTTCCCGAAAAAGATTTATTGATCGTCCGCAACCAAATCACTGGTAGTCATAAACAGGTGCAAGCCGTAGCCCAAGAAGCACGGGTGTTTACCCGCAAACAGCACGTTGAGTTACAAGGGAAAGTTGTTGCTAATACAACTAATCCTGCCACACAACTGCGAACTGAACATTTGACGTGGTTGATTGAGGAGGAAAAATTTATTGCCGATCGCGCGATCGCAATTGACCGTTATCAAGACAAAAAAATTACAGCAAGATCAACTGCTAATTCTGGTGAGTTCAGTTTAAAAACTAACGTCGCTACCTTAAAACAAAATGCCCAACTTGCACTTGTCAATCCACCCGTACAAGTTGCCAGCAACTCCGCCGTCTGGGATCTGAATACAGAAGTTGTTACCACCGATCAGCCAGTCCGAATTGTACATCATCAAGAAAAAATGACGATGACAGCAAAACAAGGGCGAATGGATTTGCAAAAGCAGATTGCTTATCTTAATGGTGATGTTGCAGGATCTGGACAGAAAGGTCAGACCATTAACTCTCAAAGGCTAACTTGGACAATTCCGACTCAGTTAGTTGAAGCCCAAGGTAATGTTGTTTACCGTCAAAGTCAACCGCCTGTAAGTTTTACTGGTGATAAAGCCGTAGGCAAACTTCAAGATGAAAGTCTTGTTGTTAGGAGTGGTAGCGGTAATAGAGTTGTAACTGAGATCATTCCTTAACTAAGCGATTAGCAATTAGCAATTAGCTTAATTGCTTACATTTATGTTTAACCTCCAGACAAGATTTCATTGCGACTTGCTGCACCAAGTGGGGTAGGAGTGTTGTTTAAAGATCTAGGCGTAATTGCCGCAGGAGTTGTAGAGGCAGCTTGCCATTGTGTTAAAAGGCGTTGCAAGAGTTGATCTTGTCTAGTACGTAAGCCTTCGACATTAGTGCCGCGATTGATGATGGCAAACCAAACCAGACCGCGATCTCGTGTAGGGATAACTCCGGCTAAAGCACTAACATCACGAAGAGTCCCTGTTTTAATCACAGCAGCTTGGGGAATGCGTCGTGCTTCCATTGTGCCGCGACGATCGCGCCCTGAGACGGGAAATAAATCGGCAACACTCAGTTGGGAAGGCAGTAACTCGCGTTGAATTGCCATTAACATTGCGCAAGCGGCTCTTGGTGAAATGCGGTTTTCGACTCCTAAGCCTGAACCATTCACTAATTGAATCTCTTGTGGCGGTACTACCGCAGCAGTAGCTGCCGTAGATTGTACCACTTGCGCCCCTCCCAGATTTTGGGCTAGCATTTCCGACATTTCGTTATTGCTATAGATGTTCATTTCCTTGAGAATTTCCGACAAGGGTAACGAACGGTGACGTATGAGTAAGATTTGTTTGGGATTTGGTAAAGATGCGACTTGAACAGTACCCGCGATCTCGACTTGTGGGCGGGGTGTTCCTTGAGACATTGTTAAGTATTGCGCGGTTGCTTCTCGCGACCAAGCTGTAGCGTTGATCGCTTGTTGTAACAATTGACCAGCTTGTAAAGAATTTGTTTTATAGTTCATGGCAAAATTGCCACTAATGACTAAATCTCCTGTAATCTGCTTGATCCCCATGCGGTTGAGACTATTACCGAGTGCGATCGCTTCTTCCCAGACAAAAAAGGGATCGCCTCCTCCTTGAATGACTAAATCTCCGTGTAAGACACCATTATTGATTGGTCCAGTTGCTCCAACAAGAGTTTCAAATTGGTGATTTGGTCCCCAAGTTTTTAAAGCAGCAAGTGAAGTTGCTACTTTGGTAATCGAAGCGGCAGGTAAAGGCTCAGTTCCTTGATTGTTTGCAAGTAGTACTGGTCCAGACTGCAGCCAGATGCCTTGAGCATTACTAACTAACCCAGTCGTCTCCAATTGGCGCAGATACTCTTGTACAGTGTTGGCTGCAAAAGGATGAGTATCAGGTGTCAGAACTAAACCAGGACGACTATTTAGAGTAAAAAATTCCAAAGCGTCTACAGGCTTAGGTTGCAACCCTGCCATTTCCAACCACAGTGAAACCAGTCCTGACCCGAATAGCTGCAGCATTCTTGATCCTCAGCAGTGCTCAATTCAAAACCTGAAGTGTCAATTCCAATTCAGGAGATGATTTTAACTCTATTACGTGTCGATCAACTAAGGTAAAGAGTTTCAAGCTTGAAAAGAAACAAGTAGCTTAAGAGCTGCAGAGTGAAAAATAACTCTACAACATCTTTTTCCTTACTTTGTTGAATTTCTCTAATTTGAACTAAAATGCTCTAACCCCTGCTGTAGAAGTATCTGAGTGAGATATTCATCTCCTCCAAAACTTTTAATTCCCAACCGATAACGCTTAATCTGATAGAATTTTGTAGGTTTCTAGAACTTTGAGCAATGGGAGCGACTCGCGCACGGATCGCAATTGATGCTATGGGGGGGGACTATGCTCCTACCGAAATTGTTGCTGGCGCACTGCGGGCACGGGAGGAATTAGGAGTAGAAGTTGTCTTGGTGGGAGATCCCCAGCAAATTAAATCTGTTTTACACCAAAATCGTTTAGACCAAATCGCCATCGTTCCAGCAGAAGGAACGGTAGAAATGCATGAGGAGCCGCTTAGTGCTATCAAACGCAAACCAAAGGCTTCAATTAATGTAGCGATGGACTTAGTAAAACAAAAACAAGCAGATGCTGTGGTTTCGGCTGGTCATTCCGGAGCCGCAATGGCAGCTGCTTTGCTACGCTTGGGACGCCTGCGAGGGATTGATCGTCCTGCTATTGGTGCAGTTTTGCCAACAATGATTGCCAGTAAGCCAGTACTCATTCTTGATGTGGGAGCAAATGTAGATTGTCGTCCTAAGTTTTTAGAGCAGTTTGCGCTGATGGGAACGATTTACAGTCAATACGTATTAGGAATCGTGCAGCCCAAGGTAGGGTTGTTAAACATCGGCGAGGAAGAATCTAAAGGAAACGACTTGGCAGTGAAGACTCACCAATTACTGAAAGTCAATAATAATATTTCGTTTATCGGAAATGCGGAAGGTCGAGATGTCCTTTCCGGACGATTTGATGTGATTGTCTGTGATGGTTTTGCTGGTAATGTCTTGTTGAAGTTTGCTGAAGCTGTCGGAGAGGTCGCAATTCAAATTCTTAGAGAAGAGTTACCTCAAGGTTTGCACGGACAAATTGGTACAGCTCTACTCAAATCAAACCTAAAGCGGATCAAGCAGCGGATTGATCATGCAGAACACGGTGGAGGATTGCTTCTTGGTGTAGCTGGAGTTTGTATCATCAGTCACGGCAGTTCCCAAGCACCGTCAATTTTTAATGCTATTCGCTTAGCAAAAGAAGCAATCGATAACCAAGTACTTGAGCGAATTCAATCACAAAGTAGAGGCGGCAAGCCATCAACAATTAGTAGCCAATTAGGTGAAGAGTAGAGGCAGGAAGTAGAAATTGGACAAGGAGTTGGCAAAGCTATCGACTAAAGACTTGCTTTAGCTGCTAGCCACTGATCGCCAATCACTAACTCTCTAAAATCTTCACAACCCACATCTGAACTATGGAGAAGAATGTTGCAAAATTTTGGGGTAGCAATTACAGGGAGTGGTTCAGCAGTACCGACTAATTCCCTAAGCAACCAAGTACTCAGTCAGCTCGTGGAAACTTCAGATGAATGGATTGCAACACGAACAGGAATTCGTTCGCGACGGTTAGCAGCAGCGAATGACTCTTTGCAAGCGATCGCCACTCAAGCCTCTTTGCAGGCGATCGTCATGGCAGGAATTACACCACTAGACATTGACTTAATTATTCTGGCAACTTCAACTCCTGACGATTTATTTGGCAGTGCGTGTCAGATTCAAGCAGCTTTAGGCGCTACTCAAGCCGTTGCCTTCGACATGACAGCAGCTTGTTCAGGTTTTGTGTTTGGACTGGTGACTGCTGCACAGTACATCAGAACTGGTGTTTACCAAAATATTCTTTTAATTGGAGCAGATATTCTCTCACGCTGGGTGGATTGGGAAGATCGACGAACGTGTGTTTTGTTTGGCGATGGTGCGGGAGCAGTAGTGATGCAAGCCACTGGGCGCGATCGCTTACTAGGATTTGAACTGAAAAGTGACGGCACGCAAAATCAATGCCTTAATCTTGCCTATAGCCCACAGCCTCAACCACTCATTAATGAAATTGATGTTGCTAAAGGAAATTACCAACCGATTACAATGAATGGGAAAGAGGTTTATCGCTTTGCAGTACAGCGTGTTCCAGAGGTCATCGATAAGGCACTGTTTCGCGCTAATCTCAAAGTCGAGCAAATTGATTGGCTACTACTACACCAAGCAAATCAACGCATCCTCGACGCTGTAGCCGAACGCCTGCATATTCCCAACCACAAAGTCATCAGCAATCTTGCCTATCATGGCAATACTTCAGCTGCTTCTATTCCTTTAGCACTTGATGAAGCTGTGCGTGCAGGTAAAATCAAACCTGGTGACATTATTGCAACCTCTGGTTTTGGTGCTGGGTTAACTTGGGGTGCTGCAATCTTTGAATGGGGCACAGAAAATTTTGATGCTAATCGCTAACCGCTAACTGCTATAAACATGACTAAGACTGCATGGGTATTTCCAGGACAAGGTTCCCAAAAAATTGGTATGGGAATCGATTTATTAGAACTAGACGCAGCTCAACAAAAATTTGCCCAAGCTGAAGAAATCTTGGGCTGGTCAGTGACTGAAATTTGTCAAAGCGAGGACGATAAAGTTTCCCGTACACTTTACACTCAACCCTGTCTTTATGTGATTGAAAGTATTCTTGCTGACTTGCTGCAACAACAAGGTCAACATCCTGATCTTGTTGCTGGTCACAGTTTAGGAGAATATGTCGCCCTATACGCTGCAGGAGTTTATGATTGGGCTGCAGGATTAACCTTGATCAAGCGGCGAGCCGAATTGATGGACAATGCTGCTGGTGGTATGATGGCAGCTTTGATTGGCTTCGACCGCGACCAACTTGAACAGCAAATTCAACAAACTCCCGATGTTGTTCTAGCAAATGACAACAGCCCCGCCCAAGCGGTGATTTCGGGAACACCTGAAGCCGTAAACAAAGTGCTATCACAGGTAAAATCAAAGCGTGCTGTTCCCCTAAACGTATCAGGAGCATTTCACTCACCTTTAATGGCTACTGCTGCTGCTGACTTTGAGGAAATTATCAAATCAGTTGTTTTTAATTCGGCTCAAGTACCTGTACTGTCAAACGTTGCTCCAACTCCATCTATTGACGGTGACGTGCTCAAAGAACGCTTGCGTCGTCAGATGACTGGTGCTGTTAGGTGGCGTGAAACTTCTGAGTGCTTCCGTCACGAGGGGATTGAGCAAGTTGTGGAAATTGGTCCTGGTAATGTGCTAACTGGTTTGATCAAACGCACCCACTCTGAATTAATCTTAAAGAATATTAGTAGTGCTGCAGATCTCTCTGCTTAGCAATTAATTAGGGATGAGGAGTGAGGATCGAGGGGTGAGTGACTAGTTTTGGAAAGCGAAGAAAGGTGCCGGAGGCATTTATTAAAAGAATTATTCTTAACTCATAACTCTCTTAAGCTTACCCCTTACCCCTTATCCCTCACCCCTCACCCCTCACCCTTGCTTATGGCTCGAAGCCGCGAACCTTTTGTTAGTCTGCTCCTCTACTACGCCTTCAAGTGGTCAGTAGTTAACCCCATGCTCCGCATTTATTTTCGCGGTCGTGTTTATGGTACAGAAAATGTTCCCAAAAATGGACCTTTAGTAGTTGTCAGTAATCATGCAAGTGACTTCGACCCGCCAATTCTTTCATGTTGTGTGAGAAGACCTGTTGCTTACATGGCAAAAGAGGAGTTATTTCGTATTCCTGTTTTTAGTAAAGCAATTGAATTGTACGGTGCTTATCCAGTTAAACGCGGTTCTGCCGATCGCAGTGCAATCCGTGCAGCTGTGAAGTATCTTGAAGATGGATGGGCTGCTGGTGTTTTTTTACAAGGTACTCGCACACCTGATGGCAGAATTACAGAACCAAAACTCGGTGCAGCTTTAATTGCCGCTAAAACAAACGCACCACTTCTACCCGTTAGTTTATGGGGAACTCAAAATATTCAAAGTTCAGCAATACCTCGCTCAGTACCAGTTACAGTCCGAATCGGTCAGGCTATACCGCCACCAAGTTCAACAGACAAAGCAGAACTTCTTGCAGTAACACAACAATGTGCAAATGCGATCGCCTCTCTACACGACTTAGGTCGCTAACTATCATTTTTAGTATTGCCTGACCTATATTCATGAGTGAACCACCTGTAAAACATTTTTGGGACAGACTAAACAACTCGGCTCTAGTTCGCTTTTTGTTACTGTTTGCTTGTGGTTGGGCTTTAATTTTACTTTTAGACTATTTTCAAACTGTTATTATCATCTTTACTTCAGCAGCAATCTTAGCTTTTTTATTAAGCTACCCAGTGCAATGGCTGCGACGCTTTTTACCTCATGGTTTGGCTGTTATCGTTGTTTTTTTACTCAGCCTTGTAGTGATTGCTGGTCTAACGATTACTGTAGGTTTAGCTGTTCTATATCAAGGTCAACAATTAATTGATAGCATAACAGTTTTTTTGAATTCTCTAGCACCATTAGTTGGTCAAGCTGAAGCTTTTTTACGCGAACGTAACTTACAAGTAAATTTAGAAGGAATTGAAGAACAAATACGCAATCAAGCTTTAGGATTAATTTTTTCTAGTTTGGCTACCTTACAAGTATTTTTAGCTAATCTAGTCATCATGATTTTGATTGCAGTTGTTGCCTTATTTATGCTACTTGACGGCGAAAGATTATGGAGACTGCTCTTAAAATTTGTACCAAACCAGCAGCGATCGCGTTTAACAGGTGTAATTAAGCGCAAGTTTTTAGGTTTTTTCAGAGGTCAGTTCATCTTAATGGTATTTTTAACCGTTGCTAGTTTTTTGGTTTTTGTGGTGTTAAGAGTTCCTTTTCCATTGGTCTTAGCAATCATTGTAGGAGTTTTTGATGCTATTCCTGGTATTGGAGCTACTCTAGGTGTCAGCATCATTACTCTAATTGTTTTATCGCAAAGTGTTTGGTTGGCTTTTAACGTTCTAACTGCTTGTATTATTTTACAACAAATTCAAGATAATTTAATCGCTCCGCGTGTAATGCAAGATTCACTTAATCTTAATCCTGTTGTCGTGTTTTTTGCTTTGTTAGTAGGAGCAAGAGTTGCTGGAATTTTAGGTATCTTTATTGCAATTCCTTTAGCAGGAGTCATTGTAACTTTGTTTGAGATTGATGAGATGAAAGCAGAAGTATAAATATAATGCTTATGAATGATTCGTGAACTTAACAATGTGTTAGCAAAGGAGCTAATAGCTAATGGTTAAGCCAATGAATAAGTTTTCTCCTATTAATTAGCAATGAACAGTTAGCAAGCTCAAGGAGCTGTTCGTAACTCAAATAGAAACACTATATATGACTATAAAAACAACTCACTATCAATTACCATCCTTGTTAAAATAGTAAGATAAGCATAAAGGCAAATAACTTTTTGAGTAATGCAAGATTTAAGAGCAGAATTAGTAGAAAGTTTAGATGAAGCAGAATGGAATTGGTTAATTCCTCATGTGCAGCGTGATGCGGTGATTGTTGTCACAGAACAACTCGATCTAGTTGATGTTGGCGTAGCGCTTGCAAGCGATAATGTTACTTCAGTACAAAGCTGGATTGAGGAGCAATTGATTCACAAACCTTCAGTTAGTCAACTATCAGACTGGAATGGCGATCGCACAAAACGATTTAATAGCCTAATTGTCCAACCTTTTGTTCTGATTCAAGAACTACCTGCTTAGTAGAGGTGCAATGAAAGCAGGAGAGCAGGGGATACTAGAAGTCGTGAAGTGTTGAGTTATGAGTTAATAAAATTCAAAATAACTGCCTCCAGCACGCTTACGCGAACAATTCAAAACTGAAAACTGAAAACTCTTTAGGACTCAAAACTCCAAACTAACCACTAGCTACTAACTACTCCTTTCTTCCTAAATTAGGAAGAGAAGCACCTGTACGACCAGTTGTTAACCAAAGCAATGCTCTGGCTCCATCCCGTATCGCTTTCTCTACAGGTTCGGGAGATTCGTCTGATGGTACAGATACAGGTTGAAATTCTACTCCTCGACTTCCTAAGACAATACTGCCAATAATTTTGGCACGACGCATATGGTAGTCAGAAGTCACTAGATAGATTTTGCTAATTCCTTGAGCTTGAAATTCATCAACTAGTGTGGTGAAGTTCGTCACCGTATCTACAGCACGATAATCTAAATGTAGACGATTCAAATCAACCCCAGCGTTGGTAAACACATCTTGTGCGTAGTCTTTTGGGGTTCCGCCAGAAATCCAAACTGGAATATTTGGATGCTGTCGCGCGAATTGCGCTGCAAACTTTTCTCGTCTAGTAGAACCGCCAAGTACCAATATGGCTTGAGGCTGTTCAAACCGACCTTTGATTTCTTGATAACTCAACAAAAGAATCAGTGGTAGAACTAGCATAAGACACTGAAACGACATCGCTGCGAATGCAGAGGTTTTCCTTGCATTGTTAGCTGTCCTGCTTCTAGATTTACGTCTGTTCAAGGACGAATAACGTTGCTTCCTCAAATAGCTACTTTTACTCAACAGCACGATTATTTAGATTAGCAGGCAACGGGACTGGCCAGATTCGAACCGGCGACCTAGCGCTTCAGATTTGTGTAAGTTTCCTCACTCTCTGGACTATACCTTCACCATAAGCATGAACGCTCTTAGGTGGCGATCGTCTAGTCTCTACACCTTCCCAATCTTAGATTTTGGATTGAAGTTAATCAAAAAAATGTAACCTCAAATCCACAATTGGGCTTGGCTCGGTATTCCCATGAAGTTTTTCGACGTCTATAACCTAAATTAATCTAGGTGTATAACATCAAATGCTAGCTTTTTAGGGTTCACCGACTTTGACCACATTCACACATAAAGTTTCCCCTATGGTGCCCGATAGTTCAGGAGGCGCTCGCTCTATCCTGCTGAGCTACAGCCCCATTTTTTTAACTATTATAGTCTTAACTAACGTCAGAAAGTCTCTATTCTGAGTGCCGACGAGTGATTTGTTTTTCTAATCTTTTTCTAACAGCTTTTTAGATAAAATGTATTATTTAATACAAAATAATGTAAGTAAAATAATGGCTGGGTCTTGATTAATGAGGAGGTCTATCAAACAACTAACTTACCGCTAGTGTCTTTTGCTACTTAAGTCTAGATCAAAAATCTTCGTAGGCAGAATGAGGAAATTGCATTAAGGTACTAGGAATTGACTCAACTTAGAGGTGCTATGCCAAGCAGTAATTTCTAACCTCAGACAAAGTAGGCAATATACAAGGAAAAAAAACCAATATGCTCAAGCAACTTTGACAGGTAGTTCTGTTCTTGCTTTTTTAATAACAAGCAGTGTATCTGCACAAGCCAGACCAAAAGAACTAATGTTGCAGGCTCAATTGGAAGAGACACCTACCACAATTCCTGCACCAGATGCTTCTACGACTCCTCCTGGTACTGGTGCAAGCCCGACTCCTGAAGGTGTAACAACTCCAGGTTCTGATGATACAACGGTTCCCACACCAGATGGTTCTACGATTCCTGATACAGGAACTACTCCAGGTGGCGTAACAACTCCTGAAGGTGTAACAACTCCAGGTTCTGATGATACAACGGCTCCCACACCAGATAGCTCTACAAACCCAACACCAGACGATTCAGCTATTACCAACCCAGCAGGTACCTCTGAAACTTCGGCTTGTGAGCCTATTCCCACTGCAAGCCCTAGTGGTGGAGCTACTAGAGAGATAATTCAAGCTCAGCAAGCTTGCAATCAAGCGCTGTAGTTTGCATTATGATGTATATCATCTGAATTAGGAGGCTGCTATAAAAATAGCATTGTAGAGCCATATCTAATTCTTAGAATTAAACTACGATCGAGTGGTAGGCTAGATAATTTTTTAAAATAATTAATAGATAGTCTACCCTCATTCTTTGATGAACCTTAGACATACTGGTCAATGAATTTGGTTATTGTATCAGCATCATAAATATCGTAATCCTTGTACTAGTCCATAACAAATACCTGTAAGAAAATCTAAGTTAAGCGTTTCGATTGTATCGCTAGCTTTGTGATAGTGAGGATTTCGTAGCAGCGCTGTATCTGTAATCATTATTGCTGGATAGCCTTGATCCCAGAAGTGAGCATGATCGCTCAACCGAGTTTGGGGAACAATTAAACCTTTATTGAATATAGGTAGCCACTGACTCGAAACTCCTGCTTTATTTATACTGTTACTCAGGCGAATTAAATCAGGAACTGTAGGCAAGTTACCAATTAAGCCAATAAAATCGCCACAATTGGGATATAAACGTTCTAATATTGGCAGAGGATATTGTTGTGAACCTGGAGTACGATCGCAGTAACCTAACATCTCTAATGAAATCATCAAACGTAGTGGTTGGTGATGTTGACGTAAATGAGCTGCGTACTCTGAAGCACCTGAACCACCAACTAAACCGTATTCTTCTAAATCGAAGGCAACCAAGCGAAGGGGGTATCTCGCAGGTTCGCTAGCAAAGATTTTTGCTAATTCCAATAAAACTGCAACACCTGTCGCATTATCGTCTGCACCTGGTGTTCCTGGAACAGTATCATAGTGCGCGCCAATGAGAATAGGAGCGCGATCGCCCCTTTGTTTACCAGGCAAATTCAAAATAAAGTTGTGATGGGTTTTCCCTCTAACAGTAAAATCAAAACTTTCTACACTTCCGTATTTTTCTAACTGTTGATAGATGTATTTTTGAATAAAAAAATGCCCTGCTGTTGCTAAATAAGGATCGCGATCGCGTACTATTTCTTGCAAATGAGAATGTAAACGTTCTTTTAAATCAAGTAATACTGAATTCATTGGTGCTTAAATAAACTCACCGCTAGCAACCATAACAACACTACCACCAACAAAAACTTCTATTTCTGTATTAGTTTGTTGCGCTTTTAATAATAACAGCGAAGGTCTACCTATTTCATATCCTTGTTCAACTCGTAAATCAACTGAGTCAGCACCAAAGTAGGCATATTTCACTAAATATCCTGCTAAACAACCATTTGCACTACCTGTTGCTGGATCTTCTGGAACACCAACAGCATCAGCAAATACCCTAACACTCAAGTCATCTTCAGATTTGTTGGTTTCTGGGCAAAAGACAAGAATTGCTTTTGCTTTGGTATGACTTACTAGTTCAAAGTATTTATCTCTGTTAATCTTAATACGCTTTAAACTTGAGTGTGTTTTTAAAGGGACAATGATAAATGGTATTCCTGTCGAAACTTCTTGAATTGGGTATCTAGCATCAATCTCTGTTGAATCTAAATTAAGAACTTGAGCCAGTGCATCTGCTGCAAAAGTTTGATGGTAGCTTGGTGGTTTTTGCTGCATCCATAATTCTGCTACACTATCATTTAAATAATGAAGAGTTACAGGTATTTGCCCAACTTGTAAGTTTAAAAGAATCTGATTAACTGCTAGTTTAATAATTTCTTTTTGTAATATATAAGCGGTACCTAAAGTAGGATGTCCAGCAAAGGGTAATTCTTGCTCTGGTGTAAAAATCCGTACATCATAACCTCCTTCTCGAATATCTGTTGACGTAATAAAAGTTGTTTCTGAATAGTTTATTTCCTTAGCAATCTTCTGCATTTGTTGAGTTGAAAGTACACCTTTTTCAATGAAAACTGCTAGTTGATTACCTGCATACTTTTCCTGTGTAAATACATCTACAATGTAAAATTTCATTGTTGTATCCCGATGAACAAAAATAAATAGGTGAACGTAATTCTTGATTGTATATTTCATGCTAGTTAATAGTTGCTTTACTGCCATTAACTATTAACCTATAGTTACATTTATTTTTATTTACTTAACTTGATTTGCGTAGATTCACCTAACTCAAACTATCTTCCTTAAAATAAAGAATAGATGCATCAGTATAATTTCTATTGAGAAGTTATAAAACTAGATGCTAAATTTAGCAAACATATCGGATTCAGTCATTATCCAAACGTAGTTAGCAGCGAATCTAAAAACTCTGAACTACCTACGAAATAGAGAATATCCTACACTATTTGCTAAACAAAATATAGAAACATGACAGTTATATACAATCCTTATTTAGTTATTGTCTCAGCATTTATTGCTGTACTTGCTTCTTACACAGCACTTGATCTTGCAGGTCGAGTAGCAACTTCCAAAGGTGCCGATCGCAAAGTATGGCTTGTAGGAGGTGCGATCGCAATGGGAACAGGCATTTGGTCAATGCACTTTATTGGCATGCTTGCTTTCTCATTACATAGCTCAGCACAACAAATTCCAGTCAGTTATAATCTGCCGATGACAATCATCTCATTATTAGCAGCAGTATTTGCCTCTGGATTGTCACTCTCACTTGTGAGCCGTCCTCGCGTAGGTTTACCAACTTTGCTAACCAGTGCAGTTTTTATGGGTGTTGGTATTGGTGTGATGCATTACCTTGGTATGGCAGCAATGCAAATGAGTGCAACAATTAGCTACGATCCTACTTTGTTTTTACTTTCAGTAGCACTTGCAGTTGTGGTATCGCTAGTAGCATTAAAGCTATCGATCAAATTCCGCCGCCAGACTCAGAATGTTAACAAAAAGCCACAGCTAATTATAAGTGCTTTGGTTATGGGTGCTGGAATTTTATCTCTACACTATACTGGCATGGCAGCAGCAAGATTCGTAGAAGATTACGAACGCTATGCGGCAAGTGCAAGCATTAACAACAGTTCCTTGGCATTTTACGTTGCTTGCTTCACGTTTTTGATCTTGGGTACAACCTTGGTTATCACCTCTGATAAAGCTGGTACAGAATACAGTATGCGAGATTCCTGAGTGGATCTACCAAACTAAATATTAACCTTAGGGTAGGCATCTTGCCTGCCCTATTTGATTCGCAAACAGCGAATTGCTTCTAAAAGTCCCCTTGCTTTGTTCAGGGTTTCTTCATATTCTCGATTAGGGTTAGAATCAGCAACTAAACCAGCCCCAGCTTGAACACTCACAGTTTGGTTGCGGACAATCATTGTGCGAATAGCGATCGCGCTATTGAGTTGTCCTTCAAAATCGTAATAACCATATGCACCAGAATAAGGACCACGACGACATTTTTCAAGTTCATAAATAATTTCCATTGCCCGAATCTTTGGTGCGCCGCTGACTGTTCCAGCAGGAAAGCAAGCTTTAAGTAAATTCCAAGCACTTTGTCCAGAAGCAAGTTTTCCCACAACATTACTGACAATATGCATGACGTGAGAATAACGTTCAATCACCATTAATTCATCAACTTTTACCGTACCGCTTTGACAAACACGCCCAAGATCGTTGCGTCCTAAATCCACAAGCATTACGTGTTCTGCAACTTCCTTCGGATCTTGTAATAAATCTTCAGCTAACGCAGCATCTTCTTGCGGTGTTTTACCACGAGGGCGCGTTCCGGCGATCGGTCGTACCGTTGCTATCAGGCTACCACTATCATCGCGTTCTGCTTTTACCATGACTTCTGGACTAGAACCAATAATCTGCCAGTCATGGAAGTGAAAGTAAGCCATGTATGGTGAAGGATTAATTAAGCGTAGAGAACGATACAGCGAAAACGGATCGCCTGAGTAATGAGTAGAGAGTCGCTGTGAGAGAACAACTTGAAAAATATCTCCTGCATGAATATATTCTTTTGCTTTTTGGACATTGGCACAATAGGCACTGCGCGAGGTATTGCTGGTATAATCCAGCTTGGGGCTATTACTATTACCTGGTGGAGTCCATTCTAAAACTGTATTTTGGGATGATAAAGAAAGCTGTAGTTTATTGACCATTTGAGCAACACGGCTTTCAGCTTTTTGATAAGCTTGCCGAAGATTACCTTGCGCCTCGCGTAAATCAGCATAAGCAACTGCCCAGATTTTGCGTTTGACTTGATCAAAAATCAGAAGATGATCGACCTGCATCCACAATCCATCAGGCAAATCCGTTTCACTTGCTTGATGTACTGGAACTCGCGGTTCAATCCAACGAATTAACTCATATCCCCAGAAACCAAACAATCCACCGATTCCTGGAGGAAGTTGAGGTAACTTAACAGGATGATAAGGTGCTAAACACTCTGCCAAAGCTGTGAAGGGATCGCCCTCAAAAACAATCTCCGAACCATCTCGATGACGCTGTGTTGTACGATTTCCTCTTGCTTCTAAAATCCATAGAGGATCGCATCCGACAAAGCTATAACGTCCAATATTTTCTCCACCTTCTACCGATTCTAATAAAAAGCTATACGGCTGATTCCAGCAGACTTTGTACCAAGCAGAAACAGGTGTATCTAAATCAGCAACCCATTCTTGATACACTGGCACAAAGTTGCCCTGCTGAGCCAAGGCTGAAAACTGGGAAAAATCGGGAAAAACCATAATGATGAGTTATCAGCCACGAATTAAGCTGTCATTAAATTTTTCAAGCACAAAAGCCAGAAGGTAGAGTTGTGCTTTTAGCTACTCTAACTTCTGGCTCCTACTCATGATTGAGAGGTCAGGGTTCAGGAGTTGGCAATTGGAGAATTTCCATGATTAAAACTAGGAAATTTAACACAATTGATGCACTGCTTTAGTTGCACTTAGTTTTCTCATTTGAGATTGCTGTTCAACCTCAATTTAGTTCCCATCCCGAAACGGCTGAGTTAAAGTAACTCATCCTGATTCTTAATTCAATCAGGAATTGGACAATGACACTTTACATCTCAATACCTTGTCGAGGCAGTGAGCCAGATTTCGTATCTTGAGTGCCTTTGCCAGCTTCGCTAGATCTTGGTGTTGTAGCCTCGTAGGTCTTGGTATCGCTAAACTTTAGCTTAGCTGGATCGGGATTTTTGCCAATGTTACGGTCAATGTAACCCACTTTTTGACGTCCTTCATTAACTTTTTCTGGAAAGACACCATCACTTGGGTGGAGATATTGAACCTCACCGTTAGGATAAACGCGGTAAATTTTATAATCTGTAATCCTCATTTTTGCTCGTAACTGCTGACCTCCTAAAGCAATACAATACTCTTTACGTGGCAGTTCTAGCTTGTTTGGGCCTTGCCGCATGATGGCACTACCACCTGTCGGCATTTCAAATACTTGCTCTTTAGGGCTAGTCCACGTAATAACGTACTTTTCTTCTCGATATGCTTTTGTTAATAAGCCACCGGTGCTACCACCGAAAATTGGTGTTTGACCCGAAAGTTCTTCTGCCATAAGTTAACTTCCTTGAGGTTTTTAGGGCATCGTAGCACCGCGATCGCCCCTGTCTCACTACTATGTTAGGAACTGTTACAGTTGAGCTTGGAGAGTTATGAGTTGTGAAGTGTTGAGTTATAAGTTAAGAAAACCCAAAATAATTGCCTCGGCACCTTTCTTCGCGAACAAAATTCAAAACTAATCACTCACCCCTCAACGCCAGTTTGACGCCACTTGCTACAACGGGGGACACCTCCGCACGAAAAAAGCGGCTCCTCCTCACCCCTCGCCCCTAACTTACTGCTCTTGGCGATTTTCACTAATAGGAACTGTAAAGTGAAATTGACTACCTTGATTTTTACCTGCAGATTTTGCCCAAATTTGACCGCCCCAATTATTCACAATTTGACGACAAATTGCTAATCCTAGACCCGTACCACCCGCTGTACGACGTAGTGCACCTTCCTCTTGATAGAAGCGGTCAAAAACAACTTCTAAACGCTTAGGTTCGATACCACGCCCTGTATCAGCTATAGTAACCTCAAGCATTTGGCTGTCGTAGCAATGGGCAGCGATCGCAATTTGACCATCGGCTGGAGTAAACTTACAAGCATTGTCGAGTAGTTTAGCAATAACTTCCACAAGCCAATCGCCATCAACTCTTACTAGTGGTAATGTTTCAGGTACTTGAATAACTATTTCTGGTAAATCTTCAGCGATTGTCCGCGTACGAATACGGCTAATTGCCAGACTAATGCACTCTTCTAAGGGTAAAGACTCTAAGTGCCACTGAATCCGCCCGCTTTCTAAATTTGATAATGTCAGGAAATCTTGAATCAATTTCCGCATCCGCTCTGAGTCTGCTAAAGCAGTATTCAGCATAACTTGTTGTAGTTCGAGCGGCATATCAGGTTCGCTTGCCAGACTTTCTAAACAAACTTGAATAGTCGATAGCGGTGTGCGTAACTCATGACCAGTAATCGCAATTAAGTTGCTGCGGGTGCGATCTAAAGCTTCTAGCTGCTGATTTAAGTCTTCTAAGTTAGTGTAAGCTTCAGCTTGAATCAGGGTAGCACCAACTTGAGTGGCGATCGCTTCTACCAAGGCGACATCATCTTTTTGCCATTGGTAAGTTGTTGCGCCACAGTGATGCAACTCGATAATTCCCAGTAATTTACCTTGATACAGTATCGGTACTATTAGCCAAGAACGAATAGCTGCTTGCTCAACAAACGCTGCTAAAGCTTGAGTGCTAATTTGTTCGTTTGTTTGTGCGTCAGCAATATAAACTCGCTCTTGCTGCTGTATGACTGTTTGAAACAAAGGGTTGTGCTGTAAAGGTACCGTTTGTTCACTGAGCAAAGATACTGAGGAACTGACAAACTCATGACTAATTGTCGCTGTAGCATCTGTTGATTGTGCCCGATAAATAATACATCGGCTTGCATAAACTGCTTGTCCTAACTGCTGCACTGCCACCTTCAAAATTTCTTGAGGGTGTAGCGGTTGACCGGTATCACTACCACGACGGATTGCTGCAGTGATTGAGTTTACCAATCGTTCTTTACGCTCTTGCAAAGCAATTGAACCGTAGGCTTTGAGCAGTTTGTATTGACTAGCTTGAAGATATGTCACCAATCGCTGGACAAAAGGATCAGAGTCAACCTGCTCAGACGAACTGTGTTGCTTGGCGATCGCTTGGCGTGTTGATTTGGCGGAAGAAGCCGCACTTCTAGAAAAGCGAAAAAGACCAAAGTAGCGCTGTGCTTGACTAATTTTAGCCTGTAATTCAGGTCTATATGCCAAAATCCGTTGTAGTAATATGTCCGCAGCAATGTGACTAACTTCTCGATCTGAAGTCCAAATTCCCTCAAATTGGCGTGCTGGATCTAGGTCAAAACTTACTGGCAGTTCGGCTGAATAGAGTTCTAGAGCTGGGTTTTGTCGTTCGCGGCACACTAAACAAGTTGTGTAATGCCGCGCGATGACGACTAGATGCCATTCGTGCCGTAGGGCATCTTGCTGTGGATCAAAAGCTATTGTTTCATAGTCTTCTGAGGCATTGCTAAAATCAGTTTCTGCTGCTGCTAGAACATAGACTTGATTACTTTGGCGGGCAAGTCGCCGATAACGATTTGCTTCTTGACGATAAAAACTTTCTCTTTGGAAGCTAGCAATTAGTAACGGATTCTCAACAGTCGCCGCCAACACTTGATCTTCCATAGCGTGGGACAGAGCCGTTAAAGAAGATTTGAAATAAATCTGGGCGCGCAATTGAGGTACGGCTTGCAGCAGCTCACTCAGCACTGAAGTTTTGATGCTCATGCGGTCTTTTTCTCTCACTGCGCCTGAATCTCCCACCGCTCTCTTTCGCCATCATAGCGATCTGGAAACGAATTAATTTCCACTACTGTAAGTTTTTGTAGTGGAAGCGTTACCATTTTCAGATGAAATAACATTCTTCTCAAATTATCCTACCGATCTTGGTGCAATCGCGTTGCTAATCATTGCGATTTACTTGAAGAAGTTAGCGATTACCCAAGAGCGATCGCTTTTGTTGCAGTTTCTTTACATCATCTGTGATGACAAATATCCTCCTGCTCAAAGTAGGGCAACTCAAGCTACAATGCTGAAAATTTAGATTGTTATTGAAAAACTTATACTTACGACATCCATCTAATGGTATATCTGCATAGAGACGGTAATGCTTTGTTAAGTATAAGCAAATTATACTGGCATTATACTTAACGCCAGTCCGGTTGATGACCCTGTTATTGGTGCATACCTTGTAATGAAAATTGCCCAAGTTGCTCCTTTATGGGAGCGTGTTCCGCCTTTTCGCTATGGCGGCATTGAACTTATTGTCAGTTTGCTGACAGATGAATTAGTCCGCCGTGGTCATGAAGTAACTTTGTTTGCCTCTGGTGACTCGATTACAACAGCAAATTTAGTGTCAGTACACGAACAAGCTTTACGGCTGGACCCTGGCATTAAAGAACCTGGTATCTATGAGCAATTGATGCTGACTGAAGTCTATAGCTCAGCCCATCATTTTGATATCATTCATTCGCATGTTGGTTGTGCAGCACTGCCATACACAAGTTTTAGCAAAACGCCAACAGTCCACACAATGCATGGGATCTTTACCCCTGATAACGAAAAGATGTTCCGCCGTTTTGCTTGGCAACCCTATATCAGTATCAGTGAGGCACAAAGAGAACCTCGACTAGGTTTAAACTACATTCATACGGTTTACAACGGTATTGATACGTCTGTTTATCCGTTTCAAGCTGAACCAGCGCAACCTGCATATCTTGCTTTTGTTGGCAGGCTTTCCCCTGAAAAAGGACCGCTACAAGCAATTCAAATCGCACGAGCAGCTGGCTTGCCACTGAAAATGGCTGGTAAGATTGATGCTGTTGACCGTGACTTTTATCATGAACAGATAGAATCAGAAATCGATGGCGAACAAATTCAGTATTTAGGCGAAGTTTCCCACGAACAGAAAGTACAGTTGTTAAGTGGAGCTACAGTAACACTCTTTCCCATCACCTGGCGCGAACCTTTTGGGTTGGTGATGATTGAATCTATGGCAACAGGTACGCCAGTTATTGGTATGGCACTTGGCTCGGTACCAGAAGTTATTGCTCATGGCAAAACTGGTTTTGTCTGCCACTCACTGGAGAAAATGATTGAGGCAATTCCAGAAGCAATTAAGCTTGACCGACAGACTTGCCGAGATTACATTGTGAACCATTTTAGTGTTCAATCGATGACAGATGAATACGAAAAAGCGTTTCAAATGGTAATGTCTTGACAACTAAGTAGTGTCAGCCAAAATGTAAACGTCGAAAAGTCAAAAGTCACTGTTGATCGCCTCTGGCTTTTGACTCCTTGCTTGCTAGTAGAACCCAACTATAATTTAGCTATTATTATTAAATATATTTACAATAGTTTATAAATAATGAGTTGAATTTCAGAAATAAAGTAAAGTGAAAGGCTAACTATCGCCTATTTTCAATCAGGTCAGTCGCTAATTAGTTAAAACAGAAACCAGATATCATGAAGAATCTTGTCAATTTTTCATCTTGAGTGTAAGTTGTATAACTTACTTCGGTCGTGTAATCAGGTTATGTAAGGATTGCTATGAGCAGTTGTTTGATAGGTTAAACACTGTAGAAGCAGTTAACAGCCCGAGAAATGTAAATCATTGTGGAATCGGAAATATTTGGCATGACACCAGATACGCTGATGACAACAGACAAACTCGAACTAGACGGGAGAATTTTTGTTCCTGCACAACAGTTACCGATTCCTGAGTGGCCTTGTGTCCTAAGTGAGCGACCGCAACCAACGCTTACAGTCAAAGATGACGATTTATTTCTAGTCACTGATACGCTAGGAAATATTTCTGGTTGTATGGGGGCAACAGACGAACAAAAAGCAAGCATGGGGCTTTTTTGCAATGATACTCGGTTTCTCAGTCGCCTAGAGTTGCAAATTGAAGGGCGATCGCCGGTACTACTGAGTAGTACTGCTGATAAAGGTTTTTCTCTGTCGATTTTATGTACGAATCCAACAATTGAGGATCGTTTAAAATCTGATGCCCTGGGAATTCGCAGAGAAATTGCCCTAGGAGGAGCGCTGTTTGAAGAAATTGAAATTACGAATTATAGTACCAGCTCAGCTAGTTTTGAGCTAAGTCTGAGCTTTGATGCCGATTTTATTGATTTATTTGAAATTCGAGGTTTTCAGCGGGAAAAACGCGGTAGGCTCTTACGCCTTGCTGAACCAACAACCAAACCCCCAGAAGATGCATCATCTCGTGATGGGGCTTACCTCTTGTGCTACCAAGACGCCCTAACGCTAGCTTATCAAGGCTTGGATGGAACGTTGATGGAATCGCGAATTCAGTTCCAATACCTACAGCCGAAATCCTTCAAAGGCTACACAGCAATTTGGCAAATAGAACTAGCTTCTCATCAAACACAAAAGTTGGGCTATCGGCTTCAAATGTTGACTAACAGTCAGCAAGCGTCAACTGTCAGTGCTCCCATGACATTAGTACAGGCGAAAGCTGCTGAGTTATTAGAAGAGCAAAGTTGGCGACACCATATTACGCAAATTCGTTCGGATAAAGTCATTTTTAACCGAACAATTGAACGCGCTGAGCAAGATTTGTATCTCTTGCGACAATCGATCGGTAAAAGATTTGGTAGCTGCAAAGTTGTCTCTGCCGGTGTTCCCTGGTTTTCCGCACTATTTGGACGCGATTCACTGATTACAGCATCTCAAACGCTAATGTTGAACCCTGCGATCGCACGGGAAACACTTACCATTCTTGCTGCTTATCAAGGTAAAATAGAAGATGAGTGGCGCGAAGAACAACCAGGTAAAATTTTGCACGAGTTACGTATGGGTGAAATGGCACGTTGCCAAGAAATTCCCCATACACCTTACTACGGCACAGTAGATGCAACTCCTTTGTGGTTGATGCTCTACGCAGAGTATTACGCCTGGACACACGATAACGAAACCCTAGAGCAACTGTGGTCGAACGCACTAGCGGCAATGGAATGGATTGACCGCAATTGCGCAAAAACGGGCTATCTTAGCTATTTTCGGACTTCTCGTCGTGGCTTAGTTAACCAAGGGTGGAAAGACTCAGGCGACTGTATCGTAGACCGTCACGGGCACTTAGCAAGTGGTTCTATTACTTTATGTGAAGTCCAAGCATACGTCTATGCAGCAAAAGTGCGGTTAGCAGAAATAGCGCGCATGAAAAAGCGGATCGACCTAGCAGAACGCTGGCAGGAAGATGCCAATCTTCTTAAAGAGCGATTCAATCGTGACTTTTGGATGAAAGACCAAGATTACTGTGCTTTAGCTTTAGATGGTGAAGGCAAGCAAGTTGATAGCATCACTTCTAATCCTGGTCATTGTCTACACTTGGGCATTCTCACCCCAGACAAAGCCTACAGCGTAGCTGAACGGTTGCGAGGACCTGACATGTTCAACGGTTGGGGTATTCGGACTTTAAGTAGTTTGTCCCCAGCATATAATCCCATGGGATATCATATTGGCTCAGTTTGGCCTCACGATAACTCGATGATTGCTATGGGCGTGCGATCGCTAGGATTAATCGATCAGGCTCTTGAGCTTTCTCAAAGTATTCTAGAAATGACTCAACGCCAGCCTTATCAGCGCCCACCTGAGCTGTTTTGCGGTTATGAACGCACAAATGATAATGACCCAGTACAGTATCCAGTAGCTTGTTCGCCACAAGCTTGGGCAACAGGAAGCATTTTTCAGCTTTTACAAATGATGGTGAACTTAGTCCCTGATGCTAAAAACAACTGTTTGCGAATCATTGATCCTGCTTTACCAGAATCAATCAACACTCTGTCGGTACACAACTTACGCGTTGGTCCTACTTTACTAGACTTGGAATTTGAGCGTTCGGGCAATACTACTGCGTGTCGCGTTGCTAGAAAACGCGGAAACCTTAGAGTTGTTATTGAAGCTTAAGTGTAGGAGTGATTAGTGATTAGTTCGATCTTTCACTATTACTGATCAATTTAAGTAACACTGGTGTGCACTAGCCACTGTCACTTGCAAATTTTAATAACACTTTATTGCGTTTTGTATAGTTTTACTTCGGTTTTCGTAAATTCCCTGCGGATATCTATCTAAAGGGGAATGCTATAGAAAGATATTTTTGTATTGTACGATACCCACAGCGAGATGATCTAGTCATGGACTACAGCGGTTGGAATGTTTTTGAAACTCAGTTTGACCCAGCAGAACTGCACCATAAGGAAACTTTGTTTACCTTAGGTAACGGTTATCTAGGCACGCGTGGCAGCTTTGAAGAGGGCTACCCAAATACCAGTGCAGCGACCCTAATTAATGGCGTGTACGATGATGTTCCGGTTATGCATACGGAACTAGTCAACTGTCCTGATTGGTTGCCGTTGACAGTATACATAGGGAGCGATCGCTTTTGTCTCAGTCAAGGCGAGATCTTAGATTATCAGCGCCAGCTAGACCTCCGCTGGGGTATCGTGAGCCGTGACGTGTTGTGGCGTAGTCCTGGTGGGCATACCGTAAAGTTCCACTTTGAACGCATGATTAGTATGGCAGACGACCATGTTTTGGTGCTGCACTGCCAGATAACGCCTGTAGACTTTACGGGAGCGATCGCGGTCGAAGCTAGCATCAATGGTAACGTAGATAATCACGGCGTCAAACATTGGGATTGGCTTGAACAAGGGGGTAGCAATAATAACGCCTGGTTACATCAGCGCTGTAGCCATTCAAAAATTGAGCTAGGGATGGCGTTTCAATTAGCGTGTTCGGAAGCAACAACTGTTAAATTGATAGGAGAGACTGGTAGTCCAACGTTAACAACAACATTTCAGGCACAACCAGGCAAGACTGTCACCTTAGAAAAAATTGTGACTGTTTTTACTTCACTCGAAGCAAACCAACCTGTGTCAGCAGCCCAAGAAAGACTGGCGAGTTTACCAAGCTATACAACTTTACTTGCAGCTCACGGTGCAGTATGGGACGATCTATGGCAAGACTGCGACATTGCAATCGCAGGCGACTCCACAGCCCAAATTGCTGTTCGTTACAATCTGTTTCAAATCCTCGCTGCCGCACCACGGCACAACAACCGCGTCAGCATTCCGGCAAAAACCTTATCAGGTTTTGCTTATCGCGGTCACGTATTTTGGGATACTGAGGTTTTTATCGTTCCCTTCTTTACGTTTACACAACCACAAATTGCCCGTAACTTGCTGTCTTATCGTTACCACACCTTGGAAGGTGCCAGACGCAAAGCCCAAGCAGCAGGATATGAAGGTGCAATGTATGCCTGGGAAAGTGCAAATACAGGTGATGAAGTGACTCCACGTTGGGTATTTGGTCCTGATGGGGAACCTGTACGCATTTGGTGTGGTGATATTGAAGTTCATATTAATACAGATATTGCTTACGCGGTTTGGCACTATTGGCAAGCAACACACGATGATAATTGGATGCAACGCGAGGGTGCAGAAATTGTCCTCGACACCGCAGTTTTTTGGGGTAGCCGCGTTGAATGGAACGGCGATCGCCAATGCTATGAAATTCGCGATGTCATCGGTCCAGATGAAAACCACGAGCGCGTTGATAATAATACTTTTACTAACCGCATGGCGCAGTGGCACTTGGAAAGAGCTTTAGCTGTCTATAATTGGTTGCATCAACATTATCCAGAACGAGCAGCAGAATTAGCGCAGAAGTTAGATATTAGACCAGAGCGGACAAAGCGTTGGTCGCATATTATCCGCCATATGCTAGTAGTTCAACCGACAGAGACAAACGTTATTGAGCAATTTGAGGGCTTCTTTGATTTAGAAGACATTGACTGGACGGATTATCAATGGCGTACGCAGTCGATGCAAGCCATTCTCGGCGTTGAAGGGACAAATGAAAAGCAGATTTTGAAGCAGCCAGATATTTTAATGCTGCTGTACTTGTTACGAGATACTCCGGTGAAAACTGAAATGACCGCCCAACAGCGGCGTCAGTTGTTACAAGCAAATTGGGATTATTATACTCCCCGTACCGATCACACCTACGGCTCTTCTTTAGGACCTGCAATTCATGCAATCTTGGCTTGTGAATTAGATGAACCTACGACAGCTTACGAACATTTTATGCGGGCAGCACTAGTAGACATCAAAGATGTTCGTGGTAATGCAGGTGAAGGCGTTCATGCAGCATCAGCTGGTGGAATATGGCAAGCTGTTGTCTTTGGTTTTGCTGGTGTCCGTTTGACTGAAGCAGGACCAATTGTCGATCAATCTCATTTACCATCAAACTGGACCCGTTTGCAGTTTAAGCTGCAATGGCGTCAACGGTGGTACAAGTTTGACATCTCACCCGATGCTGTAATTATGACAACACAAAAACCGGAAGTATCAGGAATATCTTCTGAGGGGTTGAATCAAGTCAAACCAAATATGGCACTGAGCGATCGCTGTACGATAACTCCACTGCGAGGCGTCATTTTTGATTTGGATGGTGTTTTAACAGATACCTCAGAGTATCATTACTTAGCCTGGAAACAACTCGCAGACGAAATTGGAATTGCCTTCAATCGTCAAGCTAACGAGCAAATGCGGGGATTGTCACGCCGCGATTCGCTATTACATATGTTAGGCGATTGCGCTGTGAGTGAAGCGGAACTTCAAGAGATGATGGTTCGCAAAAACAGTTACTATGAGCAATTAATTCAAAATCTCACGCCAGCCGATTTACTTCCAGGGGCACTTGCTTTATTAGATGAACTTCAAGCTGCGGATATTAAAGTTGCGATTGGTTCATCGAGTAAAAACGCTCGCCTTGTGTGTCAACGCTTAGGAATTGCTGAGCGATTGAATGCGATCGCTGACGGTTACAGTGTCGAACATCATAAGCCAGCCCCTGATGTCTTTCTGTATGCTGCTAGTCAGTTGGGATTGCTGCCACACGAATGTCTTGTTGTAGAAGATGCTGGTTCAGGAGTTGCCGCCGGATTAGCTGCCAGAATGTGGGTTTTGGGACTTGGTCCAGTAGAACGTGTTGGAGATGCCCACATCATCCGAGATAACTTAGCAGGACTAAATTGGCAACAACTTTTAGTAGAGTTAGAGCAATCTCAAACACTTGTTTGCAGTGAAAGCTAGCATACTATTGGGGCAGGATACCTGCCCCTAGCTTCTGAATTTCAACCTACTAAACCAAATTCCAATGCTGAGAGATTAGTTCCCGTATGCACGACATTTTCAAGTTGGAAACCGCTTGCTGTGAATAAGCGTTCATATTCTTTCTGAGTACGCCACGCACCACCAGGAACTGCCACCATAATCTGTGTCGCAAATAGTGATGGAATAATACCATCAGGGCAAACTGTCGGCTCACCTAAATCTGGAACAATACACTGCAATAAAACTACCTTGCCATGTTTTGGTAGTGCTGCTTTACAATGACGCAGTATCGCGAGTGCATCTTCATCTTTCCACGAAGATAGGAAATACTTCATTACAATTGCATCAGCCCCAGTAGGCAATCCCTTAAAAACATCACCTGTTACGATTTGAACTGCATCAGCTGCAGCGCCTTGTTTTTCAATGTGTGCGGGTGCTGTTTCTGTAACATACGGTAAATCAAATAAGATACCTCTACAGCCAAAGCGCTTAACAATCTTAGAAATGAGTCCGCCTTGACCACCACCGACATCCATAACTGTATTAAAGCGGCTAAAATCAAAAACATCGAGCAATGCATCAACAGCATGATCGGTTAAGAAACTCATAGCTTTGATAAAAACATCGCCACTCCAATCTTCATCTCGTGTAAACTCATAAACCGTTTTGCCATTAGCACGCTCAAACGGCACTTCACCAGTATGTAAGCACGTTTCTAACACTTTCCAAGCATCCCACTGTGCTGGTTCAATAATGTGCATCGCAAAATGCCCAATCGAAGGTCCAGCATTTGTGACTAGCAGTTCAGACACTTCTGTTGCCGCAAAAACTCTTCCTGGCTGTTCTTCCAGCACTCCTAAGTGCCCTAAAGCACGTAATATAATGTAAAGTTTGTCAACCTTAGTTGCAGTCTTTTCCGCTAGGGTTTCAATACTTTGCGATCCTTCAGACAATATATTAAAGATATCTAGGCGTGTTGCCACATATAAACACTGACTTTCCCAGAAAGCTTGGATCATGCCAAAAACTTTCTTTTTGGCTTCCATGTTGTTAGTTTTTTGAGCGAGTGTAGTTGTCATTAAAACTCCGCTAAGAATTAAGATTTGAGGGGTTGTACGTTTTTTGTGGGGTGAATATATATGGAGGAATAACTGGTCACTAGTCAATAGACTTCTTGCAAAAGCACTTAAACTGTCATGTTGAGCCAAGCGAAACATCTCGCGAGATTCTGCGCTACATGACATTCCGCTGGGAATAACATTCATAATTTTTCGATTGCAAGAGTTCTACTCTTTGAGCAGTCTATTTTCCATAACTGAATCAATTAGTCACCACCTAACTGCACCAGCTTGCCAATGTTGAAGTCAATACGTTCCCAACCTTTTAATTGACGTACGTTGTTGAGAATTAGCAAAGGAATTTGCCAGTGATTGACTCCGAGAAATGGCAATGGATCGCGAGGATGAAAAACTGGATCTATACCATTGAAAATAATGCTGAGCCGATACTGAAAATCTCTCCAAGACTTAATATTTAGTAACCGCCAAAGCTCGTGAAATGTCCAATAAGTAGGCTTACTATCAGGTAGAGGCTGCACAGGTTCTTTTGGTGCTTGTGTACTACTACTGAGATAAGCATCTGCCACTACCTTTGGTTGGTCGTGGAACATAGTGATACAGGTACTTGTTCGCGGATTACATTCAATCGGATAAACTGTACCATCTGCTGCTTGAATAAAGTCCAAACAAATTTGCCCTGTCAGGTTGAGTTCTTTGACAAAGCGACCTACCCAATCTAAAATTGCGGGATTGTAGTCGTGCTCGTAGTTAACCAAGAAATCGCAGGATTTGGCACAAGCATAAAGCAGTAACTGTCCATCTCTAACAACAGCGTGAGTACAATACTCTTGCCCTCTGAGAAACTCCTGCATAATCCAGGGATTTTCCTCGCTGATTGGCAAACTGTAAACATATCCAGCCATTTCTTCAGCAGCACAGGGCAATTTCAGCAAAGCTAAGCGATTGATTGAGTCGTAGGCAATGCTTTTAAGAATGTACTGACTTCCATCAGCAGCAAAATCAAATTGGAGAACTTGATCTGGATCGGTAATTAAGAATGTTTTTGGCGCAGATAGTCCTACAGAATGTGCTTTTTGGTTAAAAGTAAACTTGTTGTCTAGTAGCTTAGTTGTCTCAGCATCAAACGCAAATACTTCGCAATAGGGCGACAATGCTGGTTTGGCTAAAGAGTCATAATAGCTAGCAACTGGGCTAGATACAGGAATGAACATATCAATTTTTTCTTGCTTGACAATGTTCAGTAACCCCTGAATGTAGCCCTCAGTATCGTGTTGAGGTGCAGGAACGGTGTACAAAGCTTCTACACAGTTAGAAAACTGATTGCCTGATAACCAGTACTTTTTGGTTTCTACCATGAAAACGCGATGCCCAGCTGCGTGAAACGATCGCGCTAGAGTTAAGCATTTTGTCATCTTGGCACCAGTGAGCAAAATCCTCCGCGGATTTGCCTGTACGCGACGCTGTTGAAATAAGCTGGTTAGCGAACTCCATAACAGCGTAAGGACAACAACGCTCAAAGAAAATGGAAATACTAATAAAAGTAAAGTCAGAGTACCAAGGCTCTTGAGTAAAGCAAAAGCTTGCTTGCGGGGAGTTTGTACTGATTCCATAATTACCTAGAAAACAGATTTAGGCAGTTACCGCAACAAGAGTTCCATCTCCTGCCGGAAATACAGTACTCATAACACGGTTAGAGGTAGCAACGTGTTTGTGGAACATCTGCATTGCTTTGACTCCTTCATCAGTTGTGTCTGAATCAAGGATGGTGCGGTGGAGGAATACGTTATGAGCAACAATAAACCCACCAGGACGCGTATTTTCTAATGCCCAATCAAAGTAATCAATGTAACCTGTCTTCTCCGCGTCGATGAACACAAAATCAAAAGGTCCTTGAGCAGCAACGGAATCAACTAAGGTATGAGCATCGCCACAAAGAATCTCTATTTGGTGAGCAACGTTAGCTTTGGCAAAATTATCCTTAGCAATGTCCGCGCACATCTGTTCTTTCTCGAACGTGAATAGTTTACCTCCTGGTGCTAAGCCACGGGCAATCCAAATACTGCTATATCCTACAAGCGTGCCAAATTCTATTGCTGATTTGCCATTACTCGCACGGACTAGTAGTTGCAGAAAGCGCCCTTCTTCTGGATTAATGTCGTGGGGAGGTAAACCCTCTTTTGCTGGTCGTTCGCGAATTTGTTGTAAAGTGTCGTCTTCAACAACAAATAAGTTACGAATATATTGACTGAGGTGCTCGTTGTATTCGATCGTCTCGTTGACTGTAGTCATGTCTTTGAATGCAAAAGCGATAAAGTTGATATGAATTACAAGGAAGTTTGCATTGCTGCGTCTGGTTCTAATTGTGCGATCGCTTTTACGGCTGTTTTGATTTCATCGTAGGTGATATCGTGGAAAAATTGTGCTGAACCAATTCCTACAGTCAATGGAAAGCGTTGTAGCCCGTTGCGATGTTTTGTTGTACTTTGTAATGCTGCATATAGCAGTTCTGGCGTACAAATCGGATGTAGTAATGGTAAACGCACGCTGCGCATAAAATTATAAACGCGTTCGACTTCTTGATAAGTGACTAAACTTCTTTGATAGGCAAGCATCACAGAAATTGCCATATCAACCGCAACAGCTTCTCCGTGTAAGAGTTTTGGTACAGCTTTCAACTCCAGTGTAGGGCAGAAAGTGTGACCGTAATCTACGAGTCTTTCGAGTTTCTCCTCCCAGAGATTTGATTCTAAATCTTCTAACATGCCTTGTACGGAACGCCGAATAATTGGCATGGCTTCTGGATTTTGGCACTTGCTACTTAGCATTGCCGCACCATAATTCTCTAATAGTTCAAATAATTCTGTATCTTTGACAAGTGCAATTTTGAGAATCTCCGCAATACCATTACTAATTTGTCTGTCACTTAAAGTTTGTAACAGTGTTGTATCAAGTATTGCGGCAAGTGGAGGATAGAATGTACCGATCCGATTTTTATGACCTTGGAAGTTTACCGCTGTTTTGGCACCGATTGCGGCATCGACGACTCCTAATAAAGTTGTAGGAACACGGATATAGGGAATTCCCCGTCGAAAAAGGTTAGCAGCTAAACCAACAATATCCATCAGTACGCCACCGCCGATCGCAATCACTGGCTCTGATCGCCGTGCAACTTCAAAAGCATTTAGTTCTTCGATTACCTGGAAAACCGTATCCATCGATTTATTATCTTCAGACACCGAAAGCGAGATCAGGCGGTATTCAATTTCGTGATACTGAAAGTACTGGCGAATGCGTTCTCCGTGGAGACGTTCAACATAATCATCGACGACAACGACTCGACGCAAAGACTGCAGGCTCGAATTCTGCCCGTCGAACAACAGAGCGTTGTTTTCAGGATTGAATAGGTCGAAACTCTCAAATACAGTGTAATGAACTGGTAATTGTGTCTTGACTGACCACTTTGCACTCATAACCCTCTTCAATCCTCTTGACTTAACAAGTTGTGTGATTCGGAAATAAAAACCTTTGCTGGCAATTTGGTTGTCGTGGCTGCGAGATATCGCAATGGTCAATGTGGTTAGGACATTATTAAAGTTTGAGTTTTGAGTTTTGTTAGCGTAGCGGTGCGTTAGCACGTTTTGACTTAAAAGAATTTGCCTAACTCAACACTTTTGCAACATAAGTTTCTTAACTCAAAACTTAACATTCATAACTCATAACTCTCCTGACCTCTGACCCTTGCGGTAACACCGCATTTTTAAGCACTCAACCACTTAAGCTTAGGCAACAGCTTCGCCGAACGGGGAAAGCAAAGGCTAGGTACACAGAAGGGGCTGTTCGCTGCAATCGCACTTACAGACAATAGCCCAAGTTATATACTCATCGCTGCCAATGGCTTGATATTGGAGGAAATTGATTCTTGCCCTGAATTTTGCCTCGGTTGGGTTCCGTACAGAAATTCAAATCAAGATTGCAATATACTCAGGGGACTACTTTTCGTTATTTTTCAGGTGCTGTTTCAATCCAAACAATGTTGATAATTGTGATGGAGTTGACTACAGTCTGCGGGTTAATACCGACGCATGCATACAAAAAACAACGCTGTTTTGCTAATTATTCTGCCTCTACCATGTCAGTCACTATTTATACTAGCGATAGGACACATCAACACAGCTGGCAATTTTTGTTAGCTGAGTTTTTGTTGGTGGAGACCGTACTAATAGTAACCCATAATAAATGTATATCATTTTGATAACACAAGATCATGAAAAAAGGACTGTTTGTTAGGCTTTCCGATGATGAGTTAGAAATACTTAGGCAATACTGCATGCAAGTTGAGCGAACTCAATCAGATGTCATTCGTGAATTTGTTCGCAGACTCAAAAAGAAGATACCCGATGCCTCCACAGGTGATACTCATAACCATGTAACGGTTTCTTTACTCAACTTGCGACAACAACATAGCGATTCAAAAAGTCGGCAATAGAACTCTCCATAGTAGAAGGGAAAAGAGTTTTGAGTGTTGAGTTTTGAGTGTTGAGTTGAATCCCATACCTAAAGTCAGGGAATAAAGCATTGGAGGCTTTCAAGAATGTTGAGTTAAGAATGTTACAAATGTTTTCTAAAATTCAAAACTCAAAATTCATAACTCATAACTCCACTCAAAGAGCGGTGATGCTAACTTTTTACAATCCTAATTGCTTTAAATATTCTCTATTGCGCTGAGCACTTTGTTTAGGAGTTCCCATGCCAGGAAGTACATCTTGTTCGACAACAATCCAACCGTCATAGTTATGTTCGCGCAGCCAAGCAACTACCGCAGGAAAATCAACGCCACCTTTGCCAAGTTCGCAGAATAGCCCGCGACGCACAGCCTCAAAATAATCCCAACCTTGGTTGCGGGAGGCTTGGGCAAGTTCAAAGTCACAGTCTTTAAAATGTACGTGCCAGATGCGATCGCCAAAGCGCTCAAAAGCTTCTAATACAGACTGCGCATCATCTGTAGCCGCACCATAAGCATAGTGTCCAGTGTCTAAAGTTAAGCCAATCAAATTGGGATCAGTTTGCTCTAAAAAGTGGGCAATTTCTTTTGGTGTTTCTAGATAAGAAGCACAATGATGATGAAACGTTGTCCGCATTCCTGTTTCATCCCGAATTGCGCGTGCAATCTGCTCAGCCCCTGCAATGCATTTACCCCACTCCTCGTCGCTTAACTCCATTCCTGGCTCAACTCTTCCTGCATTTTGCGTTCGTACAGGGACAGCACCAATTTCATCCATTACCACCATGAAAGGGCGGCTTTTTTGACTATCACTTGTGTTTGCCACTGCCGACAGCAATCGGGCAATTTTGAGAGCCTGTGCTTCAGCTTGTTGATGTGATTCTGGATTTTTCACAGCTACTGGAACATAGCCACTGATGATTGTGAGATTACGGCGCTCAAGTTCAGCTGTTAACTGATTTGGATCTGTAGGCATATATCCCCAGTCACCTAAATCAGTACCAACATAGCCAGTTTCCACTAGCTCGTCCAACATTTGTTGATAACCAATACTTTCACCCTCAAGTCCTTGCACTCCCAAATCACCCCAAGAACAAGGGGCATTAGCAACGCGAATTCCCTGCATTATTTCTCCTAGTGGCGTGGGTGAATTCTGAGAATTTCTTTACAATTATTTATGTTTAGCGAAATAACCATAATAATGCCTCCTCCTTTAGATAGGCGACAAACTCTGTCAACTATTCTGTATAGCTAGGACTCAGCAAAAAATATAAGTTCAAGATAGATTGAAAAAAATGTAAATGTTTCATACAAGTCTTAGCATAAACCACAATCATGAGCAAACACGAAGTTTGACTAGTTTTCCTCTATCTCCCGTTAGATTTGCCCGTGAATTCTTTTAATTAAGAATCGGTATACCTATTTTTAATCCAAGATGACCAGAAAATAATATGCAAATAACGATCTTAGCGATTGGTAGTCGAGGTGATGTGCAGCCCTATATAGCATTAGGGTTAGGGTTACAAGCAGCTGGTCATCAAATACAAATTGTGTCTTATGCTCGATTTGCACAATTCGTGCGCAGTCATGGATTAGACTTTGCAGCAGTAGGCACAAATCCTCAAGAATATATTCAAGCTTTAGCAAAAAATGTTGATTACTGGCAAATCTTCTGTGATAGCCTAGAACAACTTTTAGAAGATTGCTGGAACTGCTGTCAAGACACAGAAGCCATTATTTATTCTCAAGTTGCCTTACCTGGCTATCATATTGCTGAAAAACTACAAGTACCGTGCTTTGCGGCGTTTACAAATCCATTAACTCGTACACGAGCATTTCCCCATCCACTTTACACAACTCCCATCAATGTTGGTGGCGCTTACAACTGGTTAACGTATGTCATTCACGAACAACTGCGTTGGCAATCAGTGCGAAAAAAAATTAATTACTGGCGGCAGAATTTAAACTTACCACCAGTACCTTTCGCAGGTCTTTACTCTCATTTACAACAGCAGCAAATACCAATTCTTCATTGTTTTAGCCCGACTGTAGTTCCCAAGCCGAAAGATTGGTCAGATTGGGCTTATGTTACGGGCTATTGGTTTTTAGAAGATTCCCAGTGGCAACCACCAATAGATTTAGTTAATTTTATTGAATCAGGAGTGCCACCAATTTACATTGGCTTTGGTAGCATGAGCGAACGAAGTCCAGAAGTCGTCACAAATTTGATACTAGACGCTTTGATGCAAACAAAACAGCGCGGTATTTTGTCGAATTGGGGAGGTTTACAAGGTGTTGATTTACCAGATAATGTATTTCCAATGACTGGCAACATTTCTCATGACTGGTTGTTTCCTCTGTGTTGTGCGGTAGTTCATCACGGTGGCGCAGGTACAACAGCCGCAGCTTTACGGGCAGGTGTTCCTTCAGTAGTGATTCCCTTCGGCGTCGATCAACCGTTTTGGGGACAACGAGTTGCAGATTTAGGTGTAGGAACCTTGCCAATTCCTCAAAAAGAACTCACTCGCGATCAGTTTGTAGCAGCAATTCAAAATGTGATTTGCAATGAAACTATGACGAACAATGCTCTTGCTTTAGGCGATCGCATTCGTGCAGAAGATGGAGTTGGACGGGCAGTAGAGATTATTCAAAGTTATCTAGATTCCTAGCGGCTACTCTGTGCCATTTCGGGCGATCGCTTCTTGATACCAGTAAGCACTTTGTTTCGGAGTACGTTTACACGTCTCAAAATCTACGCGCACAATACCAAAGCGCGGTCGGTATCCATGCGACCACTCAAAATTATCTAGAAAACTCCAAAGATAATAGCCTTGAATATTCGCTCCTGTTTGAATTGCTTTGTGTATTGCTCGTAAGTGATCTCTCAAATAATTTATACGTCCCCAATCAGCAACAAATCCTGTGGTATCCGGTTGATCTTCCAATGCACAGCCATTTTCAGTAATATAAATCTTAGGATTGCCGTAGTTTTCTTTAATATCAAGCAATACTGCTTTTAAGCCTTCTGGATTAACACCCCAGCCCATTTCAGTATGACCCCAACCTGGCGCAGAAAAAGGCACAGATTTGAGCTTGAGTAAACCACCACTCGATGCAAAAGATACTGACAATGTGTAGTAATAATTCACACCTAAATAATCAATTGGTTGCTGAATAAATTCTAAGTCGCCATCGTGAATTTGCGGAGCTTGCGTACCTAACCAATCGATTAAATTTTCTGGATAATATCCTCGAAATAGTGGTTGCAGAAACATTGATACTTTGTCTTCATACGCGCGTTGACACGCAGCGCGATCGCTTTCACTGTCACTGGCGCTTAAGTAATGCCGAAAGCTTAAAACTATACCAATTTCCCCTTTATAACCTCCTTGACGAAATAGTTGTACTGCCTTGCCATGCGATAACAATAAGTGATGTACAGTTTGATATGCTTGGGCAGCACAGGCAATTCCTGGAGCATGATTTGCAAAGCTATATCCTTGAAAAGCGTGTGACCAAGGTTCGTTGTGCGTAGACCACAATGGAACGCGATCGCCTAAACGCTGAAACATTAGTTGTGCATACTCGCAAAACCACTCGACACTGTCGCGATTATTCCAACCACCTCGATCTTGCAATGCTTGAGGCAAATCCCAATGAAATAGCGTAGCGTTTGGGATAATTTCTGCTGCTAGTAATTGATCTACTAGTTGATCGTAGAAATCGAGTCCTTTGTGATTAATTGCACCTTTGCCTTGTGGCAATACCCGCGACCAAGAAATCGAAAAGCGGTACGTCTGTAGTCCTAGTTCTTTCATTAAAGCCACATCTTCGGGCATTTGATGATAGTGGTTACAGGCAATATCGCCAATTTCATTGTTATGTATTGTATGAAGACGGTGTGTAAAAGTATCCCAAATGCTTTCTCCCTTACCATCTTCGTTCCACGCGCCTTCAATTTGATAAGCAGAGGTGGCAGCACCCCAAAGAAATTTTTCTGGAAATTGCAACACTAAGTCCTAATCTAAATACTTCTGATTTGATGTGAATTGACTCAATAGCTTGATAACTCTAAGTCACAGTTCAACTCAAGCAAAATGAACTGTTAGTGCTGTTAGCTAACTGCCAATTGCTTTTTAAATAAGTTGAGATTGAGTTATGCTTCCTCTTGGTTTTCACCTTTGTAGCCAGGAGAAGACTCATAGAGAGCGTCTAGTTGCTGACGTGCATCTTCGACACTGATTGAGCGAATGACCAACAGCGGATCTTTGATGATGTTTCCTGCCGTATCCAGTAGCTCTGGATGCGGTACAGAACGAGGTGAAGCAGAATAGCTACCTTGGCTGTTTTGAGGCGATCTCGCTGGATAAGTTCTGTCACGTTCTCGGCTGAACATTAAAAGATTGCGAATTAAGTTACTGACGGCAATTAAGGCAAGAATTGTAAAAGCTAAAATGTAAAGCAGGTGTAACATTGCATTATTCTCCAAGGCAGCCAGCAGATTTATTATGGTTTTATTGTCTAAACAGTTGATTTTGCAGGGCAGCATTTTAGCTAATCAACCATCATTTATAATGAGTATCTCAGAAATCTTAAGAGTTGTCTGATATTCTTTTTCATTTATGAGACTGCTCCGAGCGAAACCGCATTCCAACTTTCCAGCATTCTGTCAGTAACTGGTGCCAAGGCATCATTACTGCCATATCGATACCCACTTGTCCCCCTGTCACTTTAAATAATATTTGTGCTGAGTTGACCTCCTGCTGTGCTTGCTTAACGCGCTCAAGCAAGTCAAACTGTTGTTGCTCATCTAGAAAAGCGATTTGCTCGGTTTCTAGAAGATGGCGCGATCGCCCAAACCAATACTGAAAGTCCTCAAGCAGCGGTTGCAATATGGTTTTGAGCAATTCAGGCTCTGGTAGATTGGAGTTAAGCATAAAGCAAACACTAAATTACTCTCCTATTTCTTAATCTTAACTTTATTTACAATTGTTAACATTCTGCCAAGGGATGTAATTTGGAAGAACGAGCATAAATTGCTGCGAGTTAATGATAAGTACCGATAAGATAGAGGCAGTGAGAATTGCGATCGCTTAATTTCAGTTACCGCCAATGGTTCAACAAATGTCATCTGCTCAATCTCCCGCACAGCAGCAACCTAAGATTCAATTGCCGCGTACCAGTGAATCGGAGACTTTGAAGAAAATTCGTCACACTGCGTCTCACATCATGGCGATGGCAGTACAGAAGTTGTTTCCCAAAGCGCAAGTAACGATTGGTCCTTGGATTGAGAACGGATTCTATTATGATTTTGACAATCCAGAGCCATTTACCGAAAAAGACTTAAAAGCCATCCAAAAAGAGATGGTGAAAATTATTAACCGCAAATTGCCAGTCGTTCGCGAAGAAGTTAGCCGTGAAGAAGCCCAACGACGGATTAAAGCAATTAACGAACCATACAAGCTAGAAATTCTTGATGATATCAAGCAAGAGCCGATTACAATTTACCACTTAGGAGATGAGTGGTGGGATTTGTGTGCAGGTCCCCACCTTGAGAATACGAGTGAACTTAGCCCCAAAGCAATAGAACTAGAAAGTGTTGCTGGGGCGTACTGGCGTGGTGATGAAACGAAAGCACAGTTGCAACGAATCTATGCCACGGCGTGGGAATCTCCAGAACAACTTGCCGAGTACAAACGCCGTAAAGAAGAAGCACTACGGCGCGATCACCGCAAGCTAGGGAAAGAATTAGGACTCTTTGTTTTTAGCGATGATGTTGGTCCTGGTTTACCATTGTGGACGCCAAAAGGAACTATTCTGCGTAGTGTTTTAGAAGACTTTTTGAAGCAAGAACAAATTAATCGAGGCTATCAACCTGTTGTCACTCCACACATTAGTCGAGTGGAATTGTTCAAAATATCAGGTCACTGGCAAAAATACAAAGACGACTTGTTCCCGATGATGGGTGAAAAGGAAGAGGAAGGCTTTGTTTTAAAAGCAATGAATTGTCCCTTCCACATCCAGATTTATAAAAGTGAGTTACGTTCGTACCGAGAACTACCACTGCGTTTAGCAGAATTTGGCACGGTATATCGCTATGAACAATCTGGAGAACTTGGCGGACTCACGCGGGTACGCGGCTTTACTCAGGATGACGCACACCTGTTTGTGACACCAGAACAACTAGATAATGAATTTTTGAATGTCGTAGATTTGATTTTGTCTGTGATTAAAAGTTTGCGACTCGATCAAAACTTTAAAGCCCGACTCAGCTTCCGCGATCCAAATTCAGATAAATACATTGGTTCTGATGATGCATGGAACAAAGCTGAAAACGCGATTCGTCGTGCTGTAGAAACTTTGGGGATGGATCACTTTGAGGGTGTCGGAGAAGCTGCATTTTACGGTCCCAAACTTGACTTTATTGTTAAAGATGCCCTAGAACGCGAGTGGCAGCTTGGTACTGTGCAAGTTGATTACAATTTACCTGAACGATTTGATTTAGAGTACGTTGCTGAAGATGGTACGCGCAAACGTCCGGTAATGATTCACCGCGCACCTTTTGGTTCTTTGGAACGACTAATCGGGATTTTGATTGAGGAGTATGCAGGAGATTTTCCATTATGGTTAGCTCCAGCACAAGTGCGGTTGTTACCAGTAAGTGAAGCGCAGCAAGATTTTGCCATGAATGTAGCAACAAAAATGCGTGCAGCTGGTATCCGTGCGGCAGCAGATACGAGTAATGAGCGACTTGGTAAACTCATTCGCAATGCTGAAAAGGAAAAAATTCCTGTCATGGCAGTTGTTGGCGCAAAGGAAGTCGAAGCGAATAGTTTAAGTATTCGTACTCGTGCAGCGGGAGAATTAGGTGTTATGCCTGTAGATGACGTATTGCACAAAATTAAGGATGCGATCGCTAATCACGATAACTTTTAAGCGCTTTTAGTCTGCTTGTCGCGTGCGACAAAATAAGGTTGTGGATTAACAATATCTGTTGTCCTCATCCTTATCTAGTCTCCGTGGCATAGTATTGGAGTTAGATAGAATGACGAACATAGTTTCAACAGTCTTTCTCCCAACTGTCTAAATGCCAACAGCTTCAAGCCCGACAACATAAACTAGCTGTGAAGTCTCTCAATGACAAAGTAAGAAACACGAATTGGTAATGTTTGTGCAGTTACAGTTTTGCGATATTAGCTGTTTTTGGTTAAATAAATATTAAGTAAAATTTAAAAATGCAACTATGTTATTAACTATTTGATAAAGCTTTTTTAGGCTTTAGGTTAATAAAAAAAGACTGATAGACAAATGTATAACTAAACAAAACTTATCAAATACAGATTACCTACATAGATTTTATTTACGTACTCATTATGACAATTAAGTCCATCTTCGTTTTACATCACCTATAACTTATTCCGACAATACTTTATAAGTAAAATAACTTAGGGACACACACAGTTATCTTTAATTCTATCGAAGTTTGTAGAAGCAACCTTCATCTTGTCAAACTTCAGAGAGATGATTTAATTAGTAAAATTTGTCAATCTATAAATCTGGATAATAACACTACGCTAGCGGCGCAATACCAATCACTTGTGCGCTTATTTCTTCATGAGGTAAATATTATGCTTCAAGGTGCAGCGATCGCAATTAGCAGAGAAATCACTCAATCAGGATTAGCGCAGATACCAATAGTTACAGAGGAAATTCTCACTCCCGAAGAAGCATCTGTCATGTTTTCAGGTCCTCAATTTTTAGTTGCATTAGTAGCGGGTGTCGTGATGGCATTTGCATTTCAACTGCTACTGACCAACTTTTCAGTTGCATTTGGAATTTCATCTTTAGGAGGAGGGACAAGTTCTGATGATTCAGACTTAGGAATTCGCAAAATCGGAGGGGTCGTAGGAGTTTGGACTTTAATTACAGTTACTATTGCGCTATTTGTTGCTTGTTTCCTAGCAGTTAAACTGAGCTTGGTTGAGAGTTCTTTGCTAGGTGCGATTATTGGCGTAGTTATCTGGGCAACGTTTTTTTCACTGTTAGTTTGGCTAGGTTCAACAGCAGTAGGTTCTCTAATTGGTTCGGTTGTGAGTACAGCAACCTCTGGTTTGCAAGGACTTATGGGAACAGCAGCAACTGCAGTGGGTGCTAACGTGGCAAAAGGTCAAGCAGTATCTACTGCTGAAGAGATTACAGCGGCCGTTCGTCGGGAATTAACTTCAGGTTTTGACCCTAGTGCAATTCAAAATACGTTGCAAAGTTCTTTGGCTAACTTGCAATTACCTAAGTTGGATGCTGAAGAAATTGGCAATCAATTTCAGAAAATTCTTAAAGATGCAGACTTACCATCAATTGCTGATGGTGATGTGCTTAAAAACATTGACCGTCAAACTTTTGTTGATTTGGTAAGTAGTCGTACAGATTTATCAAAACAAGATGTAAATGCGATCGCCGATCAGCTAGAAGGTGTTTGGCAGAACACACTTGGTCAACAGAGTAATCCTCAAGCAAAAGTACTTAACTTCCTGCAAAATGCAACCGCAGAACAACTGCGTTCTAGCGACATAGGTAATACACTACAGCAACTTATTGGTTCAGAACAGAAGTCGGAGCAACCACAGAAGCAGGAACAAAGCGGTGGGGCAATGGGTAGAACTATGCAACTTGGTGTAGAAGCCTTGGTTGGCGCACTACTGACTAGAACTGATCTTTCAGATTTAGATATTGAAAAAGTTTCAGCGCAGTTGCAAAAAGTTCTGGGTCAAACTACAGAGAAAGCCAAAGAAGCTAGCAGTGACGTTGCAGACAAAGCAAAACAAGCTGGCGAGGAAGTTGCCGACATGCCTCAAGCCTTCAGTTTAATTCGTAACGATTTAGATAACTACTTGCTAAACTCTTATGCATGGCATCTTAATCGCGAAACAATTAAACAAGAATTCAAAGACGTTATTTACGATCCAGATGCTGCCCCTGGAAAAGTACGCCGTGAGTTAGAACAAATTGACCGCGATTATGTTGTGCAAAAACTGCAACAAAGAGGAGACTTGCTTGAGTCTCAAATCAACGATATTGCCGAACAAATAGAAAGTCTTCGCATAGAGGTACTCAATACCGTACAACAATCCGAGTCACAAGAACAATCAGAAGATCTGCGATCGCGAGTAGAAAATTATCTACGTTCTACGGGTAAAGAAGAACTCAATCCAGAAGGAATTGAGCAAGAGTTCAAAATATTATTAGAAGATCCCGAAGCTGGGTTTGATGCATTGAGCGATCGCTTAAAGCAATTTGATCGCGACACATTGGTAGAACTGCTCAAACAGCGAGATGACTTAAGTGAGGAAGAGGCAAATAATATTGTAGGACAACTGGAAAGTACCCGCGATTCGGTTCTCAATAGTGCTAAAGAAGTACAAGAACAGGCGCAAGCCAAAGCTGATGAAGTCCGGCAAAACGTTGAAGATTATCTGCGTAATACCAACAAAGAAGAATTAAATCCTGAAGGCATCAAGCGCGATTTCCAAAAACTTGTAGAAGATCCGCAAGCAGGATTAGGTGCTTTAAGAGCAAGGTTATCACAATTTGACCGCGATACATTGGTACAATTATTATCGCAGCGAGGAGACTTAAGCGAAGAGCAAATTAATCAAAATATCGATCAAATCGAATCGGTACGTAAAAGGATTCTGCAAGCACCACAACAAGCAGCAGACAAAGCCAAGAAACAGTACGAGGAAACTACTGCGAAAATTAGTGAATACCTACGCAATACTAATTTAGAGGAACTTGATCCTGAAGGTATTCAACGAGACTTGACAAAATTACTTGACGATCCAAAAGCAGGTTCATTAGCACTACGCGATCGCCTGGCACAAGTAGATCGTGAAACTTTAGTGAAATTGTTGAGTCAGCGCGAAGACTTGAGCGAAGAACAAGTTAATCAAGCAATCGATCGAGTCCAAGAAAGTATCAACAATATTGTTAAAGCACCGCGTCGTTTAGCTACTCGCGCGCAAAAGCAAGCGCAAGATTTTGGGGCTACTTTAGAAGGTTACTTGAAAAATACAAACAAAGAGGAACTCAATCCTGAGGGAATCAAACGCGATTTACAAGTGTTGCTTAACGATCCGCGTGCGGGTTTAGGAAATATTGGCGATCGCTTACAGCAATTTGATCGCGAAACATTAGTTGCCTTGTTATCTCAACGCGAAGATATTTCCGAAGAAGAAGCAAACGAGATTGTAGATCAAGTAGAGTCTGTCCGCAATCAATTGGTTGAGCAAGTGCAAAAAGTTCAGCAAACAGTGCAATCGACGATTAATGGTGTTCTTGGTAAAACACGGGAGTACCTCAATTCCCTAGATCGTCCTGAATTGAATTATGAAGGTATCAAAGCCGATTTCCAAAAAGTATTTGACGATCCACAAGCAGGATTTGAAGCACTACAGAATCGCTTAAGTCAATTTGATCGCGAAACATTAGTTTCTGTTTTGAGTTCTCGCGAGGATATCTCAGAAGCTGATGCCAATCGCATTATCAATCAAGTTGAAGAAGCTCGTAATAGTGTGATTCAAAGAGCGCAAGCAGTGCAAGAAGAAGTCCAACGCCGTCTTGTTTTATTAAAGCAGCAGACACAGAAACAAGCTGAAGAAACCAAAAAAGCTGTGGCTGGCGCGGCTTGGTGGTTATTTAGCGCTGCTGCGACTTCATTAGCTGCATCTGCTATTGCTGGTGCGATCGCGGTTGTCGGTATTCGAGGTTTGATTGGTTAAATTCCAACATTTCAAAAGTTTAACTGCGAAAACACCGCCTCCGTCACCGGAGGCTTTTTTGTATGCTAAGCGTAGTAGCACATTGAGGTCGAATATGACCCAAACAAAAACTACACTTACATTTTTTTGTTGAAGCTGAATCTTGTTTAAACTTAATCACCAATTCAGTATTAGTCAAATCGACATTAGCTGACAAGGTTAGCGATTTAAACGGTAAAATATGACGGTTGTATTCATTGTGGCGGACGCGTGATCGAGCGTTATACTCTGCCCGAAATGGGCGAATTGTGGACGGAAACATACAAGTTAGAGACTTGGTTGCAGGTAGAAATTGCTGTTTGTGAAGCACAAGCAGAACTGGGTTATATTCCAACCGATGCCGTTGCAGAAATCAAAGCCAAGGCAGATTTTGATCCGCAGCGTGTTTTAGAAATTGAAGCTGAAGTTCGCCACGATGTTATTGCATTCTTGACAAATGTCAACGAGTATGTAGGTGATGCAGGGCGCTACATTCATCTAGGGTTAACAAGTTCGGATGTATTAGATACGGCTTTAGCGCTGCAACTTGTTGCAAGTCTTGATGTCATCTTGCAGCGTGTGCAAGATTTAATTGGTGCAATTCGTACCCAAGCGCGAAAACACCGCTATACAGTCATGGTAGGGCGATCGCATGGCATTCATGCTGAACCGATGACTTTTGGATTTAAACTCGCAGGTTGGCTTGCAGAAGTTATCCGTCATCAACAACGGCTGACGCGGTTACGGCAAGATATTGCAGTAGGGAAAATTTCTGGTGCGGTTGGAACATACGCTAATATTGACCCCCAAGTAGAAGCGATCGCTTGTGAGAAACTTGGCTTAAAACCTGATACGGCATCAACACAAATTATTTCTCGCGATATTCACGCCGATTACGTTCAACAATTAGCCCTGCTAGCTGCCTCAATCGAACGCTTTGCTGTAGAAATTCGCAACCTCCAACGCACAGACGTCTTAGAAGTTGAAGAATTCTTCGCTAAAGGGCAAAAAGGTTCTTCTGCAATGCCCCATAAACGCAATCCAATTCGTTCGGAACGTTTAACCGGAATGGCACGGATAATTCGTTCTCATGCTGTCGCTGCGATCGAGAATGTTGCATTATGGCACGAACGCGA
The DNA here is from genome assembly GCF_002749975.1 of Gloeocapsopsis sp. IPPAS B-1203. Lineage (NCBI taxonomy): Bacteria > Bacillati > Cyanobacteriota > Cyanophyceae > Chroococcidiopsidales > Chroococcidiopsidaceae > Gloeocapsopsis > Gloeocapsopsis sp. IPPAS B-1203. The sequence goes on along the minus strand of NZ_PEIG01000001.1, from coordinate 62,195 downwards.
TATTTCGCATAGCTCGGTAGAACGAGTCATTCTACCAGATGCTTGCATTTTGACCCATTTTATGCTGAAGGAAATTATTGACCTAGTACAAAACCTCCTCGTATATCCGCAAAACATGGAACGGAATATGAATTGTTATGGTGGAGTCATTTTTAGCCAAAAAGTACTACTAGCACTCGTAGACAAGGGTATGAGTCGCGAAGAAGCTTATGCTGTTGTGCAATCGTGCGCCCATCAAGCCTGGAATCAACCGCAGGGCGATTTTCATAATTTAATTGTTCATGATGCGCGGGTAACTCAGTCGCTATCCCCAGAAGAAATCGAAACGTGTTTCATCCTAAGCAACATTTGAAACACCTAGAGCAAATTTATCAACGACTTGATATTTAAGTCAGCGGGCATGATTATAGGTAATAGGTAATGGGTAATAGAAAAGCACTTCTTCTGTTAGTATTTAGCCTAAAAAAGCTAATAGCCAATAACTAATTGCTATTTTAATGACCAATTACCAGTTACTAGTTACTAATTACTACTTGCGTTTGTCCTCATGCTCGAACTTTTAGCCGCACTATCTGCGGCAGCGGCAGCTAGTATGCGTATTGCCGTGCCCTTGTTGATTGTGGCTGTCTTGCATGATGATTTTTCCTTAGGCTTACCACTACTTACGTATATTCCTTCAGTTGCGATCGCGAGTTTATTAATTAGTGGCTCTTTAATCGAACTTGTTGGTAGTAAACAACGGTTAAGTCAGCGACTTTTACAATTAGTCCAACTCCTATTTAGTCCGTTTGTGGGTGCAATCTTAGCTGTGAGTGTAACAACTGGCGCGTCACTTCCAAATTGGTTATTTGGTGCTGTTGGCGCGTTACTTGCCTTTGTATTACAACTCGTCCAAGCTGGTTGGTTTTACCACCTACGCGGTTTTCCTTTGTGGGTTGCTTTTTTGCAAGATGCTTTGTGTATTCTCCTAATCTTTTTAGCAGTGAATGCACCGCAAGTTGGAGGCTTAATCGCCTTGATATCGTTATTGATAGCAGTGCGTAGTATGAGAAATCTACACCGCTGGTACAAACAACAATGAATCGTAAAATCTTAGTTACAGGTGCAACTGGTAATGTCGGTCGTGAAGTGGTGCGCTTGCTCTACCATGAAGGGTATCACATCAAAGCTGCGGTACGAAATTTAAAAAATGTTGATGATACATTAACTTCTCAAGTGGAGTACGTCATTTTTGACTTTCAGCAGCACAATACATTGAGTCCTGCATTACAGGGTGTTAGCAAACTTTTTCTAGTACGTCCTCCGGCGATCGCACAAGTCAAACGATATATCAACCCTGCAATTGATGCAGCTATAGTAGCGGGCGTTCAACATATTGTTTTTTTATCTTTGCTAGGCGCAGAAGATAACCTCATTGTTCCTCACGCGAAGATTGAGTCATATATCAAATCAGTCGGCGTATCCTACACATTTTTGCGGGCTAGTTTCTTTATGCAAAACCTCAGCACTACGCATCAAGAGGATATCAAACACAATGAAATATTTATTCCCGCAGGTAAAGGTAAGACAAGTTTTGTTGACGTGCGCGATATTGCCGCTGTCGCGGTAAAAGCATTAACTGAATCTGGGCACGATAACCAAGCGTATGCACTAACTGGAGATGAAGCACTAGACTACTATCAAGTCGCGGAGCTTTTCACCAAGGTACTTGGCAAATCAGTTATTTATACTAACCCGTCTATTCTCCAATTTTTTATCAGAATGTCTCAACGAGGTCTAACCTTTCCGTTTATTGCTGTCATGATTGCCATCTACACAACAGCGCGGTTAGGACTTGCAGCAACAGTTACTAAAGATGTCGAGCAGATTTTACATCGTAAACCGATTCGGATGCAGCAGTTTATCGCAGATTATCGAGAATGTTGGTAAGACAACACAAAGTCTTATAGAATTCCGACAAAGTGTAGTAACCCGCGTCCTGTAATCAACTCAATCACTAACGCTAAAAAGCCTAACATCGCTAAACGCCCGTTCCAGACTTCTGCTGTCGTCGTCATCCCCCACTCCCAACGTTCCTGTGGGTACATTCTGACTTTCTTCTTCATTTGAGTCACTTGCGACAGCTTCAGGCTGGGGTTCTTCACCGCTTCTTCTACCAAGTCAACCATCGCCTGAATAAATACAGGGTGAGTGTTCAGTGCGGGAACGCGGCAAAAGTGATGAATTCCTGCTTCTTCTGCTACTTCACGATACTCAATATCGATTTCTTGCAGTGTCTCAATGTGTTCAGAAAAGCTAATTGGAACAACTGCGATGTTTTCTACACCTTGCGCACCCAGTTCTTTGAGTGCATCTTCTGTGTAAGGTTGCAACCATTCTACAGGGCCAACACGACTTTGATAAGCTAGCGTATGGGCATTAGGTCGATTGAGCGTCTGCATAATGGTCGTGTTCAGCGGCGGCAGATAATCTCAAACTCTTACAGGTCGGGTGGATTGGGGTTGTTGGGCTGTGCCGCAAACACTCTTCCTTCTGTATTCAGCACCATACCTCAATCTATGAATATTCTTGCTTGAGAATTAGCTTGATTTCAGCGTCCAATCCAGGGATTTTATTAATTACAACATCCCAAACAATGTCATAATCAACGCCGAAATAGTTGTGGATCAATCGATCGCGCATTCCTGCCATAGCCCGCCATTCGATAGCATTGTATTTTTGACGCAACCCATCTGGTAACTGTTTGACAGCTTCGCCAATTACTTCAATACTACGAACGTAAGCACGCTTGAGCGTTTCATCTTGCACAAATTGCGTTTTGTCTAAACTCGTTGAACTCGTCATGATGTAGGTTGTTTCATCAAGAATGTGTTGTAAATACTCACGAGCCGAGGGAGACATACTCCACCTCATCCAAAATATGCGGACCAATGTAGGGACTTAGTGACTCAACAGTGATGAGATCAACTGCTCTGCCAAAAAGATTTTCTAGAAAAAAGGATAGGTGTATAAAGTTATCAAAAGTCTTCTGGTCTGGCTCAAAAGCAACCAAAATATCGACATCGCTTTGATCGTGGATTGCAGTGTCACGCGCGAATGAACCAAAAACACCACAACGTCTAACTCCAAAGCGATGTAATTCCTGTTGATATTCTTGAAGCAGAGATATTACTTGAGCTTTTGTTTCTACAGGCATTGCTCGCACAAACTACTTGTCTGATGCCGAGTCTATCACAACCTCATGAACTCACCGAACGCAGATAATCTTTACAACTCAGCAACAGGTTAGGGCGTTCCGGTGCAGTGACTTGTTAGACGCCGTGAACGCTTACAAAATTGTAAACTTATACACACTACAATTTAGTAGTGCGATCGCACTCTACCAACAATATCCCAACTACGCCCTAACAAAAGACTTCTGTTACTTGTAGCCAATCACTAGAAATCCTCGACACCCTGCTACCAGAGTAAACAGGGCTAGACAGAAAGGCTGGATTATGCAGTTGGCAAGCTCTCCAATAGCAGGCGTGGTTATGGATGATCCAACACAAAGTTTTATAGAATTCCGACAAAGTGTAGTAACCCGCGTCCTGTAATCAACTCAATCACTAACGCTAAAAAGCCTAACATCGCTAAACGCCCGTTCCAGACTTCTGCTGTCGTCGTCATCCCCCACTCCCAACGTTCCTGTGGGTACATTCTGACTTTCTTCTTCATTTGAGTCACTTGCGACAGCTTCAGGCTGGGGTTCTTCACCGCTTCTTCTACCAAGTCAACCATCGCCTGAATAAATACAGGGTGAGTGTTTAGTGCGGGAACGCGGCAAAAGTGATGAATTCCTGCTTCTTCTGCTACTTCACGATACTCAATATCGATTTCTTGCAGTGTCTCAATGTGTTCAGAAACAAAGCTAATTGGAACAACTGCGATGTTTTCTACACCTTGCGCGCCAAGTTCCTTGAGTGCATCTTCTGTGTAAGGTTGCAACCACTCTACAGGGCCAACACGACTTTGATAAGCTAGCGTATGGGCATTAGGTCGATTGAGCGTCTGCATAATTAATTCAGTACACTCTTCAATTTCCTGTTGATAAGGATCGCCTGCTTCTTCAACATAGCTTTTGGGTACACCATGTGCACTGAAAAAGACGTGAACTGCATCAGGGTTAGGAAACTGATCGAGTTCTTGGGCGATTAACTGCGCCATTGCTTGCAAATATCCTGGCTGCTTATACCAAGAAGGAATCACAGTGTATTCAATTTTTTCAAGTTTCGGATCTTCTTGCCACAGTCTTTGTAGTAACCGGAAACTAGAACCACTGGTACTGATTGAAAATTGAGGATATAAAGGTAATATTACTAAGCGTTCGATAGTATCGCGTTTGATGCGGGCGATCGCCTCTTCAGTAAATGGATGCCAATAACGCATCCCGACGTATACTTTGGCTTCGTGTCCTTGGTTGCGTAACTGTGTTTCCAATGCTGCGGCTTGTTCGTCGGTGATCTGACGTAGCGGTGAACCACCTCCAATTTGGCGGTAGTTTTCTTGCGACAGCTTCGTTCGCCGAGTAGAAATAAACCAAGCTAGGGGTTTTTGTAACCAAGGAAAGGGAAGACGAATGATTTCTGGGTCAGAAAACAAGTTAAACAAAAACGGTCCGACATCTTCTAGTTGATCCGGTCCACCTAGATTGAGTAATAGTACCCCAATTCGACCCATAGCCGTTACAATACCCCAGTGTTTTCAGCTTTGTTACTAAGTTTAACAATATATGTTTATTTATTGTATTATTTCCGCCTGACAAAGATGATTCTAAAATCTTGTAATGTCATAGCTCCGCCATTAGCCACTGTAGGATAGCGTAGCGTGTCTTTATGCTTTTAAGTGTAGGTTGACATAGCATATTTTAATTAATTGCCTTTACAAGGTTTAACACTTGATTTAAGTACTAAGTGGAACTTAGTACAACAGTTATTGATAAAGATTCTTAAATAAGTATACTTGGTATCGAGTACAAAGCAAGAAAAAGAGGAAGAAGCCTTATTCTTCCTTATGAGAATCAGTATTGCGATGCTTGCCCTCTTGCCATCTTCCTGATTTACGTGCTGCTTCTTTCAGCAAATACTCGATCTGAGCGTTGACACTTCTTAGCTCATCAGCAGACCATTTTTCCATGACCTCATAAAGCCTGTGATCCAATCGCAGTAAAAACCTTTTTTTCCGGCTCATGAATACAAACTACCAGTGTTTACCACAGGTTGAGCGTTCTGGTCTGAGGTTAAAACAACGAGTAAATTGTTGATCATACTCGCTTTACGTTCTTCATCTAATTCTATAATTTGTTGTTCGCTCAATCGCTTAAGCGCTTCGTTTACCATACCAACTGCACCTTCAACTAATTGCCTGCGGGCATCAATAATTGCGCTTGCTTGTTGACGACGTAGCATCATTAATTCTAAGATCTCTACCCAAAACTGCTGTTAACTCATGTATTCCTGACCAAAGTTGCCATATGCTAGCGATCGCTAAGGCTAAAACCACGCCCAAGGCAACAAATCCACTAACCTTAAACGCTGGAACTTCTCTTATCGGCTCCATGAGTCACCTCTATGCTGTAATTGTTATCAGGATGATATCATGATTATATTAAAATGATAAAATATAAATTGTAGATACCTTGCGACTGAAGTCGGGTCTATCAAAACAAAGCTGACGAGACACACTAAAAAGAAGAGTTTTGAAGAGGTAGAGCATGCCTTATACCATTTCACAATATGACAACTACAAATAAGTTCTCCTCTGCCCCTCTGCTTCCTCTGCTGCCCAGATGTCGCAACTTTAAAGTGAAACGATATTATTTGTAGTTCACGGAGGTGAACAGGGTTTATTCAGCGGCGAATTCATTTGCCAAGTTAAAATGAAATACAATGAAAATGCTTTTAGGCAATAAGTTGTGAGTTTTGCAGGCAGTCAACATGACGCAGGAACTTATAGACCTTAAAAAGAGTATTTTAGAAGGACGTTACGCAGATGCTTTAGCAATTGTAGATGAGCTTGAGGGAATGAGTAGACAAGCAATTCTGCTGCTAACACTGACATACGATTACTCGCAAAAAGAGTTATCTACAGTAATTAACGAGATATTAATTCAACTTCCTGGTGGAAAAGATTGGGCAGGTAGAATATAATCCTGATTCTACTAATCTATCGATTTTATTGTAGTATTTGAATCAACAGCACCAAGCATTTTTAGTGTAGTTATAGTTGCAGAAGTTAAACCTTGAACATTTGTAATATTCATGCCCTCATAAGGTCTAGGAACTTGTAGTGTTTTGTGGCTGACATTGCGATCGCCCTTAAAATTCCAAAGCTTAATTGTTTCGTCTTGACTACAACTTGCAAGAAGTCCATCTGAGTTATAAGCTAGGAACCTAACCCATTTACTATGTCCGTGTAGAGTCTTTAAAGTTGTACAGGCAGGATGCCACTGCCAAAGTTTGATTGTTGCATCAGTACCACACGTTGCAAAGTTCTCGCCACTAGGCTCAAAAACAATTGATAATACTGGACCCTGATGCGCTTGTAGCGTTTGAATGCATTGCCCTGTTTCGATTTGCCAAACTTTAATCACGCCGTCAGCACTACCACTGACAAGATATTGGCGATCGCGACTTATGGCACACGCACGAATCCAACTCGTATGTCCAGATAGCGTTTTAATGCAGCAACCTGTTTTAATATCCCAAAGTTTAATCGTTTGATCTTGACTACCACTTGCTAGTAGCGTTCCATCTAAGCTTAAAGCAATTGACCACACACCGCCGCGATGTCCTTGCCAAGTTTGCTGAGACGCTTGAGGTATATTCCAAATTTTGATAGTACCGTCTAGACTACCACTAAACAGTGTTTTACCATCAGGGCTAAATATGACGGCAAACACCGCATCAGCGTGTCCTTTGAGCGTTGCTAGATGTTGTCGTGTCTGAGTATCCCATAATCTAATTGTGCGGTCTTCGCTACCACTCGCCAAGATATTTCCATCAGGATGGAACGCAACTGACCAAATCCAGCCGGTATGTCCTTGTAAGCTAGTTAACTGTTTACCTGTGGTTGTATCCCAGAAGCGAATTAAGCGATCCTGGGTTCCACTTGCAAGTTGAGTACCATCGGGACTGAAAGCAACACACCAAACGCCATTGCTATGTCCTTGTAAAGTCTTGAGACAAAAATTAGTCCGGCTATCCCACAAACGCACGGATCGATCTTCACTACTGCTAGCTAATAGGTAGGTATTGGGACTAAATACGACAGCTGATATCCAACTAGTATGTCCTTTAAGTACTCGTAAGACTTCGCCTGTATGATAGTTCCATAAGCGTACTGATTGATCGTCACTGCCACTGGCAAGGGTTTGTCCATCACGACTAAACGCAACGGTGCGAATTTGCTGCGAGTGACCTGTTAGAGTTTTAATATTTGTTCTGGTTCTGATATCCCAAAGTTTAATTGTGCGATCGCTACTGCCACTTGCGATGATACGACCATCTGGACTAAAAGCGACACACCACACCTTTTGTTGATGTTCTACAATTTGCAACTCGCCTGTATTAAGATTCCAAACACGCACAGTACCATCAAAACTACCGCTAGCTAACAACATTCCTTGACGACTGTGTGCATAATGTTGTGGTGCAAAAGCAACCGAACGCACTTCATCGGTATGTCCGGCAAAAGTATGCAATAATTCACCAGTTTTGACATCCCAAACTCGTACTAAACGGTCTTCACTACCACTTGCTAAAAAATGTCCATCAGGACTAAAAGCAACAGAAAATACGCGGTCAGTGTATCCTGGAAATGATTTAATGCATTCTCCTGTCTGTACATCCCACAAATTTACGGTGCAATTAGCACCACTTGCTAACCAGCGACCATTTGGACTAAAAGCAACACACCACAACCAACCTGCATCGACTTTACAAGAAGTAAGTATCTTTCCATCAGCAACTTGCCAGACGTGAATCTCATGGTTGACATCGCCTGTCGCGAGTAACTTACCATCAGGACTAAAAGCAACCGATAAAACTTGACTAAAGGTATCAGTAAAAACAGATTTAGCAAAGTTTGCTGAGGTGAAATTAACTTGTTGTAAATTACTGCGACATAGGTAAGCTTGGCAAATACTAATTTGTGAAAAATCCCAACCACTAAGATTAATTTGTAGATAGCAAAGTATATTGAGTATGTTGCCACCTGCGTAACCAGTTGTTTGTTGAGTCTCACGCAACTCACAAAGAATTTTTTGAAATTTTGTTTCTAGCTTTGCTTGACTACTATTACTAATTAATTTATCTGTAATTGGTTGAAGTATGAGGCGTTTTTGTGTTTCGCGTACATAATCTTTTGTTGTTACCTTAACAAGCGCGTGCGAATTAAAACAATGTAGATTTTTATGAGTAATTTCTTCACAAAATTGATGAATTAAGCGATCGGTTACATATTCCATGACTACAGGCTGGAGCGTAAATCGACCGTTTTCAATGAACGTAGGTGCAACTTTATCAATTAGGCATTTTCTTTCTAAAGCAGCGATCGCATCTAATAATTCACCTAAAGCTATCTGGGGAATGATATCTGTTTTGAGTTCCGATAAAGTTACAGGTTCTCGGTTAATTGCTAACCAGTACAGAATATGTTGTTCTAATTCTGGCAAATGATTGATTTGACTTGCTAATAAATTTCTGATGTCCTTAAAAAGGATAGTACCTTGGGGCAGGAGTTCTAAAAAGTTGCTAATACTACTATCAAAAAAAATCTGAATACCTGCAGCAACAATTTTTAAAGCTAAAGGATTACCTGCATAATGGTCAATTAATAGTTTCCATTCTGGATGTGACGCAGTAAAATCCCCTTTAGTGTGAAAGATTTTCTTAATAGCACTTTCATTTAAACCTGAAAGCTGCAGCGATCGCACAGGTAAAAGTTCTCCTTCTTCCACCGCGATTGGGCTTGGCTTTTCGCGACTTGTGAGAATTAATGTGCTTTGATGAAGAGTTTGAGCAATACATTTAAGTAGCTGATTGTAATCATCACTCTTAGGCGATCGCATCACTGTCTCGCCATTATCGAAAATCAGTAAACAACGATGAGCGCGCAAGTAGTGTAATAAACGTAGAATGCAACCATCAAGGGTATTTGGTAAATCAGTTTCGTGTTGCTGCGACAGAAATTGAATTAAATCTGCCAATAAGTCTAAAATCGGTGGTGCATTCCGCAGACTCCGCCAGATGATGTAATCAAAATGACTGTGAATTTCATGGGCTAACTTTACTGCGAGACAGGTTTTGCCAATTCCGCCCATTCCAAACAAGCCAATCCAACGACAGCGATCGCCGATAATCCACTGTTCCAATGTTGCTAATTCTACATTTCTCCCGTAAAAGATAGAAACATCAGGAGAATTACCCCAATCACATTGAGGATTTTGAATAGAACTTTTAGGCTGTGAAGAGTGACTATCAACAAACTCTCTTGCTTTACGCTTAAGGACTAACTGTACATTGCTTTTAGAGACTTTTTCACCAAAAGCGCGACTGAGAACTTGCCATAATTGTGAACCTGTTTGTTTGAGATAGCCAACCTCATAACCGAGTTCTTTAGCAATTTCTTGATATGGTTGTTCTTCCCATGCATAGCGAAATACAGATGCTTGTAACTTACTTAAAGGTTCTTCAGCTAAAGCTTTTTCAACAATCGCTAGTGCTTCATCACTATTCATACCCAGAATTGTTTTGTACATGTAGGGAAGTAGAAGGGCTTCAGGAGAGTGGAGAACACCAGCATTTTTTTAAATTGGTGTCAAGAATTGGCAAAAGTAATTTTTGATGCAGTTTTCATTTCGTCAATATGCAGGTATATTATTCCTAGTTGTGCTGAAGTTCCTACTTGGATAGTTGTGTAATGTCCGCCTCATCAACAATTATCAGTTGCTAGCATCTATCCCTGGTAATACTTACAGCAGTTTTGTCAATACAAATTTTAGGGTTTTCTTAACCTGACCTTTGTTACTTGGACAACATTCCTCGCACTTTGAACGAACCTTTAGCGAACTTTTTCGTATTTCCTTCACCAATAAAGGCTGATAAGCTCTCCTAACAAAGAAGAAAGCAATTTTTCGCTGGCAAGCTTCATCCACGATCCTTTCATGAAGGAGAGTTAGAGTGAGTAAAAAAATTTATTTATCTCGTCGTCAAGTTGTGCGTGGGCTTTTAGCAACAACTGCATTTGGAGTAACTGCCAAACTAGGAACTGGATGTTCGCCAACTCCAGAAACGCAAGCAACTGCAACTGGTGGCGGAGATAATCTTGTTGTTGGCTTTATTTATGTTGGTCCTAAAGATGACTATGGATACAATCAAGCTCATGCAGAAGGTGCAGCAGGAATTGCTAAATTACCAGGTGTGACGGTTGTTGATGAAGCCAATGTACCCGAAACAACCGCAGTAGAAGAATCAATGCGGAATATGATTGAGGAAGACGGCGTTACTGTTTTGTTTCCAACATCTTTTGGCTACTACGATCCACATATTCTCAAAATTGCCCAAGAATACCCCGAAGTCCAATTTCTTCACTGCGGGGGACTTTACCAAGAAGGCGTACATCCTGATAATGTAGGTAGCTATTTTGGTTACATAGATGAAGCGCAGTATGTCGCTGGTGTTGTCGCCGGACACACTTCGCAAACAGGGAGATTAGGATTTGTTGCTGCAAAACCCATACCCCAAGTTTTGCGTAACATTAATAGCTTTACACTAGGAGCGCGTAGCGTCAATCCAAAAATAACGACGCAAGTTATTTTTACAGGAGATTGGGCATTACCTGTTAGAGAAGCAGAAGCGACAAATAGTATGGCAGATCAAGGCATTGACGTCGTAACTTGCCATGTAGACAGTCCTAAAGTCGTCATGGAAACTGCAGAAAAGCGCGGTATTTTTTGTAGCGGCTACCATGCTAATCAAGCAGAGCTAGCACCCAAAGGATATCTTACAGGTGCTGAGTGGGATTGGACGCAAGTTTACACAAATTATGTAGAGATGATTCGCGAAGGTAAAACGCTAATGAATGGAGGAATTCCTCATCTCGTGCGCGGTGGCTTGCAAGATGGTTTTTTGAAGTTGTCGCCCTACGGTAATGCTGTCAGTGCAGATGCTAGGCAAGGCGCGGATGCTGCCAAAGCTGAATTTATGGATGGTAGCATGATTGTTTACCGAGGAGAAATGAAAGATAACACGGGAAGAGTTGTTATCCCTGCTGGTAAAGATTTTCAGCAGCAAGATCAAGAATTAGAAAAGATGAATTGGTTAGTCACGGGTGTTGTGGGAAATGTGAGTAGTTAGGTAATGGGTAATCGGTAATAGGTAATGGGATAGAACCACTAACCAGTATCGATTGTAGTATTTTTTTCTCGCTCATTTTCAATGACCAATGACCAATTACCAGTTACCAAAATTATGATTAACCATCACAAATGGCACAGCACACTCGAAGCAATTTGTATACCACTAGCTGCATTACTATTTTCGTTATTACTATTTGGCATTTTTTGTGCGTTGGCTGGTGTCGATCCTTTTGGTGTTTATGCCTCAATTTATCGCTCAGCATTTGGCAGTTGGCGGGCGTTTCAGAATACTTTACTGCGGGCTGCTCCTTTGATGCTAAGTTCTTTGTGTACCGCACTTCCGGCACGTTTAGGATTAATCATTATTGGTAATGAAGGCGCGATTGTTGTCGGTGGTTTAGGGGCTGTCGCTGCAGGATTAACCCTGTCAACCGCACCACCGACTGTTGTCCAAATTGCTATGGCGATCGCAGCAATTCTCTGTGGGGGATTATGGATTGGGGCTGTAGGTGCATTACGGCATTATCGCGGTGTGAATGAAACAATTAGTAGTCTGCTGTTGAATTATATTGCGATCGCTCTTTTAAATCATCTTGTCGGCGGACCTATGCGCGATCCTAGTTCGCTGAATAAACCCTCTAGCTACCCAATCGCAGCGATTAATATGTTGGGAGACATTCCAGGAACTCGCGTTCACTACGGTTTAATCTACGGACTCGTTGCTTGTGTTGTTGCCTATCTCTTAATTCAACGGACAACATTTGGTTTTGCAGCACGTGTTGCAGGTGGAAATATCCGCGCTGCCCGTATTGCAGGGCTTCCTGTCGGGAAACTAACAATGATGATTTGCTTTTTAGCAGGTTCTTGTGCTGGATTAGCAGGTATGGTTGAAGTTGCCGCAGTCCACGGACGTGCCAATGAGTCTTTAAATGCAAATTACGGATATAGTGGCATTTTAGTTGCCTTTATTGCCCGACATAATCCTTTAGCTGCAACCTTAGTTGCTATTTTACTCGGTGGAATACTTGCTAGTGGCGGAAGTTTACAGCGATCGCACGATCTCCCTGATGCCACAGTTCTTGTGTTTCAAGGTTTAGTATTCTTAATCGTTCTGTTTAGTGAATCACTCTACGGCAAGTTTTTTAAGGAGTCACAAGTCAAACGCAGTTCAGCAGTGACGGTGTAGCGTTGTAAACCCTTTCCCCTTTGAGATCCAAGTTAGGAGACAGAAAATGGCAACCGAAGCATTAGGCTGGTGGGGAGTACCACTTGCGATCGCCGCCGGAACACTACGCGGTAGCGCCCCATTTCTCTTTGTCAGTTTAGGCGAATGCCTCACCGAAAAAAGCGGCAAAATCAACTTAGGACTTGAAGGAACCCTTCTTACAGGGGCAATGAGTGCTTATGCGATCGCATACCTGACAGGTTCGCCCTGGTTAGGTGTCATAACAGCAGGAGTTGCCGGAATGATGTTAGGCGTGATTCACGGTTGGTTATCGCAACAACCCAGAGTCAACGATGTTGCGGTAGGAATTGCGATGATTATCTTTGGTAGCGGAATTGCCTTTTTCTTAGGTAAACCCTTCATTCAACCTTCTGCACCAGCACTTCCCGCACTACAATTTGGGGCATGGAGCAATTTACCACAAGTTCAATCTGCATTGCAGATTAGTCCATTGTTTCTGATCGGAGTCGCGATCGCACCTTTAATGCAATGGTTCTTTCGTTCAACACGTTGGGGACTCTATATCCGCGCTGTTGGTGATAGTCCTGATGCTGCTAAAGCAATGGGTATCTCCATTTTCAAAGTCCGAATGTTGTGCATTGTTGTCGGTAGCTTCCTCGCAGGAATTGGCGGTGCCTATTTATCTCTCTACTACCCTGGAAGTTGGAACGAACGCATTTCTGGCGGTCAAGGCTTAATGGCAGTCGCCCTTGTCATTTTCGCCCGTTGGCGACCGATGCAATGTTTATACGCCTCTCTCCTCTTCGGTGGCACACAAGCGATCGGTCCTGCACTACAATCCGTCGGCATCGATTCCTACTACTACCTCTTCAACGCATCCCCCTACATTCTCACCCTCCTGATCATGATTCTCACCTGTTCTCCCAAACGTACCCTCAATGGCGCACCAGGGGCTTTAGGGCAATGAGTTTTGTTAGCGTAGCGGTGCCTTAGCACGTTTTGAGTTTTGAATTATCAGAGTAAGAGTTAGTTTTGAGTTAACCTCATTCATAATTCACCCTTGCCCCTCTCCAGACTTCTTCCTCTGTGTCCTCTGCGTTACGGACAATTGCTTCAAGTCGGCAAAGCCGCCCAACGCAGTGCCCTCCTCTGTGGTTCGTTTCCATGCAACACCTCCTCCTCGCCGTCAACGGCACATTAATGCGTGGCTTAGAACTCAACTCTAACCTCCTCGCCGTCAACGCTATCTTTGACCGTGAAGCCAAAACCGCACCAGTGTATCGTCTCTGGTCAATTAATAATAAACATCCTGCTATGCTGCGTGTTGCTAGTGGCGGAAATGCGATCGCTCTAGAAATTTGGCAAATTCCCCCAAGCGGACTTGTACAAGTGCTACTGCAAGAACCTCCTGGACTTTGTATTGGTAAAGTTGTCCTCGATGACGGTTCTGAAGTTCTCGGAGTTTTAGGCGAACCAATTCTCTGTGAAAACCAGCGCGAAATTACTTCTTGGGGTGGTTGGCGCAACTATATTGCAACAAAAGGAAATTTGATATGAGTGGACTTGGTGGACTCAATAAATCACCCAACGGAGTTGTTATCGGTCTTGTTCAGCTACAACTACCCAATGTTGTGACTCCAGATGATTTGAAAACACAGTGCGATCGCATTTGTCAAATGGTTGCTAAAGCCCGCCGCAATCAGCCAACGATGGATTTAGTTGTGTTTCCCGAATATTCCCTCCACGGCTTATCGATGGACACGAATCCAGAAATTATGTGTCGTTTGGATGGATCTGAAGTTGCCGCATTTCAAAAAGCTTGCCAAGATAACCGTATTTGGGGCTGTTTTTCGATTATGGAGTACAATCCCCACGGAAATCCCTACAATAGTGGCATTATTATTGATGATACAGGAGAACTCAAGCTTTATTACCGCAAATTACATCCGTGGATACCTGTTGAACCGTGGGAACCAGGTAATTTAGGAATTCCTGTATGCGTTGGTCCTCACGGCAGCACGATCGCACTCATCATCTGTCATGATGGCATGTTCCCTGAAATGGCACGCGAATGTGCCTACAAGGGTGCAGAAATTATGCTTCGGACTGCGGGTTACACTGCACCAATTCGTCATAGCTGGCGAGTTACTAACCAAGCCAATGCATTTTGCAATCTCATGTACACCGCCTCAGTTTGTATGTGCGGTAGCGATGGAACGTTTGACTCGATGGGTGAAGGTATGTTCGTTAATTTTGACGGTACGCCCTTGGTAATGGGAAGCGATCGCCCTGATGAAATTATCACTGCCGAGGTACGCCCCGATCTAGTCCGTGAAGCCCGCATTCATTGGGGTGTAGAAAATAATATTTATCAATTTGGACATCGCGGCTATGTTGCAGTCAAAGGCGGCGCACAAGATTGTCCATATACATATATGCAAGATTTAGTCAACGGCTGCTATCGCCTCCCCTGGGAAGACGAAGTAATTCACAAAGATGGAACTGCTTGTGGCTTTCCCCCTCCCACACGAACTTATCAAGGAGAACTTCTCAAAGAAATGACAAGTTGATTGGTAACTGGTAACTGCTAATTGCTAATTGGAAAAATACTTATTACCCACTACCCATTCCCCATTACCTATTCCCTATTACCCATTACCACCTAACTAACTATGGGACACTTTGTTGAAGCCGATCCATATCCATATCCTTTTAATGGAGATTTGCGCCCTGAAAATACCGCACTGCTGATTATTGATATGCAGACCGATTTTTGCGGAATTGGCGGCTATGTCGATCGCATGGGATATGATTTATTGTTGACTCGCGCACCCATTGAACCGATTCGGAAAGTTTTGGAGGTTGCACGGGCAAAAGGTTTTCATGTTATTCATACGCGTGAGGGACATCGACCAGATTTATCAGATTTACCAGAAAACAAACGCTGGCGATCGCAACAAATTGGTGCTGGTATTGGCGATCTAGGTCCTTGTGGCAAAATTCTTATTCGTGGCGAACCAGGATGGGACATTATTCCTGAACTTGCACCGCTTCTAGGAGAAGTCATTATCGATAAGCCAGGAAAAGGCTCATTCTACGCAACTGATTTAGATCTGATTCTAAAACGTAAAGGTATTCAAAACATTATTCTCACTGGCATTACAACCGATGTCTGCGTTCATACGACAATGCGCGATGCCAACGATCGCGGTTATGAATGTTTACTGTTATCCGACTGCACAGGTGCAACAGACTATGGTAACTACTTAGCTGCTTTAAAGATGATCAAAATGCAGGGTGGCGTTTTCGGTGCAGTTGCCGATTCGCAAGCGTTTATCGAAGCAATCAGGGTTCAGATGCCTTCCGATTGAAGTCGGGGCTACTCAAGCAAAGTGTACCGTACACTACAAACAAATCTTTTGACCGTAAGTCCACGGAGGTGGACTTTGTTGATGTAGCAGCGAATTTATTCGCACTCGTTGAGGAAAACCGATGTCAGGATTAACAGACTCTGTAATTCAAAATCAACAGCCTACCAATCTAGCAAACTTACCACCCGATTTAGAAGTGGTAAACATGACAAAAAGATTTGGTGCTATGACAGCGTTAGATCATGTCTCGCTACACGTTAAGCCAGGAACGTTTCACGCACTCTTAGGAGAAAATGGTGCGGGGAAAAGTACACTAGTTAAATGCATTATGGGGTTTTATACGCCTGACACAGGTGATGTGTTAGTTGACAGGCGATCGCGTCCGATCTCTAGTCCTCGTGATGCGCACAAATATGGTATCGGGATGGTGTACCAGCACTTTACTTCAGTCCCTGCAATGACAGTTGCAGAAAATTTGGTATTGTCGCGGTACGACGATCGCAACTTGATTAACTGGAAAGCTGAGTACGAACATCTCAAGGCGTTTATGCAAAGCGCACCGTTTCAAGTTGATCTTGATACTCCGGTGATGCAGTTAGCTGCGGGACAAAAGCAAAAGCTAGAAATTCTCAAACAACTCTATTTACAAAGTCGCATCCTGATTTTAGATGAACCAACCTCAGTATTGACTCCCCAAGAAGCTGATGAAGTTTTGGGTTTACTCCGCAATGAAGTGCAAGCGGGAAATTTGAGTGTATTGATGATCAGCCACAAATTCCGCGAAGTTATGGCATTTGTTGATGAAGTAACAGTACTGCGCAAAGGACAATTCGCTGGTCATGGCTTAGTCCAGGATTTATCACTGTCCGACTTAGCAACAATGATGCTAGGGGAACGCCGCGAAACGCAGCAGCTTGATAAGACACCATCGGTTGCAACAACTCCGGTTTTAGAAATCAAAAACATCCACGCCAACAAAGATAATGGTTTAACTGCGGTGAGTAATGTCAATTTAACTGTCCACAGTGGCGAAATTGTTGGAATTGCAGGAGTTTCTGGGAATGGTCAACGCGAATTAGTCGAAGTCTTAGCGGGTCAACGTCCGGCGACAGTAGGGCAAATATTGGTCAACGGCGAAACTTATACTGCTACTCGAAGTGAGATGTTTCGTCATCGTGTATTTGCGCTTCCAGAAGAACCGTTACGCAATGCGTGTGTCCCTCATATGAGTGTTGCTGAAAATCTAGCACTACGCACATTTGATCTTCCGCCGCAAGCTACAGGTGGTTGGTTACTCGTTCTCAAAGCGATGCGGGAAGCCGCTAAAAGTTTGGTAGGTACCTTTTCAATAAAAACCCCTTCAGTCGATGCACCTGTTGGTAATCTCTCTGGCGGTAACGTCCAGCGTACTGTATTAGCCCGTGAATTATCTAGCGATCGCATCAACTTACTCATCGCCGCAAATCCTTGTTTTGGTCTAGATTTTGGTGCTGTCGAATATATTCACACTCAAATTGTCGCCGCCCGTAATCGTGGCGTTGCAGTACTACTAGTTAGTGAAGATTTAGACGAACTTCTGACACTTGCCGATCGCATAGTTGTCATTAGTGAAGGCAAATTTGTCTACGAAAGTGCAATCTCTGATGCTGATATTACCACCATCGGTCAACGCATGGCAGGACATTAAGTTACTAGTTACTAGTTACCAGACACTCACCCCTCACCCCTATAAATATGCAACAAGTCTTACTACTCAAAAACTTACTCAATATTGCCGCATGGCATAACGATTTACGGTGGGAACCTTTTCGTCCTGGGGTAGATATTTATCGCTTTTACCAAGACGGCGAACAGGGGGCAACAGCAGCGCTATTACGGTATCAACCTGGTGCCACTATACCTAAACACGAACACGTTGGTTTTGAACATATTTTCGTGTTATCCGGTTCGCAAAGCGATCGCAATGGCAATCATCAGACAGGAACTTTAGTTATTAATCCTCCTGGTACAAGTCACACCGTTACTAGTGAAACTGGCTGCATTGTTTTAGCAATTTGGGAAAAACCAGTAGTGCTATGGTCTTAATTGCTGCACAACCTTACGATTATGAACTTCCATCGGATTCACAAAAAGTGGCACTGTTAATTATTGATATGCAGCGCGACTTCTTAGAACCTGGTGGATTTGGGGAAGCATTGCACAATGAGGTAAGCCATTTAAGCGCAATTATCCCCACCATCAAAAACTTACTCGAAATCTTCCGTAAACTTCAATTACCTGTATTTCACACAATTGAAGGTCATCAACCTGATTTATCAGATTGTCCGCCGTCAAAGTTGCGTCGCGGAAATAGCCAGTTAAAAATTGGTGACACAGGACCAATGGGACGTATTTTAGTTTTGGGTGAACCAGGAAATGCAATTACTCCTCAACTGCAACCAATTGCTGGTGAGACTGTAATTTCCAAACCAGGTAAAGGCGCTTTTTACAATACTCACTTGCAATTGCACTTACACAAACAAGAAATTACACATTTAATCATCACAGGAGTCACCACCGAAGTCTGCGTTCAAACAACAATGCGCGAAGCCAACGATCGCGGTTTTGAATGCTTACTTGTTGAAGATGCTACCGCTAGCTACTTTCCTCAATTCAAACAATCTACCCTAGAAATGATTTGCGCCCAAGGTGGAATCGTTGGTTGGACTGCAACGGCTGCTAATGTCATGCAAGCATTTTGCAATTATCTGTAACCTTCCATTCCCAATTACCATTTACCTATTACCAACTACCCATTATCTCTGTTTCATCCCCGCTTGCGCTGGGTCAAAATTTTCCGGAAAATGCGTATTGCGATCGTAATCTGCCCCTTCTAGTTTGGCATGTTGGAGTTTAGCTTGACGTAGATTTGCTGCAAGCAGTAAACTGCCTCTTAAATCAGCTTGACTCAAATCAGCTTGGCTCAAATCGGTATAGCTTAAGTCAGCACCTCTAAGATTCGCATTGCTTAAGTTTGCTTGACTCAAATCGGTATAGCTAAAGTCAACACCCTTAAGGTTCTGTTGAAACAACTGAGCATCACTCAAATTAGCATTATTAAAATCTCGTTTCCCTGCCGCATATTTTTGTAAGAGTGTAGTCACATCATTAACGGTTTGCTGAGATTTTGCTGCCTCAGACATAATATTGCCTCGCAGATTGCTACCTGACTTCTATTATGCAATCTTCAGTCATCATAGTTTTCTGCCTCACTTTAAGGTTGGTGAAGCAAACGAAATATGAGTTGTGGGATAAAAACCCCGCCCGTCCACACGTTTGGGCTACTTCCACATCCTATTCTTACAAAAAATCTTACGAAATTCCTGTGAAAGACTTGTAGTAGTTCTTACCCAAATTACGTTCAGCTGTTGAACATCATCAAACCAGCACAAGTCGGTTATGGATAACAATACTCGCCCAATTTCAAAACTTTGATCCTTTCAAGGAAATACTCTCTCAGATTTGTGATTTAGGTTGTCTTTAGTTCTATTATTTTACTTTTTTGCCTTTTTTAGTTAGCAAGGACTGATATTGACGAAGAGAAAAGAAATACTGCTCTTTATTGGAGTTGTGTTATAGACATACTAGACTTGTGGATGCTTGCTCCTGCTTCTAAAAATCTATTAGCACAAACAGCGGAAGTTCATATTGACTCGCTTCCAAATTCTCCAAACGGCAAATCGCTACAAGCGAACTCACAACAAAACTTTAATGTCGTTATTAGGGATCAGACACTAAGTAGCGTTCTGAATTTATTTACAAGTTAGTAAAACTTCTATTTGAACTAAATTTAAATCTCATGAAGACGACCTGGCAAAACTTCAATTTACTTGATATTATATCGCTAATACTTAAATAATTCTTCATATAATTTTCAGTGTTTTCTACAAGCTATTTAAAAAGGAAAATTAATTACCCTGGAATAGCTAAGTAAGTTAAACCTAAAAGGAAATATTATGATTTTTGATAATGAAATTCATGAAGTTATTACTGTAGTGTTTGTTACTTCCTTCGTCACACTAGTTATGGTAATTTCAACCTGGATTTAGTCATCTTAAAAAGTCACCTTAATTAACTTACGACCTCGCGTTAGGCTAGCTATAGCCTTAATAGCTAAGTAGAATGACCTAAAATCGTGCTAACCTAATATTTAGAAACTGCTGCAAAAACAGGCAAGTGTCATACTAAATTTGATGCGATCAATGTAACGCATTTAACTTGCATAAATCTTTTGCCAAGATGGTTACTATATTTGATATGTAGTCTTTGGCATTTTAAATTTAGAAATCTGTTCGCAATTAACTAGGTTATCAAATTATAAACGCCTCTAGAGGTTGTTCTCTAAAGGCGTCTAGTTCGGTATATAGAGTTTAATTTAGTTATCCCTGAATATGTTTATAGCTTAGCTAAATAAACACCAATTTATTATAAAAATATTGTGAATATTAGCCAAAAAATTGCAAAGTATTCGTTAAGCACGGATAACGAATGCTCTACGTAAGTCATTAGTTTCGGTTATTACTTAAATTTTTTGATAAACTAAAACAAATTATACAGTAAAATTTACAGCAAAATCTTTTTTATTTTGCCTTCTTACTTACAATTCCCGACCATTGAACCTTTTTTTTACGATCGCGGCGGTAAGAAAAAAAACATTGTGGTTCTTGATAAGTACAATAGGGAGCGATCGCCACTTGTTCTGGGTTAATCCCCAAATATTCCAACTGAAGAGCGATTGTGCGTCGCACGTCTAATCGCACGCGTCCAGGTTCAGGATCTGGCAGTATTGGCGCATCGGGCAAGCGCTGCAATATATTTAAAATCAACTCTTCATCATCAGACTCATGCACAGTCGCGCCAACTTGAGCCGCTACTTGAGTAGAAACTTGGTAGACTGCACCCGAAATTGCTGGTCCTAAGGCAATACGCAAATCGGATAATTGACTACCTTGAGCTTGTAGACGAGCGATCGCCACGGTAACTATCTTAGCTGCTGTGCCGCGCCATCCAGCATGTACTGCTGCAACTTGCCCAGTGTGAGCATCAGCGATCAACACAGGAGTACAATCAGCACTAGCTACCCACGCTGACTGCACTGCTTGTTCTGTCACAACGCCATCAGCTGGTAGTAAAGATTCTTCTGCACTTGCTGTTTGGGTAATTTCTGAGGGAGTTAGCACAACGTTGCCATGCACCTGTTTTACTCGATAAACTTCTGCAGTTGGTTGCAATACCTCCACAAGTTCTGCGGGAGAACGCGACCAAAACTGCTGGGTAAAAAAGCCATGTGCCCAAGGTTCTAAAATACTACAGGTAAGATAGGGTAAGCCTTCCCAAGTTTGCCAGTGCCAAGTATGCATTGATTAGTCTACTAAAGTATGTATCAAACAATATTATTTAGTTATAACTACAACTAGTAGGTGGATAACTCAGCAAGTCAAATCTTGCATCGAGATGGCAGACTGGAAGCCTACCTCACTAAATATTCAATGTTAGTTAACCTACTTTACAGCTAGGGAGACGTTCTGAGTTTGAATCAGCAACAGTTGGAAGCAATTTTAACAGCTGTCGATCGAGAAGCATTGCAGCGCTATTCTATACATCTCTACAAATCTGTTTCCTCAACAAACACAATTTTATGGCAACTGTTGAGCCAGGGAGCTAAACCAGCTACAGTTGCGATCGCACAACAGCAAACTGCAGGACGAGGACAATGGGGGCGCCAATGGACTTCTGGAGAAGGAGGGTTATATCTTTCTTATGCGATCGCCCCTCAAATTGATGCTGTTCGCAGCTATCAATTGACAATGAGTAGCGCTTGGGGAATTGCGACTGCTTTACGCGATCGCGGTATTCCTGTCACCTTGAAGTGGCCTAATGATTTGATTTTATGTGGACGCAAACTTGGTGGAATTTTAACTGAAACTAAAATTTGTGAGGGAAAAATCACTCAAGCTGTTATCGGCGTTGGCATTAATTGGGCTAACTCTGTTCCCAAAACAGGAATAAATTTGCGCTCATTTGTGATGCATCAAACCGAAACAGCCATAACTTCTTTAGAAATGCTTGCAGCAGCAACAATTTTGGGAATAACAGCCGGATGCGAAGCAGGAAGTGAAATCCTCCCAGCCTACGAACAACTCCTGACAAGTATAGGTCGTACTGTTACGATTAATGGGCACTCAGGAATTATCATTGGCGTCGCTGTCAATGGCAACTTGCGAGTGCGTCTAGACCAAGATAGTACAGAAGTCTTGTTGCCAGTCGGGGCAATTCGATTAGGTTATGAGGAAACCAAGGAAACCGATTTTTAAAACTGAGATACTGGGAGACGGGAAGGTGTGAAGTGTTGAGCCTAAGAGAGTTACTCATTAAGAGTGTTGAGTTATGAGTTATTTTCTTCAATTCAAAACGTGCTAACGCACCGCTACGCTAACAAAACTTAAGAATAATTGCCTCCGGCGCCTTTGGAAAGCGAACAATTCAAAACTTTTCCCAGATTTATCAATGTATTTTCTTAATTCAAAACTCAAAACTCAAAACTCAAAACTAATCACCCCCTCTTCCCTGAGACAAGACAAACCAGTATAATTTTCCACCAAGGCGAACCAACAGCAACTGAGAGGAATGAATGAACCAGCGGAACGAAAATGCCAATACGCCTTCATCTTATTTTCGGCGGCACTCGCTGCTATTACCAAGTTTGACTCTTGGTATAGTTAGCCTCCTCAGTCACAAACCAGGATTTGCACAGGAAAGTATCGATCTAGTTATTCCAATCAAGGAATCACAACCAGCCCTATCGACAGCACCAGCAGCCGATGCGCATCAAGCCAGAGTCGAAAGATTGCGCCAAAAACTAGCTTCTCCTGCAGTTCCAGTCAAGCCAGAAGTTTCATCAGCTACTTCTACGGTTCCTAACGCATCAACTCCTGCTGTACCCACAGTTCAGACACAACCGCGTCGTACTACTAGCCAAAAAACAGCTACTAACCCTACGTCGGACTCTGGTAAATCTCACATCGACCCAACAGATTACAGTATTGGTGCTACTAAGGTTTATGAACCACCTAGTGCAGTAGTATTGTCAGAACGCTCTACAGGATGCCGTGCTGTTGTCCGCAGCGGGCAAGGTACTACAAGTGTTTGCAGTACACCTAATCGTCCTCAAGTTGCTACGCGAACACCAGCAAGTAATCAAATTGCTAGTCGCACGCAGGTAACAAAAGCAAGTGATGCCCAAAGACCACCTGCATATATTCAACAAGCGATCGCTCTTGTTAATCAAAGTATCTCTCCTAGTACGCAAACTTACTACAACCGAACCCTACGCCAAGGACAACTCAGTCAAAGAAATACTGGTTTACTGTTTCCTCTGACAATTCCTGCCCCAATAACCTCTTTATTTGGCTGGCGAATTCATCCAATTTCAGGCGATCGCCGTTTTCATGCCGGAACAGACTTAGGTGCGCCGATGGGCACACCAGTACTAGCAGCTTACAAAGGAAAGGTTGGGCTGTCTGACTTTTTAGGTGGCTATGGTTTAACGGTTGTCCTCGAACACGAAGTATCTAAAAATAAAAATGCAGCAAAATCACCTTTAGACCCTCTTCCACACCAAACACTCTACGCTCACTTATCTGAAACTTTTGTCAAACCTGGTGAGAAAGTAGAACAAGGCACTGTGATTGGACTGGTTGGCAGCACTGGCAACTCTACAGGTCCTCATCTCCACTTTGAAACCCGATATCTTACTCCTGATGGTTGGGTTGCTAGCGATCCTGGCTTTGAATTAGAGTACGCTTTAACTCAGCTTGTAGAAGTTCTCAAAACTGCGCGATCGCAGCAAGAGACAGAGAGAAGTTAGCAGAGGGTAAGCGGGTAGGCGGGAGACTAAGAGAGTTATGAGTTATAAGTTTAAGAGGGTTGAGACAATCCTTTTAATTCAAAATTCAAAACACAAAACTCAAAATACCCTCTTCTCTAAGTCTTCTGTCAACTCGATTAAACTAGTGTGGAAACACGCTATAGCTCCTTTCAATGCGTAACTTTTTCAAACAAACCATAGCCAGTATTATCGGAACGTTACTAGGACTGTTAATCTTTGTTGGTGTAGGAACTGGTGGATTACTGTTGTTACTTGTTGTCGTAGCATCTAGAGATACCGGACCACAACTAAAAGAGCAATCAGTCCTTGTTTTTGATTTGTCTTTAAATATTACTGACGCGCAAGCGAGTTCCAACACGAGTGCAATTCTGCAAACCTTATCGGGAGAAGACAGTAATCAGGTTAATTTGCGTGCAGTATTAGACGCTTTAGAACAAGCGCAGCAGGATAATCGAATTGTTGGCTTGTATCTTGATGGTAGTCGCAGCACTGGTGAAAGTAGTAGTGCTGGCTTTGCTACGTTGAAAGAAGTACGTCAAGCATTAGAAAGATTTCGTGCTTCTGGAAAAACAATTGTTGCTTATAATACAGAATGGCGCCAGAAAGATTATTATTTGAGTTCAGTCGCCGATACAATCATTGTGAACCCTTTGGGTGCAATGGAACTCAATGGATTAAGTAGTCAACCTGTATTTTTTGCTGATGCTTTAGAAAAATATGGAGTTGGCGTCCAAGTAATTCGGGTAGGTAAATTTAAGGGTTCGGTTGAACCTTTTACGCGATCGCAATTAAGTCCCGAAAACCGCCAACAATTGCAACGCCTATTAAGTGATGTCTGGGGAGAATGGCTCAATGCAGTCAGTAACAGTCGCCAGGTAAATAGAACGCAATTACAAGCGATCGCTGATAATCAAGGCACTTTATTACCCGATGAAGCACAAGCAAGTGGTTTGGTCGATCAAGTTGGTTATTTTGATGAGGTTTTGCAACGATTAAAGCAGTTAACAGGAGAAACAAAAGAAAGTCGTACATTTCGGCAAATCAGCTTACCAAGCTATGCACAGTTGAGTAGAAGGCAGGCAGAACGCAATCATCGTAACAAGATTGCTGTTGTTTATGCCGAAGGAACAATCGTTAACGGGCAAGGTGGTACTGGACAAGTAGGAAGCGATCGCTTTGCGAGGACAATCCGCACACTTCGCCAAGACGATCAGGTTAAAGCCGTTGTTTTGCGGGTAAATAGTCGCGGTGGTAGTGCGACAGCTTCCGAAGAAATTCAGCGCGAGCTACAACTCGCGCGCCAAGTTAAACCTGTTGTTGTCTCAATGGGT
Organism: Gloeocapsopsis sp. IPPAS B-1203; assembly: GCF_002749975.1. Taxonomy (NCBI): domain Bacteria; kingdom Bacillati; phylum Cyanobacteriota; class Cyanophyceae; order Chroococcidiopsidales; family Chroococcidiopsidaceae; genus Gloeocapsopsis; species Gloeocapsopsis sp. IPPAS B-1203. The sequence continues at coordinate 36,982 of NZ_PEIG01000001.1, read as the reverse complement.
GACTACGCTGCTTCTGGTGGTTATTGGATTGCGACTGATGCTAACCGGATCTTTGCTGAACCAAATACTGTGACAGGTTCGATTGGTGTCTTTGGACTGCGATTTAACGTCCAACAGCTTGCTAATGATAATGGTATTACCTGGGACACGATTAAAACAGGTCGCTACGCTGATAGCCAAACAATTGCTCGTCCTCTATCTGAGCAAGAACTGACGCGATCGCAGCGAACAGCAGAACGATTGTATGATATTTTTCTGAACAGAGTTGCGCGATCGCGTAACTTACCAGTGTCAAAAGTAGCAGAAATTGCTCAAGGGCGGGTATGGTCGGGTGTAGCAGCTAAAGAAGTTGGATTAGTTGACGAAATCGGTGGTCTGGATATGGCAATTCAGTACGCCGCAAAGCAAGCCAAATTAGGCAACGATTGGCAATTACAAGAATATCCTGAAGTCCGTACTTTTGACGCAAGACTTTTAGCATTAAGTGGTTTGCGGCTACTGGTTCAAGATTATTCATTTGAGCAATCTATTCCGGTTCCTCTAAAAACTGAATTGCAGACACTTCAGAACGAGATCGCCACCTTGCAAGCAATCAACGATCCTTTAGATATTTATGCTCGCTTACTTTTTGACTTACAAATTGATTGAAATTAGAAATTTCAGGGTAAATTAGGTAATATATACCGCAACTTACTATTTTTAGCGTCCATCTATGGATAGAAAAGCAAAGCGTCTCTTATTACTAATTGTTTCTTGTAGTGCCGCTGGAGTCATTTTAGGAGGAACTGCAAGCTGGGCAGAAAGCAAACAGTGTTTAAAGGCAGCTAATGTGACAAGCGAGTGCTTAACTCAAGATCCTGTCACGAATACTTTACAAGGAATTAGTACTGGTTTCATTGCTGGCGCAGGGGCTGCAATTGGTGCCGCCTGGCAGTTACGTCACGAAGATTAGAAGAGATCAGAGGTTTGGGGTCAGAGGGAACTTAAGAACCAACCCTAAAATGGATACGACAAACGCAGACTTATTCAAGGAAAAGCAGTGCAAAATGGTTCTTGCTCTTAAACCCCTGAATTCAACTGTAAGGATGCCCTCGCCCCTCGCCCCTCAATCTTCACTCCTCTTACACACCTGCATGACCTAGTGCTAAGCCAGCAACAAGCATTCCTAGTACGAGAAACGGTTGGGCACTTGCTTGATACTTAACGTCATTGTTAAGTGGGTCGCGCAGGAAATACATATCCTGGAAAGTAATTTGGGGAATTAATAGCAATAGTAGAATTGCTGCGTACAAGTTTTCACCAATACCAATCAAGTAGGCGGCAATTCCTGCTTGAAATAAGTCGATCGTGGCAACACAGATCCAAGCGGCGGTGTTGATACCAAACATCACTGGCAGTGATTTTAATCCTAATTGGCGATCGCCTTCTACACTTTTAAAGTCATTCACAACAGCAATTCCCAATCCGGCCATACTGTAGATCAAAGTCAGAATTGCAATTGTCCAGTTCAAGTCACCAAATAAAGCATGACCTGTCCACCAAGGTAAAGCAATGTAGCTTGCCCCTAAAGCATAATTCCCCAACCAGCCATTGCGCTTAAGTTTCAAAGGAGGTGCTGAGTAAATGTATGCTAAAAATGAACCACCCAGCGCCAGCGTTGTAATTGTCGGGAAGTCATGACTCACCCAGCGATCGAGGACAAACGCTAAAGCAATCCCTGCACCAAGTAATAGTAAGATTTGGCTGACGACTTGAGGAACTGAAATTGCTCCCGAAGGAATGGGGCGGTAGGGTTCGTTGATTGCGTCAATTTCGCGATCGTAAAAATCATTAAGTGTTTGCGTATAACCAGTCAGCAATGGTCCTGCAAGTAGCATACAGGTTGCTGCTTTTAAGACATTTTCTAGTGTCCAAGTGTATTCGCCCGAAGAAGCTGCGCCACAGACTACACCCCAAATCAAGGGAATCCACGTAATCGGCTTCATCAGTTGCAGGCGGATTTTCCAAATTGATGTTTCTCCTGACGCAGCACCTTTCATTCCTAGTAGTTGCCGAGTTTTGGCACTACGTTCTATTGGTGTTATTGGTGCTGGTTGACTAGGATTAATATTCACCGCATCTGGTGTTGTATTGAGTGGTTCATCAGCAGGTTGAAAGGGTGGAGGAGTTGAGTTAGACATAATATTTTACTTGACAGCTTCTAGAAAGATATTGTCAAATAGTTGTTTTGAAATTTAGCACCAGCAATTTGTTTGCCACTTAAACCAGGAGGTAAAAAAATGTTGCGCCGCTGGTCGCCTGCTTCTACTGTAATCTCTGGACCTGATTGCGTCAGTTTGACTTCTTTTTTATCAAATCCAGGTAAGAATAGACGTACTTGACTCGCTGCAACCATAATTTCTATAGGTTTAGGAGCTTGTTGTGCCTGCTGGACAAAATCAGGTAAAGCGTTCATTAGTTGCGTGTCATCTAAAGTATGACCAGTAACAACTGTAACGGGCAACGGATCAAATTCATTTGATAAATTGGCAATTGTCGTATCAGCCGAGTGGAGAATAACACCACCAACAATTAAACCTACTTGTTGAGCACTACCCCATAAATAACGAACATTTGCAATATCAAGTGGGTCATCAGTTGTTACTAAAAATGAAGCAACACGTTTTGGATCAGCAAGTGCAGCTTTGCCCTGTTCTAGGATGTTATTAATTTGATTGGTAGGCTGAGCAAAGTTATCTGCCGTCCAATTAACATTGAAAAAACTGCTAATTAAAGGTTGAATAAATGGCGATTCAGCAATTGCTTTACCTAAATCAGAATTAGTAAACAATTGCCGAAAGCGTCGCACGTACCAACTCAAGCTTTCTGCCATGCCTAGCATTCGCAGTGTGGTAGAGTCACCGCTACTCTCGTAGAGGATAACATCATATTTGCCACTCGCATCGTATTCGCGTAGGGCATTAAGTTCTAACGCACTATCCATTCCTGGTAAAACTGGCAGTTCTTGTCCATAGACGTCTTTTAGAATGGGCGTGCGCAGGTATTGCGCTTCTAACTTCTTGACTTCCTCCCAACTGCGTTCTAGCAAACCAGAGGTTTTAAGTTGTACCGCTTCGAGGTTGGGAGATATTTGCTGTGGTGTAGAACTGAGTGAGGTGTTGAGTAGTAAACTCAATCCAGGTCCAGTGTCTCGTCCTGTCAAGAGGACGCGTTTGCCTTCGTTTGCGAATTTTTTGGCAGCAGCGATCGCAATCTTTTGGCGATCGCCACCACTCCCTAAAAAGGTCAATATCAGCGCCATTACAATATTTCCTAAGCAGTGTTCATTTAAGGGGGTTTTCTAGTTATGTATATCTAGGGACAGCTACCCCCAGTATCACCCCTACTGCATAACTTTGAGTTCGTCTTCAAAAAACCAAGTGGCAAATTGGTCTTCAAATTGAACGACGACGCCAACATTACTACCATCAAGCATTTTAAAGCCTTTGACAGTACCGATTTTGCCTAGGCGCTTGATAACTAGTGGTGATACTCGATCTCTTAAACGACAGACCTTAACTTGTTGTCCGATTTCCATGCCAACTTACAACGCAAGTGAACCATGACCCAGTGTAGCGGAATCTTTGGCTCCAAGTGCTAGTCGTCACTAGATTTCGATGATTTTTGTTGACTGGTGATGACTTTTGCTGTCAACACTGATGCTATATACCTTAATTAAGTATTGCGTTATAGAAAATTTCCGATACAATCTTGTGCTTAGTAGAACCTAAGCGAACTACCTGATTTATTCAGTATAAGAGGTAAACTCAATCAAAATCGTCTCAAAAAATGTGGTGTGTTGGTAGTGAGCGAGGATGTGAAAATTGCGACAAACAATCAAAGGCGTTGTCCGAAAAGCTAGTAAAACTAAAAAATTACTCCCATTTAGTGAGCAATGGTGGGCAAAGCTAGATTTACTCAGAATACTAGTGTTGCGAGAACTAGAGGCAAGATACAAAGGCTCAGTTTTAGGCAACTTATGGCCTTTACTCAATCAGCTGTCGCAGTTACTAATTTTCACCTATGTATTTTCCATTGTTTTGCGGGTCAGGCTGAGTCTAGAGGGTTTACCAGAAAATAACTTCATGTACGGACTATGGCTATTTGCTGGATTGCTACCCTGGACCGCATTTTTGAATGGATTTTTACCAGCAGCAACCTGTGTTATTAACCAATCAAACTTAGTCAAGAAAGTGGTGTTTCCGCTAGCACTATTGCCTTTAGTCCCTGTTTGTGCTGCCTTTATTGAAAGTTCCTTGGGATTGATAGTGTTGATTTTACTCGTGGCAATAACAACACAGATGGTTCACGTTACGCTTTGGCTGCTACCACTGATATGGATACCACAATTACTATTAACAGCTGGTATTGGATATTTAGCTGCTGGACTGACGGTGTTTCTCCGAGATATACCACAAACCTTGGTCGTTGTGATGAATTTGTGGTTTTATGCAACACCAATTATCTATCCAGCATCGCTGATTCCTGAAGGATGGAGAAATTGGGTATTTTGGCTCAATCCAATGACCGCAATTGTCGAGACTCATCGAGACATTATCCTGCAAGGAGAAGTGCGACACTGGGGAGAATTGGGAGTGGCTACGATGTTATCCGCAGTCATTTTTTATGTTGGTTTGCTGATTTATCGACGTTTGCGTCCTGCATTTGCTGACGTACTCTAGAATCAAATCATGTTGGAGGTAGGTAGAGTTATCATTTTGTCGCATGACTAAGTTAATTGAACTGGGGAAATAAATGCGATCGCTGCAAGTCGAACCTGGTAATTTTGTTTGACTAGCAGTTGATGTGTGGGAGTTTTGAGGGGTAAAAGTGAAACAATGGCTGAAGAAATTGCAATTTCATTAAAAAATGTCTCGAAATGCTATAAGCGATATCCTCACCCCGTTGACCGACTTAAGGAAATACTGTTACCAGGGAAAAGTAGAGCAGAAGAATTTTGGGCATTGCGGGGTATTGACCTAGAGATTCCTAAAGGACACACTTTGGGCATTATTGGACAAAATGGCTCTGGTAAAAGTACCTTACTGCAAATTATTGTAGGAACTCTAACACCAACGACAGGAGCAGTAACAGTCAACGGTCGAATTTCAGCGTTACTAGAACTAGGTAGTGGTTTTAATCCAGAGTTTACGGGTCGTCAAAATGTCTTTTTTAATGGTCGTTTGTTAGGGATGACCCAAGAAGAACTTGAAAATAAATTTGATGAAATTGCAGCGTTTGCAGACATTGGAGAGTTCATCGATCAACCTGTCAAAACTTATTCTAGCGGTATGTTTGTCCGGCTAGCATTTGCAGTAGCAACTCATGTCAATCCAGAAATACTCATTATTGATGAAGCGCTATCTGTAGGAGATATTCTTTTTCAGCGCAAATGCTTTAGAAAAATTGAGCAATTTTATCAAGATGGGAAAACAATTTTATTTGTTTCTCACGATCTGACAAGTATTCTGCAACTGTGCGATCGCGCCATCTTACTCGACAAGAGTTTGATGATATCTCAAGGCGAACCTCGCCAAGTTGCTTTATCATACAAAAGCTTAATTGCTCAACGAGAAGCCGATCAAAATACCGACTTAGCAAGTTTTCAACAAAAGTATGAAGAAAAAAATGACAATCAAATAGGTGAATCGAGGATTGGTTTTGGTGGTGCAGAAGTCATTAGCGTAGAAGTTGTCAATTCTCAAGGGACAACGACTCAAACTGTAGAATGGGCAGACATAATTACTGTACGGATCGCAATTTATTTTTATCGTGAAGTTGCTCGTCCATTTGTAGGTTTTGCTATCAAAGATTTAAAAGGTATTCCTATTATTGGAACTAATACTTTTCACTCTAAAAAAGACTTAGCTCCTACTTTAGCAAAAAGTATGGTAGTTATTGAATTTAGTTGGCAGTGTTATATGTCTCCAGGAAATTATACTGTCTCTGCTGGAGTTGCCGAATTAGGAGATCACAGCATAACGCAACTCGATCGCCGCTTTGATATGTTGCCATTAGCAGTCGTTGGTAATCCACCTTCATTAGGTTTTTTTGCATTACCTATCAATATTGAATGCAATGTATTAGATAACAGTCAAAATATTGTCTCCGATTGCCAAATAAATGCGAGTTCTATTTCTTCATCCTAATCCTGAAACCTCCTGCATAACGAGAATCGCGAATAAATTCGCCGCTAAATAAACAAAGTTCGCCTCCGTGGACTTACTCATAAAAATGTTGTTTTAGTGTACGAAGGTACACTTTGCCTGGATAGCCCCGACTTCAGTCGGAGGGCATCTTAAAATCCAAATTAGTGTCAGGAGATGAGTCATGATTCCGAGTAATACCCCTATTGTGATTGGCGGTACTGGGGGTTCTGGAACGCGAGTCTTCACGCGAGCAGTTGACAATGCAGGTGTGGATATGGGCAAAATCTTGAATGGATCGGAAGATGCCCTAGCTCTAACTGAGTTTTGTGATAAGTGGATTGACATCGCCCACAATGGCAAAGATGCTTATTTAACAGCATCAGAGCAAGCAGCTATGGATGAAGAATTTTTAGAATGCATTGAAAAGCATTGCGCGCATATGCCAGCTAGCATCAATTGGGGTTGGAAGTATCCCCGCACAATCTATTTATTACCCTTCGTCTATCGTCATTTTCCTCAAATGCGCTTTATCCATATCGTCCGCGATGGTCGTGATATGGCATTTTCGGGAAATCAAAACCAGCTGCGCAAGCATGGGGCTGCAGTATTAGGTCGAGATATTACACAGATGAATCCTCAAGACTCGTTTGAACTGTGGCTTAAAGTTAATAATTTTGCAGCTGATTTTGGTCATAAGTTTTTAGGAAAACGCTACATTTGTCTTCAATATGAAGAGTTAGTCTTGCAAACATTGCCAACGGTTCGGCAATTGTGGAAGTTTTTACAAGTTCCGCTTGAGCGCGAGATGCCTGACTTAGAAATTATAATTCCACCCACAATTGGGCGATGGCAGCAAGCCGATGCAGAAATTGTGCATAGCTTAATGTTGCAGGGTGAGGAAAGTTTACGGCGCTTTGGATATATTGACGCATCGCATTCTATAGCACGAAAACCCCGTTTTTTAAATAAGGTATTAAAGTTCTTGTCCACCGTAAATTCACGGAGATAAAAAAACTGTAGATGAAAGCACGCGAAATTTAAGACTGCCACAGTAGATGTACTGAATTTATCTAGTCGTAAGAAAATTGTTTATCCGTAAATTTGCGCTTGGATACACGCAATGACGGCGGTTAGGTTTGTTCTGGATTTTAGTTAAGTAAGGCAACCTGGAGACGTCCGTAGGTTCAGCCCCTCATTACGATACCTGGAGTATTGACATTCAGGTTCATTGTCGCGTGCGTTACTTCGCTGAAACACAGTTATTTCATATCAACAACCTAATTAGGAGTGAACTTTAATGGCAGTTATCAATTTAACCACTGGAGATGACACTTTTCCAACCCTTGGCACTTTTCCTAATCTTACTGCAGAGCCAGATATCGTTAATGGTCTTGCAGGTAACGATACGATTACAGTAGGTGCAGGCGATCAAGCCTTCGGTAACGAAGGAAACGACACTCTAACTGCTACTGGAGATGCAACTCTGTATGGTGGTCAAGGAGATGACGAATTAACAAGTTTTGCAGGTGGTAGCAGTCTGCTTTTTGGCAATCTAGGCATTGATAACTTGACAGCAGCAGGTAATGACACCCTCTACGGTGGTCAGGGTAATGATGTGCTCACAGCCACGGGTGATTATGCTGCTCAGCTGTACGGCGACGCAGGAGACGATAATCTCATTGGTAATGGTGATGATACGCTTTATGGCGGCGAAGGAGATGATGATCTGACAGGTAGTGGTAATGATCTCCTATTTGGTAATCAAGGTGATGATACATTAACTGCTGCATCTACTGAAGAGGGTAGCCCCACTCTCTACGGCGGTCAGGGTAATGATGAACTCACAGACACTGGTAGTGGCGCTGCTGAACTATATGGCAACCTAGGAGACGATACTCTTACTGGTAATGGCGGTGACACCCTGTTTGGTGGACAGGGAAGCGATATTTTAGATGCCACAGGTGGTGGTAATGTCCTGTATGGCAACTTAGGAGATGATGTTTTGACTACTACTACGGGTGGAGATACACTTTATGGTGGTCAAGGTGGTGACTATCTCATCAGTAATGCTACTCTTGTTGCTGAGCTTGATACGGACAGCTTGCTGTTTGGTAATTTAGGCAACGATACCCTTGTTGGTAGTGCTGCTAATGATACCTTGATTGGTGGTGCTGGCGTTGATGTACTGACTAGTGGTGGTGGTCCTACTAGCTTTGGCTATAACGCTATCACTGATGGCGGTGATATCATTACTGGCTTCGACGGAGGAGAAGGGGGAGATATTATTGTTCTGAACCCATCGGCATTTACAGGTTTACAATTTATTGAAGATAATGGGTTAAGTTCAAGTGATTTTGTCGCAGCCGCTTCTCTTGAGGCAGCAATATTAGCTGATACGTTACCTGGTGGCGCTGCTTCTATCTACGCAATTAGTGGTGGTGAAGGTGATATCGGACAACTTTACTACGATTCAACTGGCGGTACTACTCCAGAAGATGCAACTCTCATTGCAACTTTTGTCGATGCTGGAAGTTTTGGTAGTACGGATATTTTTCTTGGCGATCCCGTGAGTTTTGACAACCCGAATAATAGCCTACTTGTTTTAGGTTAGAAAGATACTTGTATGACTGTGTGAAGGGTGTCTAATCAGGCACCCTTTTTTGGTACAAATCATTTGTTGCCCTTAGACTAGCAGCATAGTACATAAGTATTTAAACTGTCATGTTGAGCCTTGCGAAACATCTCGCGAGATTCTGCGCTACATTACATTCCGCTGGGAATGACATTTATAATTTTTCGGCTTTTGCAAGAACTCTATTGAATAGACCTCTGGCGCGAATACTCCATATGTCATATTGAGTGAAGCGAAATATCTCTGAGATTCTTCACTTCGTTCAGAATGACAAGAGTAGTTCAGAATGACAAGGGTAGTTTTTTGATTCATGCAAGAAGTCTAATGGCACAGGTTTATAAACCCTAAATGGATACATAATTCTCAAAGTAGCAGCACTTTCCAGAGAACTAATAAAACTGGTATTGCGAAAGTTGCATCTGCCGAACCAATAAGCCATTTGTGCCTTTGAACGACGTCAAGTTCCCTTTCAAGGCTAAAACTTTGATGACGTAGTGTAGTAAAAGCGCGTCATACTACTTTCTGTCACTCGGATCAGCAAATTTAGTTACCAACGCTGATAAAATGAACTGAATTTGTTGAGAAAGTTCTAGAATATTTTTATTCTAAAATCTGATCCGTAAATAGTTAGAAGTCTATGCAATCGTTTGAAGTTAATTCAGACAAAACTGCTTTTATCATTACTGGGATGCATCGTTCGGGTACATCACTGACAGCGGCAATACTTCAAAGTGCAGGAGTAGATGTTGGTGAAAGACTGTTAGGAGCAAACGAAAGCAATGCAAAAGGTCATTTTGAAAATATTGATTTTTTCGAGTTTCACAAAACAGTTTTGCGCTCTCAGGGAATAGATGATGCTGGATGGACATTAACAGAAACAGTAGAGGTCGAACAACAGTATATAGACCAAGCCAAAGAACTTATTGCCACAAATTCTAAAAGTCCATATTGGGGATGGAAAGATCCTAGAACGACTCTTTTTCTCAATTTTTGGGCAGATTTACTACCAGAAGGAAAATTTATTCTAGTTTATCGCTCTCCTTGGGAGGTCGTCGATTCTTTATATCGTCGAGGAGGAGAGAATGATACGATCTTTTTTTCTCACCCCGACTTAGCAGTTAAACTATGGATTCACTATAACCAGAAAATTTTAAACTTTTACGATCGCTTTCCCGATCGCTGTATTCTAACTAGTGTTTACAGTATAGCCAATCAACTTGAAAAAAATATTGAAGCCATTAATCACAAATTTCAAGTGGCGCTAGCCACCCCTGCACCTGATATATTTGAACGTTCACTACTGCGCGTGCAAGAAGCAAACGTGCATAGAGCTACATTAGTTGCTTATTACTTTCCTGAAGCTTTGAATGTATATCAAGAACTGAATGCTAAAGCAATTCAACTTGATCGAGAGCATCAATTAGAAACGATGCAAAAAGTCAGGAATTCTCCATATAAAGTATGGGCTTTTCAGGATTGGGTAGATTTATGTCAATCAGAAAAAAAAGGCAAGCGTCTTCAGAGTGAACTAGAGCGATCGCACGCGCAACTAATACAAACTCAAGCAGAATTGGGACAATCGCAGACGCAACTAGCACAAATACAGGCAGAATTAGAGCAATCGCAAGTGCAAATGCAGGCGGAACTTGGACAAACACAAGCCCAACTAGCCCAAACTCAAGCAGAATTTGGACAAACACAAGCCCAACTAGCCCAAACTCAAGCAGAACTTGGACAAACACAAGCCCAACTAGCCCAAACGCAGGCAGAACTTGGACAAACACAAGCCCAACTAGCCCAAACTCAAGTGGAACGGCAACAAGCTGAGGCTACTATTGCCTCAATGCATACGAGCAAATTTTGGAAGCTACGGACAGCATGGTTCAGCCTGAAAAAAAGGATGAAAGTAGCAACTAATAAATAGTCAATGGAAGTTGCGAAACTTCCACTTTAGCTTAAAGTAATTAGTACGTATTAAACATATACCAAATATGCAGAATACTGCCCTAGCACCAGTTAGTAGTGCTGCAAGCGATCTGCTTGGAGTTCGCGATCTTAAGGAAATTAAATTTAACGCTGCGCCAAAAAGATTACATGGATGTTTTGATAGCATTGATGGCGTCAACCCTACCGCAATTGAAGTGCCTCATCTCACACCGCTTATTGCCAGAGGCTGGGCAATTTTGCCTGATGAAGAAAAAGCCGCAGATTGCGTTATCATCACTCACGGTAAAAACCGTCAACTGGTTGCAGTAGTTCCAGTTAATTCAGAAAGAGCAGATGTTGCACAAGCTTTCAGTATTACAGCTTACCAAAATTCTGGTTGGAGTGTGAAGCTAAATTTTACTGATTTCCCAGCCGGAAAAATTCATCTCAACGCCTGGGCATACAGTGCTACACGTAACGAAGCAACGCTACTCAGCCTTGCAAGTACTAGTGTCAAGTCACGCAGTTTATTATCACGGCTTAAGCATTATTTTGCAGTATTACGGGTTAAAGGTACACGTTATGTGCTCTCACGAGCATTAGAGAAAATTTATTATAAGCTAGACATTGCACCAACAACGACTGAAGTTGAAACAATCGCCGCACCATATCAAGAACAATATGCGCGATGGTTAAGTAAGAATTTTCCCAGAGCAGCAGATCTCAAAAAAATGGCTGAAACAGTGGGAATTTTTCCTTATAAACCTGTTATCAGCATTATTATGCCAGTATACAATCCTCCAGAGCAGTTTCTACAAGCGGCGATCGCATCTGTTCTAGAGCAAGTGTATCCCTATTGGGAATTATGTATTGCAGATGATGCTTCGACTAAACCGTACGTTAAGTCAGTGTTAGAGGAATATGCAAATAAAGATGCTCGAATTAAAGTCGTTTTTAGAGCAGAAAATGGTCATATCTCGCAGGCTTCCAATTCTGCCTTAGAGCTAGCTACAGGGGAATTTGTTGCTTTACTCGATCACGATGATTGTCTGACGCCAGATGCTTTGTATGAAGTAGCTTTACTCCTCAATCGGCATCCAGAAGCCGATATGATCTACTCTGATGAAGACAAGATTGACACACAAAATCGTCTGAAAGATCCTTTCTTTAAGCCTGAGTGGTGTCCTGATTCTTTTCTCTCACGGATGTATACTTGTCATTTGGGAACTTACAGGCGATCGCTAATTGAGCAAATTGGTGGCTTTCGTGTAGGTTATGAAGGTAGCCAAGATTACGATCTCGTTTTGCGGTTAACTGAAAAAACAGCCAATATTTTTCACATCCCGAAAATACTCTATCACTGGCGAATTCATCCTGAATCGACTGCAGCGGGTGTAGCCAGTGTCAAATCATATGCCCAACTTGCAGCAGAAAAGGCGATCGCCGAAGCCTTAACGCGACGCAATGAACCTGGAAAAGTCACTGGACTTCCTGAGTTTCCAGGAAACTACAGCGTGCGGTATGAGATCTCTCACTATAAACGTGTCAGTATTATTATTCCCACCCGCAACTTAGGCACTATTTTAAATAAATGCTTAGAATCAATCTTTCAAAAAAGTACTTACCCCAATTACGAAGTCATTGTTATAGATAACGGTAGCACTGAAGCAAAGACCTTAAATATTATCTCGCAATGGTTAGAACAACAGCCAGAACACTTCAAATGTTATCCGCTTGATGTTCCCTTTAATTATTCTCAACTCAATAACTACGCTGCTAGTAAAGCTGAAGGAGACTACCTACTATTCTTAAACAACGACACTGAAGTCGTTACACCCGATTGGATCGAAGCAATGGTAGAACAAGCACAAAGAGCATCAATCGGAGCAGTAGGCGCTCTTTTATTGTATCCTGATAATTCAATTCAACACGCTGGCGTTGTTCTTGGTTTGGGTGGTGTTGCTGCGCATAGTCACCGTTACTTTCCTGCAACAACCCCTGGTTACGTATGTCAGGTTAAAACTATCAATAACTATTCTGCAATTACTGGTGCGTGTTTGATGTGTCGGCGCGAAGTTTTTGTAGAAATTGGCGGATTTGATGAAACCTTAGCTGTTGCTTACAACGATATCGACCTATGTCTCAAAATGAGCAATCTAGGCTACAGGAATATTTATTTACCTCATGTAGTTTTATACCACTATGAATCTAAAAGTAGAGGTTATGAAGATACTCCAGAAAAAATTACTAGACTTCATAAAGAAGCTGATTATCTACTGAGCAAATGGCAAGAAATAGTTGACAACGATCCGTGCTACAACCCAAACTTAACACGCGATCGCGAAGATTACAGCATTAAAATCTAATTCTCTTAATCAACCTTCCATTTCACTTGTAATCTAAACTCATAGACAGAATTGAACCTAAATTTCAGTTAAGTAAGTGGGTGAAAATAAACCTAATTTAAAGGCTGTTTCGGTTAATGGTCAACGGTTGGTAGATTAATAATTCATTATTAACTATTAGCTGTTAACCACCATAAAACAAGTGATACTACCCATACAACAAAGTCGAGTTATAGATGAAACTGAAAACATTGACTGCTCCAGTTAGTACATTAGCACGTAAGCTAAACTTACTTGCATCTACAACGAATAAGCCAGCAACTAGTACTGCTAGTGTAGAGAGTGATTTACGCCAACAAATTGCTGCTAAATATTTAACTGGTCATGGTATTGAAATTGGAGCTTTACATTCACCACTACAAGTTCCAGCGGAAGTAAACATTCAGTATGTAGATAGGATATCAGTAGAGGAACTCAGACAACAATATCCAGAACTCGCAGCACACAACTTAGTAGAACCAGATATTATCGATGATGGCGAAGTTTTGACGACTGTACCTAATGATTCTTTAGATTTTGTCATCGTGAATCATGTGATCGAGCATTGTCAAAACCCTATATTTTCTCTAGAAAATTGGCTAAGAGTTTTAAAACCTGGTGGAGTTTTATATATGGCTGTACCAGATAAACGCTACACATTTGATTGCGATCGCCCCATAACTCCATTAGAACACATCATTCGCGACTATGAAGAAGGAGGAAGCTGGTCAGAGCGATCGCATTACGAAGAATGGGCAAGACTTGTTGAAAAAGCAGCAGATAGTAACGTTGCAACTAGGGCTGAAAACTTGCTTGCTATAAACTACAGCATCCATTTTCATGTTTGGACGCAAATCGAATTTTTAGAACTCTTGCTTTATTGCCGAAATTCTTTATCATTACCACTTGAAATTGAGTTACTTCAAAAAAATCAAATAGAGTTTATTGTTATTCTCAGAAAAACAATGGAGTCACTACAGATACAAAAATAGCTTGTTTTGGAGAAAATATAATTTCATCAATTTATATAGTAGACTTTTATAAACATAAAATAAAAGCCACTTTGAGCATACATACTTAATTTATATTGTTAGCTGCTTGAAAGAGTTATATCAACTACTTTTTAAGAGCATAACCAATTTATTAGGTAAGCAAGGAAATCATGCTTAAAATTCAAAAGTTGCTACATCCAACCAATTTATTAATTACAGCTATATCACTTACTTTAGCTGCATGTCCTACTAATCAAACCACTACTACATCTCCAGATTCAGCTAACCCGTCACCAACTGCCAATATTCCTGGAGTAACTAATGTAGGAGAAATTAATTTCACAACGACTTCTACAGGTGCTCAAGGCTTTTTTGATGCTGTTAATGGTTCTAATGCTACCAGAGTAGAAGTATCTGGAACTAACCCTATAAATGTTTATGGGTGGGCTATTCTTGCAAACAAAGGAAGACCAGCAGATAACGTCATTATCACCTATGGAGATAATGATACTGTTGTTGCAGTAGCCCCTGTCAATGTAGAAAGACCAGATATTGTCAAGATTTTAAATAATTCTGCTTTTGCTAACTCTGGTTGGAATATAAATATTGATGCTGCTACACTTCCTGAAGGTTCAGTAATTCTTAAGGCTTGGGCTTATGATTCTGAAACTAAAGAAGCTACGCAGTTAACCACTACACCTGAAATAGTTGTCACTAGGTAGTAGCTGTATTAAGAAAGCAGCTAGTGAATGAGGTTAATACTTAAACCAAACAAAGCATAAAACTTTAATAAATAGTTTAAATAGTTGATAGTAAATCTATAAGTATTTGTCAACTTAATAGATATATAGCTTAAAAAGCTTTCTGATTGTGCAAAACATAGGTTTTGCATATTGTGATGCAGCTGTTCCCACATTCAACTGAAGAATTCGCAGCTATACCAGGTTTGTAATGTAAGTTTTGTATACGATTTTTGATATTATCTTGAGCAATGTATTATGAACCCTAGATAGCTCAACTCCAATGTACGGCGAGTGAGTCAGAAGACTTGGATACAGTTACGCTACGCCACGTTTTTTAGGTGTGTGGAACAGATCGTATGCCTTACAAAAGCAGCCTTGCTCCGACTTTCAGCAAAAAACAATTCCATTTAGCTGTCGCTTCGATCGTCATTGTTTTACCAGCTGCCTACATTTTTTACTGGATTACACAATCAGGCGAAATTTCCACCTATGACTACTGGGACATCATTAGTCATTTTTATTCAACTGATGGCTTTTCATCTCGACCTACTGACTGGTTAGTTCGTTCTAACGAGCATTTAGTTTTAATTCCTGCAGTCATTTATGCTTTCAACATAATTGTTACAAAAGGTTCAAATATAGGTTTATCATGCATCACATTTTTATTTGCCATAGGGCAAGCTATACTTTTAGCGGCACTGCTACCCAATGATTTACGACGTTCTCGCAGTTTATTTGTTGTAGTGCTGTTGTGTATCTCAATTTTTTGCTTTACACCTGCTGCAGCACATAATTGGATGCGAGGCTTTAGTGGTGTGGCTTGGATAGGAGCAAATCTGTTCGTTACTGCTTCTATCTTTTGCTTAACAAAGCTTGTATGCTCACAAAAAATATTTTGGGCAATTGGTAGCTTATTTTTTGCTTTACTAGGCACTCTGACTTATAGTACTGCGATCGCTGTATTACCAGTATTATGCGCTGCTGTTGTTTTGATGCGCTTACCGATACGGGTTGTGTTGTTGTACGTCGGTTGTGCGATCGCCATTTGCAGTATATATCTCCTTACTTACAAAACTCCTGGTTATCATCCGCCTTTATCACGAAGCGTTAGCGATATCCTGATATTCATTCCCACATATTTAGGTGCAGTTTTTACCCTTGATATTGTTACTGCCTGTAGCATCGGTATTGTTGGTTTGATAATTGCTATCTGCTGTACAGGTTACTGGTTAAATCCACAAGCTAAAATCATTCGCACTTCTTGGCTACCGTGGCTAGTCTTACAAGGTTATGTCATCGGAACTGCATTGATGGCAGCAGTGAGTCGTTCGGGAGCTGGTATGGCATCGGCAATTCAATCGCGCTATGCCTCTTTACCAAGTTTGTTTTGGCTAAGTCTGACTGTGCTTGTTGCGATAGGGTTGCAAAAATTTTTACGACATGGTAATACTTATTGGCAATTACTAACACCACTATTAGCAGGGCTAACTGTATTGATTCTGTCGATGTACAGAGTTGGAACTGAAGCATCTCAACCGATCGCGCGTGCAGCTTCTTTACAACCGTTGGTAACTCTGTCAGTTCAACTCGGAGTGACTGATAAAAACATTATCAAGCAGGTTATTAGTCCCGCTCCTAAGCAATTTCTAAATTTAACAGATGCTCTAAAACAAAACCGTTTAGTTCCATTTCATCGACCTTTTCAAGCAGACAGCTTGTGTCCATTTAATCAACAGCTTAGCTCTCATTTACTAAAACCTTCAACTCCACAGGTATTGCCAGGGGTTTTCGATAATCTAACTAAGCTAACACCTGACATAGCTAAAGTAGAGGGTTGGGCGGGCGATCGCCAACATCGGGACATCAACTGCATTGCCATCTTAAATCAAAACAACATAATACGTGGTTTTGCACTCACGGGTTTTCCTCGTCTAGATGTTGCTAAAGCACTAGATACATCTTACGAATTTTCGGGTTGGAAAGGATACGTCCGCCTTTCACCAGAAGACCAAACATTATTTGCCTACGCTAGTGCACCTCAATCAAATTGGATCAAGCTACAAAATACTTACAAACTGTATCAGACAACTCCATTTAAAGAACTAAATTAATATGTCACCTGGTATCGGTATTAGTTTTGTCATTCCTGTATGCAACGAAGAAGCAACGATTGCTACTTTGTCAGAAAAAATTCGCGGAGTGATGTTTCAAGAAAGGGTTAGCAAATATGAAATTATTTTTGTAGATGACGGAAGTGTCGATCATTCTTGGTTTCATATTAAAGATTTAATTCATCAATATCCTACACAAATTAAGGGCATCAAACTCCGCAGAAACTTTGGTAAATCAGCAGCACTTTTTGCTGGGTTTAAAAAAGCAAAAGGCAGTGTTATTTTTACTATTGATGCCGATCTCCAAGACGATCCGGCTGAAGTTCCTAAGTTTTTAAACAAGTTGGAACAAGGCTTTGATTTAGTTTCAGGTTGGCGTCAAAACAGAAATGATCCTATTTCTAAAACATTACCTTCACAGGTATATAACAAGGTAACAGCAAAAATTGCTGGTATTCCTCTACATGACTTTAATTGTGGTTTTAAAGCTTATCGTAAAGAAGTTTTAGACTGCATAAAACTCTACGGAGAACTACATAGATACATTCCAGTTCTTGCTCATAGTCTAGGATTTAGAGTGGGAGAAGTAGGAGTTTGTCACTTTCGCAGACAATATGGAAAATCTAAGTATGGATGGGAACGTTACTCGCGTGGTTTTATTGATTTATTAACTGTACTTGTGATTACTCGTTACTTATATAAACCAGGGCATTTATTCGGTAAGATAGGACTTTTTTTTGGTCTTTTAGGAAGTGCGATAATTATCTATCTCGTCATTTTATGGTTCCTTGGTTTAGGTCCAATTGGAAATCGCCCACTGCTATTTTTTGGTATATTGTCCACAATTCTATCTGTTCAATTGATTTCTCTAGGAGTACTAGCAGAGCTATTAACACGATATTCTCACTCGGACTGTGTAGAACAACAGGTTGCTGAAGTGATTGATGAAAATCTGCAACTGTATCATTAATTAAGACTATTTGCCATGAATCAAAAGCACCTCCCATTAATAGAAGACGGTATAGTTGTTGGCACTGGATCGAACAAGTATGAAATGAAGAATCCAGTTGGTAGGTATTTACTATATCAGTTTGATCAAGCTATTATTGAACTTATCAGTCAAATACATCCTAAATCTATTCTTGAAGTAGGATGTGGCGAAGGTCATGTCACTCAAATACTGAGTCAAACAAACGCTTCTTTGCACTGCACAGATATCTCAGATAAAATTCTTGATATTGCAAAAAGTAGAGTTGATTATTCTCGACTCTCGTTTGAGAAAAAAAGTATATACGACTTACAAAAGGCTACAGACCAAGCAGATTTAGTTGTATGTTGTGAAGTCTTAGAGCATTTAGAACATCCTCAATTAGGCTTAGAAAAACTAGCTAGCGTTGCTGCACCATACTGTATTCTAAGCGTTCCTAGAGAACCAATATTTAGAACACTCAATTTTTTAAGAGGTGCTTATTTTACTGAGTTTGGTAACAGCCCTGGACATATTCAACACTGGTCGCGTAGAGGTTTTATCAAACTAGTAAAAACGAAATTTGAGATATTAAGCGTAAAATCTCTATTACCGTGGACGGTGATTTTAGCTCAAACTAAATAACACAATGATTTATAGTTTAGTTCGTAGTAAAAAAGTTTGGAGTATATTTTTTACTGTCTGTTTGATAGTTGTTTTGGGAAGTATTTTAAAACCTTCTGATGTCTTGTCTGCATTGTCGCAGGTTGGTTTGGAAGGTGTAATAAAACTATTCTTTTTGGTAGGAATTACTCAAATATTAAGAGCATTGCGTTTTTTTGAACTGCTTTCAGTTAAAACAAGTATCCCCTTTTTTTTAATTTTTCAAATTACTTGTATATATCAGTTCCTTAATCATATTTTGCCTGTAAGATCGGGAGAATTAAGTTTACCTTTGTTACTGAAGCGCTATTCAAATTATCCTTACATTAGTTCAGTAGCATCACTATTATTAACACGCATTCATGATGCTTTAGCACTAGCAAGTATCGTAAGTATAGGGGTTGGAGTTGCTGTACTTCAGGGGAGAATCGCTAGCTTTTGGCTAAGTTCTTTAGTTTTGAGTTTAGTAGCGATCGCACTTGTTATAGGCTTATTCATATTCATGACAAAAAATCAGCAACTAGCACGTACTTCGAGAGCAAGAGTAACTACTTATAAAGGAATTAATAATTTTTTTATAAAGGTCAATAATTTAATTAAAAGTTTTTATAATGAGTTGCTGATTTATCGCCAACTTTCGCTTCACTTAAAACTTTTTAGCTACTCAATTTTGTTGTGGTTAGCAATATTTATCTTGTTTTGGGTCGTTTTACAGTCCCTTGGCTTCTCCATGTCTTTCTCAGAAGTTGTATTAGGTTCGAGTTTAGCTAACTTAACTCAGTTACTACCCATCAGTACATTAGGTAATATCGGCACTTTAGAAGCGGGTTGGGTGTTTGGTTTTACTTTACTCGGATTTGATTCCTACCGCATGCTGACTGCTGGTATTGTAATGCATGTCATAGTTATTCTAGCTGCAGGCATCTATGGCGTATTTAGCTGGGTTGGTCTGTCTGTGAGAAGCGCAACAATAAGAAGATGAATATATTACCGACTGAGATACCTGAAGTTTTGATGATTGAGCCTCGAATCTTTGGTGACGATCGCGGCTTCTTTTTTGAAAGCTACAATGAGAAAGCTTTTGCCGATAAAGTGGGACTATCGCTACACTTTGTTCAAGATAACCATTCGCGATCGCAACAGAATGTCCTGCGGGGATTACATTACCAAATTCAGCAACCTCAAGGGAAGTTAGTCCGCGCGATCGCTGGTACGATCCTTGATGTCGCCTTAGATATCCGCAAAAGTTCTCCCACTTTTGGTCAATGGATTAGTTGTATCTTGAGTGCTGAGAATAAACGCCAATTGTGGGTTCCTCCAGGTTTTGCCCACGGGTTCTTAGTTCTCTCTCCTAGCGCTGAAGTTCTTTATAAAACGACAGACTACTACGCACCACAGCACGAGCGTTGTATTTTGTGGAATGACCCAGATCTTGCAATTGATTGGTCTATTTCAACTCCACCCATACTTTCACAGAAAGACCAAGCAGGTCAACCGTTTCACCAAGCTGAAGTCTTTGCTTGATCAAGTCAGAAAAAAGCTGATTCGGTTAAAACCACAGCTACACAAACAAAACCTATCTTCATAAGTTTATGCTGCTTTTGTTAGTCCACGGAGGTGAACTTAGTCTATTGAGCCGCGAATTTATTCGCCAGGCTCACAATAAGTTCCCACACAATCCGCTATGATATCCGCATGGCAAGACTGTTTTAAATTAACTGCATGAGATGGTCAATTTTACTGATTGGTAACACAGGTCAATTAGGTCAAGAACTGCAACGCTACCTCGCACCCGTAGCAGATGTTACTGCGGTAGGACGCCCTACAATTGACTTGACACAACCTGATAGCCTGCGTCAAATTATCCGCAAAGTCCAACCTCAGATCATTATCAATACTGCGGCATATACAGCCGTAGACAAAGCTGAAACTGAACCAGAACTCGCAACTATAATTAATGCGATCGCACCTGGTATCTTAGCCGCAGAATCACAACAATTCAATTCACATCTGATTCATATTTCTACAGATTACGTATTTGATGGTCGTCAAAGTCACCCGTACCAAGAAATCGATGCGACAAATCCCTTAGGGGCTTATGGACGATCAAAACTCGGTGGGGAACAAGCAGTTCAAGACGAATGCAATCAATACACTATCTTACGGACGGCTTGGGTATACGGTAGCTACGGTAATAACTTTGTCAAAACTATGCTGCGACTGGGTACAGAACGCGAAGAAATTCGTGTAGTCGCAGATCAAATTGGGAGTCCAACTTGGACAGGCGATATTACCTGTGCGATCGTCCAATTACTTGAACTTAATATTCCAACTGGAATTTATCACTATACCAACAGTGGTGTTGCTAGCTGGTACGATTTTGCGATCGCGATTTTTGAAGAAGCCCAGCAACTCGGTTTTCCTCTCAAAATCCAGCGCGTAATTCCTATTACTACCCCCGAATATCCTACTTTGGCGCAACGACCTGCTTATTCGGTTCTCGCGTGTGGGAAAATAACCAAAGTTCTGGGAACTCCATCGCCTCACTGGCGACAAGGACTTAGGAAAATGCTAGCAGAACTTTACACAAATAGTTATGAAAGCGCTGATTCTCTCCGGCGGTAAAGGGACACGCTTGCGTCCTCTGACTTATACTGGCGCAAAGCAACTTGTACCTGTCGCCAATAAACCAATTCTTTGGTACGGTATCGAAGAAATCGTTGCTACCGGAATTACTGATATAGGTATTGTTATTAGTCCAGAAACGGGAGGCGAGGTCAAAAATAAAACAGGAACCGGCGATCGCTTTGGTGCCAATATTACATATATCCTGCAAGATAAACCTGCTGGTCTTGCTCATGCAGTTCAAATTGCCCAGTCTTTTTTGAAGGATGACCCCTTTATCATGTACTTGGGTGATAACTTAATTCAGCAAGGAGACTTAAGCTACTTTCTCCAGCAATTTACCCAAAAACAACACGATGCTTTAATTCTACTGCGTCCAGTAGCGAATCCTAGTGCATTTGGTGTTGCTAAAGTCGATGAATACGGGCGCGTTTTAGAGTTAATCGAAAAGCCACAAGTTCCCCCTTCAAACCTTGCTTTAGTTGGTGTTTACTTCTTTTCTCACACAATTCATGAAGCGATCGCTTGCATTCAACCGTCTGCACGAGGAGAATTAGAAATTACTGATGCAATTCAATGTTTAATCGATCAGCAAAAACAAGTTTCAGCTTGTCAACTTGAAGGCTGGTGGTTAGATACAGGAAAAAAAGACGATCTCTTAGAAGCTAATCGCCTGATTCTCGATACTTACCTCAAAACCTCCAATCTTGGCGAAGTAGATGTGCATAGTCAAGTTATTGGGCGCGTCCAAATTGGTCCTGGTTCTAAAGTCATTAACTGCACAATACGCGGTCCAGTCATCATTGGTAGTAATTGCTATTTAGAAAACTGTTTCATTGGTCCCTACAGTAGTATTGCCGATCAAGCAACGATCATCGAAACGGACATTGAACACAGCGTTGTTCTCCAAGGCGCAAGAATTGATCGAATTCATCAACGAATTATTGATAGTGTCATTGGACAATGTGCTCAACTGACAGTAGCCGCAAGACGTCCTAAAGCTTTGCGATTTCTTATTGGTGATGACTGCCAAATTGAACTAGCATAGCGCGTATTTTGGTAAATTCACATTATTATTGAACGCGGATATCTCAGCATAATATGATTTTAGTCCAATCATAATGGAACAAGTAAGAGTTTCTATCATTATTGTTAATTATAACGCTGGAGAAGTATTAGTAAATTGCTTAAAGTCAATACAGAAATACATACAGAGTATTAAATATGAAATCATCATAGTCGATAACTGCTCTACAGATGGTAGCGTCGCTTTAGTCAAACAGAATTTTCCTCGACTCACTATTCATAAACAAGAAAATACGGGGTTTGGTGCAGGAAGTAATGCAGGTGTAAATCTAGCTCAAGGTGAATTTCTACTATTTTTAAATCCTGATACTTTGATAAAAGATGATATATTATTCCCTTTAGTCGAATTGTTAGAAAAAGAACCAAATATTGCAGTTGTTGGTCCAAAAATTTTAAACTTTGATGGAACGCTACAGTCTTCAAATCATTCAGTATTAAGTATTTGGCAAGAGTTTCTTATAAAAAGTAAAAATAATCTAGATGAGCAAAATATAAGCACTCAAAGCGAAGTAAGCTTTGTCACTGGTGCAGCCTTCTTCATTAGAAAGAAAATCTTTAAGTTAGTAGGAGGTTTTGACGAAAGATTTTTTATGTATTTTGAGGATGTTGATCTGTGCCTGCGAGTGAAAGAGCAAGGATGGAAAATAATTTATGCACCCCAAGTGTCTTTACTGCATATTAGGGGTTATTCGTCTCGAAATATTTCTGATTTAATGGCTGTTGAATATCGACGCAGTCAAATTTATTACTATCAAAAGCACCGACCTTTATGGGAGCAAATATTGCTGAGAATCTATCTAACAAGTAAGTTTTTGATAAGAGCAACAATAAAAAAGAAATATCTAAAAATTATCTTGCTAATATTAAACTTTAAGAAATATCCACTTAAAATAAATTGCGATTGATAAATGTAATGCCAGGAAAATTAATCATAAATTTATCCTATTTGCTAAGTCGCCCTACTGGAACAAGTACTTATGCATTAAATCTGATACCTCATTTGCAAATTGATCATACATTGCTCGTTAATCAGCAGATTACTGCACACAATTGCTATATAGTTCCTTCTAATCAAACTGCAGAGCAAGGTTGGCGCGGTCATATCCGTCGTTTATCATGGACGCAGTTTCAACTGCCACAAATTTACAAAAAACTGCGATCGCATCTTCTGTTCTCTCCAATTCCAGAAGCACCTTTATATACTCAATGCCGTTACATCGTTAATGTGAACGACCTGATTCCACTGCATTTTCCTAATCGTTCTCCTCTAACATCGTACTTCCGTTACTATGTCCCACAAGTCTTAAAGCAAGCTGAACATATTCTCTGCATCTCCCAAGCCACAGCTAAAGACATCACAGACTTTTTTGGTATTAGTGCAAATAAGATTACCCCAATTCTGCTAGCGCATGACGTCAATCATTTTCGCTTTATTGATTTACCGACGAGTAACTACTTCCTCTACATTGGACGCCACGATCCTTACAAAAACTTACATCGAGTAATTACTGCTTTTGCGGCATTGCCATGCGATTATGAACTATGGTTAGCAGGACCATTCGATCCTCGCTATACTCCTGCACTACAAACAGCCGCCGCCGAACTTAATATCAGCGATCGCATCAAAATTCTCGACTATGTAAAATATCAAGATTTACCGACAATTATCAATCAAGCGATCGCACTTGTGTTTCCCAGCTTGTGGGAAGGCTTTGGGCTACCTGTATTAGAAGCTATGGCGTGTGGAACTCCAGTCATTACCTCGAATATTTCTTCATTACCCGAAGTTGCGGGAGACGCCGCCCTACTAGTCGATCCTTATAACACTGCAGAAATTACTGCTGCAATGCAAGCAATTGCAACGGAATCTGGATTGCGATCGCATCTTTCTGAACTAAGTTGTGCTAGAGCAAATAATTTCAGTTGGGCAAAAACTGGACAAGCTACCGTTGAGGTATTATCTCGCTATCTCTAACTTTTCCAAATCACGAGAACAACGCCACAGATAATGAGTCCTAACCCAACTACTCGGCTGAAAGGAATCGCTTCTCGAAAGACAAAATATCCAATCAGCAGCGAAAAGACATATACCAAAGCCACCGCCGGACCTGCAACACTGAGTTTAACGCGAGTCAGCACTAAAATATAGACGATCGCGCCTAAAGCGTAACACGTTAATCCGGCAAGTAATTCTGGAATTGTAATTATCCCCAACACATGGCTAACAAAATTATTCGCATCTACTCTACCTAGTTTTATAGCGCCTGCTTTGAGCAGCCATTGCCCAGCCACACTCGCTAGGATCGAAATGAGAAATAATCCAAACTCTGGTAGCGTCACAAATTTATGCCTATAGATTCAGCAACTCGGTTTTCTAGTTTACAGCCAGATAGGCTACTACCAGCGCTAGGATAGTCTCGGAAAATTATTTATTATTTATACTATGACAAGCGTTGTCAAATCTCCTTACACAAACGAACAAATCGTAGCCTGGTTACGAGGATTACTGTCAATCGCTTGGGCGGATGGTGACTTCGATCCCCAAGAGCAAGAACTCATTACTGCTTTAACTCAAGAGCTTACTATTGATTCAAAACTAGAATCCTTTGAAAAAATTACCCCAGAAGAGTTAGCTGCTGTTTTAAAAGACGATCCAACTGCGGCAGAAAATTTTTTACGGACTGCTGTGATGGTAGCGATCGCCGATGGTACTTACTCCTCGATCGAAGATGAAATTATTCATCAATTCTGCCAAGCTTTAGAGTTACAAGAAACGGTACTGGTTGCTTTGCGTCAAACGTTATGCGATCTTCCCGCAAATGTTGATGCAACGTCTTTACCAACCACCGAACAAACACAGATCGATGTCTTGCATCCTGTGCGTGATTGGCTTGATGGACTCGATATTCACGATCCTAAAGTTGCCCGCTTCTTGTGTAAAATGATTCCACCGCAGTGCCCGTTTGAGCGCGATGTCAAACTTTTTGGCAAGAAAGTTGTCCACATTCCCCCTCTGTGTAAGCTGAACCCGCTTTATGAGCAACTTGTCGGATTACGCTTTCGTGCATTGTCCTATCTTGCTGATGAGTGTCATGAAGATGTCACAGAATATTGTTAGTCATTAACACTGGTAACTGGTAATTGGTCATTAAATAGCGATTAGCTATTGGCTATTAGCTTTTGTTAGGCTAAATGCTAAGTGCTAAGTGCTTTTCCATTACCCATTCCCAAAAACTATGCAATTTATCGATCAAGCAGAAGTTGAAGTTGAAGCAGGTTCAGGAGGTGATGGAATTGTAGCTTTCCGTCGTGAAAAATACGTGCCAGCAGGAGGACCTTCTGGGGGAAATGGGGGAAATGGAGGTTCAGTTATTTTAGTTGCAGCGGAAAATCTACAAACTTTACTAGACTTTCGATATGCACATCGTTTCCAAGCTGAAAATGGTTCGCGTGGTGGACCAAATAATCGGACAGGGGCTTCAGGAAGCGATCGCATTATTGAAGTTCCTTGCGGTACTGTTATCTACGACGCAGAAACAAACGAACTATTAGGCGATTTAGTCACGCCAGGACAAACACTGTGCGTCGCTGCTGGTGGTAAAGGTGGACTCGGAAATAAATATTTTTTGAGTAATCGCAATCGCGCCCCTGAGTATGCACTTCCAGGTTTACCAGGAGAAAAACGCCTGCTGCGCCTTGAGTTAAAGTTATTAGCCGAAGTTGGAATTATCGGACTTCCTAACGCCGGTAAATCAACGTTAATTGCTGCCCTTTCCGCAGCCCGCCCCAAAGTAGCTGATTATCCCTTTACAACGCTAATCCCTAATTTGGGTGTCGTTCGTAAACCAACAGGTGATGGCACAGTTTTTGCTGATATTCCAGGTTTAATTGCTGGTGCTCATCAGGGAGCAGGGTTAGGTCATGATTTCTTGCGTCATATTGAACGTACTCGCGTACTACTGCATTTAGTTGATGCTACTGCTGCCGATCCTGTCACTGATTATCAAACAATTCAGCAAGAGTTACACGCATACGGACGCGGACTACCCGATCGCCCACAAATTTTAGCGTTGAATAAAATTGATGCTGTTGATGAAGATACGATCAGAGAAATTTCTCAGAAATTTGCACATTACAGTAACAACCTTTTTCTCATTTCTGCTGCTACTCGCCAAGGATTAGAACCACTACTTCAGCACATCTGGTCTGTTTTAGATACTGTTGATACACCGCAAGAAGTCACTCAGTCATTAAATATGCCTTGAGCCACTAACCATGAGAGCGCAAGTTTCTAAGCAACAAGCTTGCAATGAAGCTACCTAGCGACAAAAATCCCCATAAAGGAACTAATGTCATATCTGCGACACCAGAAGCAGCAGATATCGTAGCAGCAGTCAATGCTAACGTATAAACAGCACCTTTGATATTGGCAATGACTCCCAGCACATAACCCTAAGGCTGGTGTTGCCGTAGCCAGATTGCACCTAAGAGAAATATTGACACTACCATTGATAAATCCAAAGCCGCAATAATATTAGTAGAGCCATTTACTGTGACAATTATCTGGGGAACTTGCCCAGTGGAAATGAAATTCAGTGCCTGCGAAATCCAAAATCCACCAAGGGCGATCGCGACAAACAACATATAAGCACTAATCAATTTCACTGGTGTTTTAGCACGGAATTTCTGACTAATTTCTTTGACATTAACTCCTACTAGCCCAAAGATCAGCGCAAAAATTGATAGCGTGAATAGCGCTGCATAAATGAGGAAAAAGCGATTGTAAGCTGCCCCAAACAGGTAAAAGGCAAAATTGTAAAGCGTATAGTTCAGCATTCCCAATCACACGAGTTGCGCCCGCTGTGAACCTCGTGCTGACAGTATGAGAGCTATAACTAAAATAGGAAATGCAACAACTAGCGTTACCAAATCATTTCCAAACCATCCAGAAGTAACAAACAAGTTGTCTCGATACAGATCTTGAATAACAAGTCCACCTGCAGCTGCGACAAAGGTCAAGATTGCAATAATAAGCGAAAGCAGGTAAGCAACTTTTAACTCATTGAACATCTGTTGCTCCTTTGTCTCAAGTAATATCTTCTTGCCTAAACATCTAAAGTGCAGAATTGCCGTTCAAGTAACATGCTGATTGAAATAGGATTGCTTTTAATTACCCATCTCCTCCTTCCTACTATTTTTTTCTCTATGTTGTGGAGGGGTGAAGCCAAAAGTAAGCTTGATTGGTTACTCAATATATTAGTAAATACGCTCTACACTATTTATATTTTCTTCTCAGGACGATGGGATTGGTTAAGTTACTACTTAAGATTTATTCTTGTCATTCTATTTTTCATAGCAGTACTTAGGTCATATAAAAAAGTTCGGCATTTACCCTTTTATCCAATCAAAAAATATCAATCTTTATCTTCTTTGGGTGTTAATTTCTTCATCATAATAATATTTGCTTATTTCAGTTTTCTGACTTTGCAAGGCTTTTCTTTTCATGACAAACCTGTTGAATTTGCTTTCCCATTAAAAGACGGTACATATTATGTAGCTCATGGTGGAAATAGCTCGATTATTAATTACCACAATACAAACCGCGCTCAACAATATGCACTGGATCTTGTAAAACTTAATAGCTTTGGCACTAGAGCAAATGGACTTTACCCAACAGAACTAACAAAATATGCGATCTTTCAGGACACTGTCTACAGCCCATGTACAGGAAAAGTTATAAATGCTATTAATAGTTTCCCTGACTTAATTCCACCAGAAACAGATCGACAACATCCTGCAGGAAACTATGTTCTAATCGCCTGCGATCGCGTTGAAATATTAGTTGCTCATTTGATGAGTGGAAGCATTGTTGTCAATCAAGGAGAATTCGTGAGCGTAAATCAACCGATCGCCCAGGTAGGAAATTCAGGAAATACAACCGAACCTCATCTTCACATCCATGCGCGACAAGAAAATAGTGGAGAGACAATTTTAGATGGAACGGGTGTTCCTATGACGTTTTCTGGCAGATTTCTACTGCGAAATAGCTTAGTCTATTGATTGCGGAAGCATTTGCCACAAGCGAGATCTTGCTTTGTTAGTTAGAAGTAGATGGCTGTGTTTCAGGCGTTACAGTAGAAGAACTACCTGTTTCTGCTGAATTTGCTGCTGGAGAAGTTGTTACAAAAGGTGTTGTCCGGAGAATTTGCTCTAAGTTGGGCTTGTTCAATTCTTGGTAGGCTGCCCGCGAAATTTGACGAATTAACTCTTGAGCGCGACCATCATTGTGGGGACGTTTTACCATTGCTACGGCAATATAGCGCTTACCATTCGGCATATCAACTAGACCAACATCGCCTACCAAAGAACCAATATCACCAGTTTTATGAGCAATTGTTGCTCCTTCACCTAAACCGCGTGGTAGCAAAGTGTTAGTTACTGTACGCTGCATAATATCTAGCATGCGATCGCGCGATCGCATTGACATCAAGTCTCCTTCGTTGACTAATGCCATTAAATGTGCTAAGTCTTTAGGACTTGTCGTATTTGTGCCTTCCAAATCTGGCAGAAGATTGCGAATTTGTGTTGCTGTCAAACCCCAACTCAAAAACCGCTCATTCAACGCTGCTACTCCACCCATGCGCTCAATCAGCAAGTTGGTTGCTGTATTGTCGCTGATCACAATCATCTTGGTTGCAGTTTCCAACGCTGTAAATTTTGTTTCTAGCGGCTTATATTGCATATCGCCCGATCCTCCGCCAATTAACTCTTTCTTTAGCGTTAGGCTTTCATCCAAGCGAATTTTCCCTGCATCAACATCTTGGAAAAATGCCACAAGGAGCGGTACTTTAATCATGCTAGCAGCAGCAAAAGTTGTGTTACCATTAACGTCCAAATAGCCACCAGTATCTAAATCAACGAAAAAGACTCCTGGTAGTAAATTTTTTTGTTTTGCGGCTAACTGTTCTACTGTCGTTTTCAACGAACTCATCTCTTGAGTTAACTTCAACCTTGAGCCTGGAACTATAGCTACTTCTGTGACTTCTGAGTGTGTTTCTGCAGTTGGCGTTTCTGCTTTAATGCGGTTTGTAGGATCTAATACTGATAACAACGTTCCTGCGATCGCTCCTATGCCTACACCTAAAATGAGTAACCTAAACGTATAAAGTATTGATTTTGTCAAGATGGTGGTTTTGCGGCGATGAGTGCGTTTTTCTCCGTGCGAACGAGGCATAACTGCATGAGTGCTAGTGCTGGGAAACGCTTTATTCACAACAACGCGTTTTTTCTCATTGACTTCCTGAGGTAGTGTTACTCGCATGAATGGTTCTCTAACATCTACATTCTGAACGCCGTTTTGATTTGTATAATTTGGTTGATTTACCCTAGAACTACGATTAATAACTTGTGGACTCAGTGGCAAGTCAACTGATTTACGATTGCTACTAGCTGTTGTTGAAGCTGATGGCTGTGCAGATGACGTTTTAGTAGTTGCTGCTTGATTTCTACTACTTCTCATCTTTTGCTGACTGCTAGCCGAGGAACGACTGACTTCCCGTCGGGCTGTGGTTGTACCATCTGAAACTGGGATTTTGTGTGAGACTTTCAACTCTGTAGCAGACAGCTGTTTCACAGTTAACTCCTCAAGCACCCTAATACTGCGCTTTATTTTTAGGAAATATGTGGCGTTGGCAACTTAGTTTATACCAATCTATAAAGAAATGGCATCAATTGCGCTTAAAATAACGCAAAATAGTTCATTTGTACTGGTATAATGTCAGATTTACCTTTCTTGCTCAGTTTTCTGCTGCAACGCCCAGTGTATTTGAGAGAGTATCCCTCGTAGCATTCCTACTTCAGATGTTGTTAACTGCGCGCGATTAAAAATTTGGCGAAACTTTTGCATGCGACTCGCAGCAGTATGTGGGTAGAGATAACCAACCTCCAGCAAGATTTGCTCAAGTTGCTGATAATATCCCTCTAAGGCATCAAAGGAAACCGTATCCGAGTCAGGTGTTTCTTTAACGTTTGACTGCACAACACACTGAAACAATTCATAACTACAAATTGCTACAGATGCAGCTAGATTGAGTGATGGATATTGATCGCTTGTAGGAATGCGGATAAAGCGTTGCGCGTATTTTAATTCTTCGTTACTCAAGCCGCGATATTCTGGTCCAAAAATGAGTGCAGTGTTTTGTGGTTCAATTAACCACGGCAGTGCATGACGCGGATGTTCTAGTGTAATTCCTATGTCACGATCGCGTGCAGTTGTAGCGATCGCTCGCGTACAGTTAAATAAAGCTTCTGGTAACGTTGTGACTTGAACTGCACTTTCTAATATATCTGCTGCATGAACTGCCATCAGCCGTGCTTCTGGCGACAGGGGATCGCATTGTGGATTGACTAACACTAGTTGTTCTAGTCCAGAATTCTTCATCACACGAGCGATCGCCCCTACATTTAAAGCCCCTGCTGGCTCTACTAAAACTATTCGCACTCCAGAACAACGGGCAGTTGCTGACATAACACTTGCTCAGTAATATTTCTTAAAATTAAAGTAACAATGTATCGATAACCTAACATGGCTCGTACCCGCACAAAATCTGACTTACCCACAAAAATGTGTCCAGTTTGTCAACGTCCCTTCACTTGGAGGAAAAAATGGGCAGATTGTTGGGATGATGTAAAATATTGCTCTGAACGCTGTCGCCGTCGGCGCTCAAGTGCAGATTAATCTGGTAACAGGTAACGGGTAATAGGTAATAAGAAAGCTTTTAGCACTTGGCAATCAGCATTTAGCTACACAGACACTAAATTTAATGACCAATTACCATTTACCATTTACCAAGCCTGATAACTAGAAAATTTGAGCAATATTTACCAGATATTACTAAATCGTTTCTCTAGATAATCTAAGATCTAAAATCACCAATCTAAAATTTTAGGATGACGAGTGCAACCAAAGTTAATTATTCATGGCGGGGCTGGTAGTTCCCTCAAAAGTAAAGGTGGAGTAGAAATTATTCGGCGATCGCTCTACGCAGTGATTGAAGAAGTTTATGCACTGTTACGTGCGGGTGCAGCGGCTACTGATGCTGTCGTTCTTGGCTGTCAATTATTAGAAGACGATCCCCGCTTTAATGCTGGTACTGGTTCGGTATTGCAATCTGACGGTCAGATTAGGATGAGTGCATCGCTGATGGATGGCAGTTATCAGCGCTTTAGTGGTGTGATTAATGTTTCGCGAGTACAGCACCCTATTGATCTTGCTAATAATTTGCAAACTTCAGCAGATCGCGTGTTATCAGACTATGGTGCGGCAGAGTTGTTACGCGAACTGCAAATTCCTAGTTATGATGCTTTGACTGAGTTGCGGTTACAAGAGTGGCTTCAGGAAAGACAAGATAATTTTGAGAAAAAAATGGCAGGAGTCGTTGCCGAAAAAGAATTAGTAGAATCGAGTAATGCAGGACGTGGCACAATTGGCGTTGTTGCACTCGATACCCAAGGACGCTTAGCAGTAGGAACTTCAACTGGCGGTAAAGGCTTTGAGCGCATTGGGCGTGTCAGTGATTCAGCAATGCCTGCTGGTAATTATGCAACAGCCCACGCTGCAGTAAGTTGTACTGGAATTGGCGAAGATATTATTGATGAATGTCTAGCACCACGGATCGTTATTCGTGTCACTGATGGTTTGGCTTTATCAGAAGCAATGCAACGCTCGTTTACTGAAGCATTCCAACATAAACGTGATTTAGGCGCGATTGCAATTGACGCCACAGGTGCGATCGCCTGGGGAAAAACAAGTGAAGTGCTCTTGGCTGCTTATCATACAGGCGAACAAGTAGGCGATACGTTGGAATGGATCGGTGACGATTTGACAAGCTATTGCTAAAGTAATGCGATCGCCTGCAACAAAATCGCTTGCCGATCAACCATATTTTCTATTTCTTCAGCCTCAAAACGTCCTTCAAATACTTCTACAGATGCTCGCTTGAGTGCAATTTGGTATCCTTCTTGCAGGATCTCACTTAATTATTTTGGTGATAAGTAATATCCACCAGCTTTGCGACATTTGTTGAGTTTGCTGATTTCTCGGGCTGCATTTTCAATTGAAATTTCCCAAGAGCGGGTTGACCGCTTTTCTGCCTGCTGTTTAATTAGATGCACTAGTAGTATGACGCCATAACTGTCAATTTTATTAATTTTGTCACTTAGGCTCATGTCTTCCAACTCATCTACTAATAGCAAAGCTTCGTCAACCTTGCCTTGCTGTAGTAGTTCCCTAAGCTCTAGTAATTCTTCCATCCTATTGCAGTTTTTAGTATTAATAGGTAGGCATCTTGCCTACCCCACATTACTAGAGGAATCTTACTCTTTTTCTCCCCGATCCCTGCCCTCTAAATCCTGACCCCTTCTTTTCAACCGCCAACCTGGTTTAATAACTTGACGCGCCCGACCAATGACTAAACAATCATCAGGAACATCTTCTGTTACTGCTGAACCTGCAGCGATGTTGACATCATTACCAATATTTAACGGTGCAACTAAAACACTATTAGCACCAGTTTTAGAGCGATCGCCAATTTTTGTAGGATGCTTTTGTACACCGTCATAATTAGCTGTAATCGTACCTGCACCTACATTGACTTGCGTTCCCAGTGTGGCATCTCCTAAGTAAGATAAATGAGCCACATTCGTGCGATCGCCTAGCTGACTATTTTTCAACTCAACAAAATTACCAATCTTGCATCCTGCACCAACTGATGCATGACCGCGTAAGTGAGCGTAGGGACCTATCCGAGTATTTGCTGCAACCCGACTATCGGTTATCACAGAGTACAGCACGCTGACATTCTCTTCCAAAGAACTATTTTCAACTAAACTACCAGGTCCAATGCGACAACCTGATTGAATCACTGTTTGTCCTCGTAAATGCGTTTGTGGTTCAATAATGACATCAGGTTGAATTTGTACAGTGTCGTCGATAGTTATACTGTCTGGGTCAATCAGTGTGACACCTGCAGCCATCCACTTTGACTTGACTCTCTCTTGCAAAATACTGTAAGCAGTTGCTAGCTGTTGGCGATCGTTAATTCCTAGAATTTCTTGATAATCCTCGACATCAACTGCCATTACAGGATTTAAGAAATTGACGGTATCTGTCAAGTAGTATTCTTTTTGATTATTATTAGATTGCAATCGTGGTAATACATCAGCTAAGTCTGACCACCGATAACAATAAACACCAGCATTAATGCGACAATTTTGTTTTTGTGCAGCAGAACAGTCGCGGTCTTCTACAATTTGTTGGACAATATTACCTTCGTCACAAAATACCCGCCCATACCCTTGCGGATTTGGTAATTGTGCAGTGAGGATTGTGGCAGCATTTTGATGTTCTTTGTGAGTTTGTAGTAACTGTTGTAGCGTTTCTGTTCGTAACAGAGGAACATCGCCATTAAGTACAAGTAAATCACCCGTAAAGTTTTCTAAATACGGTATGACTTGTTGAACAGCATGACCTGTTCCTAGCTGCTCTGTTTGTTCTACAAATTCAAATGGAAATACGTTGTCTATCTTGGCTAAAGAGGCTTTTACTTGATCTACTTGGTAGCCAACAATAACGAGACATCGTGTTGGTGAAATTGCCTGTAAACTTTGAAGAACTTGTTCTACTATAGATCGTCCTCCTAAAGGATGCAGTACCTTCGGGAGAGAAGATTTCATGCGTGTTCCACGTCCTGCTGCTAAAATTGCTACCGCTACCATAATGAGCTATTGAGTGGCTATGAGCACCAGCTTATAAATTTTATACGTCGGGTTAATGATATCAGCTAATTAGATCAAGCTGCTGCTTAATATCAAGTCTTCTTGAGCTACATCTATCGTCAATCAACACTTTTCTCGTATTTTAATGAGAGGCAATACGAATAAACTCAGTAAACTGCTGAACAAGTTCAGGATTGCGCCAACCTTTTGTTGTTTCCTCTTCAATGACTTGCAGTGCTGCTTCGCCCGATAAAGCTCGTTTGTAAGGACGTTCGCTAGTGAGAGCATCGTAAATATCAATTAATTGAAACACCTGAGCCAAATACGGAATCGCATCTCCTACCAAAGCATCAGGATAGCCAGAGCCATCCCAACGCTCGTGATGATGGCGAATGATTGGAATAACTCCCTGCATTGTCCGTAAAGGCAAGCAAATTTTTTCCCCAATCAGGACGTGCTGGCGCATAACTTCCCATTCGTCTATCGTTAGCTTTCCTGGCTTGAGCAATACCGCATCAGGAATTCCGACTTTACCAATATCATGCAGATAACTTCCCCACTGCAAATTACGCATTTGTGTTCGCGAAAGCTGGAGATATTCTCCAAAAGCTTTACTCAACTCCACCAATCTTTGACAATGATTACCAGTATTGGGATCTCGACTTTCTATTGCCTGAGCAATGGAAAACAGCACCTGTTCTGCATGATCCAAATCTTCGTTTAAGCTTTTTTGTCGTACAAGTGATTTGACACGGGCTGCTAATTCTAGCCGATCAAAAGGTTTTGTCAGAAAGTCATCTCCTCCAGCTTCGATTCCGCTAATACGCGATCGCCTATCATTTAAAGCAGTGATAAAAATGACAGGAATCAAGCGAGTCTGTTCGTCTTGCTTGAGTTGACGGCAAACTTCAAAACCATCCATTCCTGGCATCATAACATCGAGCAAGATTAAGTCAGGCTGACTTCGTATCACCAGATCTAGTGCTGTGACACCACTGTCTGCTTCCAAAACTTCGTATCCTTCTACTGCAAGAAGAGCAACTGCAGTCATCCGGCTTGCGGCGTGGTCGTCAACTACCAAAATTTTTGGCGGCTCTAAATCAAAATGGTTCACTAGAGAACTTTCTGCTTTGTACAACGTAGAGATCATCAATCGTAAAGAAGTAACACTCCAACTCCCTAATAATCACGGTTTAAGTTATGCTTGGCATTATCTCAAAATATTGTGGCAAAAAGTCATTGCTGCCTCGAAAGCTTAATCTGTCTCCGTTATGTACGACTAAACTTCTGTGCTGATCAGATGTAAAAACGACAAGCTTTGCTATCATCCAAGTTCGTAAAAACATACCAATTTTATCTAAATCAGCTTTTGCTCAAGTAGTACTGACACTTACAGTATCCTTAATTCTGAGCCAGAGGAAATCAGTTTTTTCACGTAGGTTTGTCTTCATTTACGCAGATCTTATGGATACTAAAGATAGAGCGTCTCTATTGAATTTTCTCTAAGGTTCCCATTTCACTTCACCTATAAACTAGTAAAATTGGTAGCATTTAGTAAAAAAGATGATGCTCTAACAATGTATAAGCACCCACACAAGAGTATTTAGCTTTGCTTTTAATCTAGTTCTCGTCTACCTTCAAGTGCTCTTGCAAGAGTGACTTCATCTGCATACTCCAAGTCGCCACCTACAGGTAAACCGAAAGCAATTCGCGTAACTCGAGTAAATGGCTTTAATAGCTGACCCAGATATAAAGTAGTAGTCTCCCCTTCAACACTAGGGCTAATAGCCAAAATAATCTCTTTGGGTTTTTGCTGGCTAACTCGCCGAACTAAAGACTGAATTGTCAGCTGTTCTGGTCCAATTCCATCCATAGGTGAAATCACACCACCTAACACGTGGTACTTGCCATGATACTCTCTCGTTTTCTCTAAAGCAATGACATCGCGAGAATCACTGACAACACAAATAGTATGATCGTCACGATTCGTATTGCGACAAATTTCACATACTGGCTCAGCTGACAAATGAAAACAAACTGAACATAAGCCTACTTGCTGTTTGGCATCAATTAATGCTTGCGCCAAAGCTTGGATCTCGGTTTCTGGTCTTTTTAAAATGTGTAATGCCAAGCGCTGGGCAGTTTTGGGTCCAACTCCAGGTAAGCGCTGTAGTTGTTCAATTAAACGCGCTAAAGGACGTGCGTAAACCGTTGTCGTTCTCCTTAATTACTCCACAACTATCCTAACTATTCTGGATAACCTCTAGCATATGAGATTGCTGCATTAACAACAAAAAGCACTCCCTATATACAGGAGCGCTTTTTGTAGATCTTGAGGTAATGACTACCAATTAACCGTTGATGCTAGGAGCAGTTAAAGCAACTGGAGTAGCATCGCCTGCTGCTAAGTCGAGAGGGAAGTTGTGAGCGTTGCGCTCGTGCATGACTTCCATACCCAAGTTAGCGCGGTTGAGCACGTCTGCCCATGTGCCAATCACGCGACCTTGTGAGTCTATCACTGACTGGTTGAAGTTGAAGCCGTTGAGGTTGAACGCCATGGTGCTGATGCCCAAGGAGGTAAACCAGATGCCGACTACTGGCCATGCTGCGAGGAAGAAGTGCAAGCTGCGGCTGTTGTTGAAGCTAGCGTATTGGAAGATTAGACGTCCAAAGTAGCCGTGTGCTGCTACGATGTTGTATGTTTCTTCTTCTTGTCCGAATTTGTAGCCGTAGTTTTGGCTTTCGCTTTCGGTTGTTTCACGCACTAACGAGCTGGTGACTAGTGAACCGTGCATGGCGCTGAATAGTGCACCACCGAATACTCCTGCTACTCCTAACTGGTGGAACGGGTGCATCAGGATGTTGTGCTCGGCTTGGAACACTAACATGA